>CBKWLJ010000640.1:0-4198 GCA_966675205.1 uncultured bacterium
GGACTTACGTCCCCGCGTCCCCGCGTCCCCGCGTCTCCGCGTCTTCTTCGATGAAAAATTCCCTCTCCTAACCCCTGACTCCTGACTCCTGACTCCTGACTCCTGACTCCTGACTCCTGACCCCTATTTTCAGATTAGCTAGAGTGAATTGGGTTCATTCAGCAAGGTTGGCAACGGCTGTAACTAACTTAGCGAGTTCAACAGGCTTAGGGATGTGCATCTGGAACCCAGCATTGAGAGCACGAGTCCGTTCTTCCTCTCTGGCAAATGCAGTTAGGGCAATGGCTGGAATCTGCCTCACTGGCTCGACTTCAAGGTTTCTCACGCGTGTAATCAAGGAATAGCCATCTTCTTCTGGCATTCCGATGTCGCTGATTAAGACATCGGGTTTCCATTTTGCGATCGCATGGAAGGCTTCATCGGCTGATGTCGCTGTCATCACTTGCGCCTTGCACTGTTCCAGAATACAGCTGATCAATTCGAGAGTATCGGTACAGTCATCCACCACCAGCACCCGTAAGCCTTCAAGGGTGGGCAAAGTATTCAGTACCGCTTCGTTTTTCTCAATGGGCTGATCTTGATGTAAATCTATTAAAGGTAACTGCACGGTAAAGGTTGCTCCCTTACCTTCCCCCTCACTTGCTGCATAAACACTGCCGTTGTGCATTTCTACTAAGTGACGCACAATTGCTAACCCCAGTCCGAGTCCGCCATGCGATCTTGTCGTTGCCGCATCCGCTTGACGGAAGCGCTCAAAGATGTAAGGGAGAAAATCGGAACGAATACCTTTCCCTGTGTCTCTGACTACGATTTGTGCAGTTGAATTCACCTGCTCAAGCCGAATTTCAATACGCCCCCTATGAGGTGTAAACTTGATGGCGTTGGCAAGCAGATTCCAGATAATTTGCTGCAAGCGTTCTGCATCGCCCATAATCGGGCCTCCTTCAGGGTCAAGGATAGCCTCAATTTGAATTGCTTTGAGTTCCGCTGTTGGACGCACGTTCTCAATCACCGCATCAATTAATAATGGCAGGTGAACGGGATGGGTATTCAGACGAATCTTGCCTCGGATGATGCGCGAGATATCTAAGATATCTTCAATGAGTTTCGCTTGAGATTGAGCATTTCTCTCGATGGTTTCTAATGCTCTAGCTGCCGTCGCTGCGTTCAAATTTCGATGACGGAGCATACTCACCCAACCCAGCATGGCATTAAGCGGTGTGCGGAGTTCGTGGGAAACAATAGCTAGGAACTCATCCTTGATGCGGTTAGCTTCTTGAGCCTCTTGGTAGAGTCGCGCATTGTCAATTGCGATCGCACACCGTTGGGCAAGCTCAACTGCCATTGCCAAATCTGATTGATTGTAACAACGTTTTGGCTGTGCACAAACAAATGCGACTGTACCGAATTTTCGTTCGCCAGTGGTGAGTGGCACGATGATGTAAGACTTAGCATTGAACTGGTGCAGTAGAGCTAGATGTTCTGTATCCCTGGCAATAGACAGTAGGAATGAATCCGGAATCTGTTTAACCAACTCTGGCTCACCCGTCTGCCAAACCCTCGCGACTCCATAATCGGCATCAATAGAGAGTGGATAGCGTCGCCTCAGTTCGAGTAACAGTGCTTCCTTTTGGGAGTCGGATGCCGCCATTATCGGCTCCCCGAAGTGGGTTAGATTGTTTTCAACAATATCAATGAAGCACCAATCAGCAAAGATAGGAATTGCCAATTGTGCCACCTTTGCTAGGGTTGTGCGGTAGTCGAGAGAGCTAGCCAAAATACGGCTTGCCTCTGCTAGGAAGGCGGAGCGTTGTCCTTGGGATTCAGCGATTTCACGAGCAGCCTGTTCGCGAGTAAGTAGCCTGCGTTGCTCCTCCATCTGTTTGCGATCGGTAATGTCTCGCAGTAGCCAGCGTAGAGCAATCAGCTTGCCTTCCTTGTTGCGAACAGGGGTTACACTCAAAACGGCATCAAAGGCTGTACCCTTGCGGGGCTGTAGGCACACTTCCCACTCTTGTAATCGCTCCACCTGCCTGAGCTGATTGAGCAGGGAATAAAAGTTTTGACGCTCTTCCCCGTCAATAAAGACGCTCAGAGGTTTACCTACTAGAAATCGCGACTCAACGTTGAGCAACTCAGCGGCAGTACGATTGGCTTCCTCAATCTTCCCGCTCACATCTGTCACTAAATAACCATTAGGAGCCAACTCAAACAGTTCCTGATAGCGCCGACGTTCCGCTTCTACAGCATCGCGAGTTGCTACTAATTCCTGATGCTGCTGGAGCAGTTCTTCATGCTGCTGATACAGCTCTTCTTGAGCAACACGTAGTTCTTCTAAGGCAATATGCAGTTGCTCGGAAGTCTCTAGCAGTAGCTGTTGCTGCTCGTGAGGTACTTGAGGCGCTCCATTGGTCGCTGCTATTTTATCAGTGCGTTGCAGCAGTGCAACTACACGGGAGAACCATTCCTCTAGCTTCGGAGTTAATTCATCTACGTTGTTATATATTGCGGCAAAGTTTTTCATAGTTGAATTTAAACTTTTATTTCTATAAAAGTATCTTTTTTTTCTAAAAAATACTTTTCTTTTGGTAATTGGATAGACCTCAAAAAACAGGACATTATCTCTTCCCTGCAATCTTCTATCTTCCGGTAAACTATAGCGGTTTTTACTTGAATTTATCCCCCTCTTGGGTAGTATCCATTACCTATCAGGCTACCTCAATGGAAGCGTAACCTTAAATGTAGTACCCATGCCGATTTTACTGTCTACTGAAATCTGACCCCCCTGTAAATCCAAACACTTCTTAACAATTGCTAACCCTAAACCTGTACCAGGGATAGTCTTCACATTAGTGGCTCGATAGAAAGATTGCATAAGTTGTGGTAGGTCTTCAGTAGGGATACCAATTCCTTCATCCCGGATGCGGAAAGTCACTTCGTCGGCATTGCTAATATAACTAAACCAAACCATACCCCCTTGAGGGGAATACTTAATGGCGTTAGAAAGCAAGTTGGAGAGAATTTGCCGCAGAAGTTTCGGGTCTAAGTAAACTTCAGTGGAGTTTCCTTCGCTCTCAAATATAATTGTGTGCTGCGGCTCGACAGTCAGCATTAAATCTTCTACCAATTCCTGACAGAATGCTGACAAATTTAACAAAGTTCGTTGAATCTCCACGGCTTGCACTTCAACTTGATTGATGAATAGTGCATCGTTTACTAGCTGAGTCAGATGGCTTACGCTTGCTTGAATACGCTTGAGATGTTGGCATTTTTTCTCATCTGGCAATTTGTTACTGTAATGTTCCAGAAATTCCGCTGAGGACAAGATAGTGGTCAGTGGAGTGCGGTACTCATGGGAAATCATAGCAATGAAGCGGGATTTGAGTTCGCTGAGTTCTTTCTCTGTTTTCAAAGCTTCCCTAGCTAAAGCTTCAGCTTTCTGACGTTCGCTAATCTCAATAGTGAGTTGTTCATTGGCCCGTTGTAGTGCCAACTCGGCTTCTTTACGCTCGGTGATGTCTCGTAGTAGCCAACGCAAGGCGACTACCTTGCCTTGCTTGTCCCGGACAGAGGCTACCTTGATAGCAACGTCAACATAACAGAATTTACGCGGTTGCAGACTTACTTCCCACGCCCTTACCCCGTCTCCCTTGCTAGCGATATTTAGTTGAGATTCAAAAATCCGGCGCTCCTGAGCAGTAACGAAATTGACCAACGATTTGCCAACTAAAAACATTTGTGAGAGATTGAGTAGGTCAGCAGCGGCGTGGTTAGCTTCTTGAATTGTTCCTTGTACATTGGTTACCAAGTAGCCGTCTGGTGCAAATTCAAATAGCTGTTGGTAGCGGTGGCATTCTGCTTCTGCTATCTGTTGAGCAATCACCAACTTTTCATTTTTTTGTTCGAGTTCTTCATTTTGCTGGAGCAAATGCTCTTGGGCTACATGCAGCTCTTCCGATGCGATGCTAAGTTTCTCGTAGGCTTGCATCAGTTCCTCTGGTTGCGACGAAAGGAATTCCCAGGATTCGACGCTTGCTCCTATTGAATCAGGCGCTTGGGCTTGGTTACTTTCATGGGCAAAGTGCTGTACGCTATCAGCCTGTTGTAGCAGTATAGCCACACGCGATCGCCATTCCTCTACATTCTGAGCAAACTCGTATAGGTCCATGGTAGGCGTGAAAAATATAGAGATTACAAT
>CBKWLJ010000641.1:0-4165 GCA_966675205.1 uncultured bacterium
AATCTTTAAGGCTATGCGTACCCAAAAACTAATGACCAATGACTAATGACTAATAACCTTACTGATCATGCGGTCGAAATGATGAACCATTTCCACCAACGGGGGTTTCGCCTCCCCCAATCAAATCGGTAAGCGCTTCTGACAAGGCTTTCGGGTCCATAAAGACAACCTTGGAATTGGGGCTTTCACCCAACTTCTGATTGGCATCCAAATAGCGTTGAGCGACGAGGTACTGCAAAACCGCTCTACTATTGGGTTGCTCCAATAGTGCTTTTGAAAGCATCTCAATAGACTCTACCGTGCCTTGCGCCTCGAAAATTTTGGCCTGTTTTTCACTTTCAGCCGCTCGCGCCTTGGCTAGAGACTCTAATACAGTAGTTGGCGGTTTAATCTCTTGTACCTCAACACGTATTACTTTTACGCCCCAGTTTTCAGCCGCTTCATTCAGTTGTCGTAGAAGATTTCGATTAATATCGGCTCTAGAGGAATAGGTTTGATCGAGTTCTAGTTCACCAATGGTAGAGCGCAGCGTGGTTGTGACTAACTCTTCGATCGCTCTTTCTACATCTTCAACGTTGTAAAAGGCTTTCACCAAATCTTCGACTTTCCAGAAGACAACAGCGTCTACTGCCACAGAAATATTGTCTTTGGTAATGGCTTGCTGAGCTGGAATGTCTAAAACCTGTTCGCGCAGTGTATCCTCTACTGCAATTTTGTCAACAAAAGGAATGATGTAGTTAATACCCGGCTCTAGCTTTTTATGATATCTTCCCAAGCGCTCGACTAGGGCTTGGTTCCCCTGGGTGATAATTTTTGTGGAACCGATGGTATAGCCAATGATTACCAAAATCATTGGAGCAAGGATAGATAGGATGGGGTCCATATTTGATGTTCTCCAGCGAGGAGGTGAATAAGATTGACTGGCGTTGTGGCTCTAATTTTCTCTCAGATCCTTCCATAAGAGCGGAGTTAAAAGCCAGTATCTCAATCTAATTTCAACTTTAACGGTTGCTAGATGAATTTTATCGGTTACACCAGGGAGACGAGGAGATGGGGAGCTTGAGGAGATTGAGTGTCCTTCATCTATAACGGGAGTGGAAAGCGCCCGTGGACAACTTCCTCAGGAAACGGATAGCTACGCCCAGAATATGCGATCGCAACTCCTCAAGCAACTTTCTCTCAACCGTTAAAGTTCCAGCGCATGAGTTTTGCCCGAAACGGTATTACCAGTTGTGTATTTACATACATACCGCTCTCAACAAGTGTCAACAGTTTGGTCAGCTTGAGAGTTCACGAGAACTTTCGTTAAAGCTCATCCAGACTTCAAGGGGTAGCCAGCGATATGCTCAGAACCGAACAGATTCTCCAGAATCGCTATCAGCTCAAACAAAAGCTAGGACAAAATGCCAGTCGTCAAACTTGGATCGCACAGGATTTACATACACAAGAAAGAGTCGTTGTCAAGTTACTCACTTTTAGCGATCAAGTCCAGTGGGACAACTTAAGGCTGTTTGAGAGAGAAGCCCAGGTACTTAAACAGCTTAACCATCCTCAAATCCCTAAGTATCGCGATTATTTTTGTATTGATGATCGGATGCTTTGGTTTGGGTTGGTTCAAGAGTACCTTCCTGGTTCATCCCTGAAAGAACTCTTAGCGCAAGGCAAAATTTTCAACGAACAGCAAGTCCGTGCGATCGCGCAAAATGTGTTGACGATTCTGATTGATCTGCATGGGTTGAGTCCACCTGTACTCCATCGCGATATTAAACCCAGTAATTTAATCTGGGTTTCTCCCCCTGCTACCCAGTTGCGTTCCAAGGTAGTAGATAGCAAGAGCAGGGGGGCTGGAGAGCTGGGGAGTTGGGGAGCTCAGGGAGAAAAAATTATTTCTTTGAATACAACGGAGTATCAATCCTTCTGTGAGCCAGGGGAGGAAGGGGAAATTTATCTAGTTGATTTTGGAGCGGTGCAGGATCGAGCAGCCGCAGAAGGAGCAACATTCACCGTAGTGGGAACCTACGGCTATGCACCGCTAGAACAGCTTGGGGGACGGGCAACTCCTGCCTCTGATTTATACGCCTTGGGAGCAACCCTGATTCATCTGCTCACTGGGGTTGCTCCTGCGGATTTGCCCCAACAGGATGCTCGCCTCCAGTTTGCGGATCGAGTGCGTCTCAATCCGGGCTTTGTGCGTTGGCTTGGACAGCTCACTGAGCCGAATGTATCCCAACGATTTAGCACAGCCAAGCAGGCACTAGAAGCGCTCCAAGAAAATCAAGCCGCTAGTTATGCGATCGCTCATTCTCAGCCTGCTAGTAGCCAAATTCAGCTTAAAAAATCTCCTGGTAACTTGAAGATAAAAATCCCTGTGCGCTGGGCTAGAGCTTTAACTGCCCCAAAGCAACTCAGCATCCTGGCTGGACTAGCGCTTGGTATTTATCTGATTATGCCAGTTGCGATCGATAGCATACGCAGTAGTATCCTTCTAGGTCAGAGTTACACATTTTCTTTTGCCCTGCTAGGTTGGTTGCTAGTCGGACTCTTGTTTGCGATCAATTTACTGCTGCCCGCTTTTGGAGAAACTATTGTTCATATCAATCATCACGACTTTGAGATTGAGTGGAAGTTATTCGGAATTTGCTGGCGACGGCAGCGAGGTCAGACATTAGAAATAGACAAAGTTTTTAAAAGTCAGACTCGCGGATATTGGGGAAAAAAAATTCCTGAAATAACTCTAGCAGTTGGCGTAAAAGAATATATATTCGGGAAATTTGAGCCACCTCTATCTCATGCCGAATGTTACTGGTTAGTGGGTGAAATCAAAAACTGGTTGGGGCTAAAGTGAAGTAAGAAATGGGACGGTGTGCTAGATGCCACAAGCAGGACAGATACTTAATGAGCGCTACCAAATTAAGGAAAAATTAGGGCAGGATGCCAGTCGTCAGACTTGGCTAGCGGTAGATTTGAATTCACATCCCCAAGAGCTAGTTGTTGTGAAACTTTTGGCTCTCAATCCTCAGATGCAGTGGAATGAATGCAAGCTGTTCGAGCGAGAAGCTCAAGTTCTGCAAAAACTAGACCATCCCCAAATTCCTAAGTATCGAAATTACTTCATACTTGAAAGCCAAGCCGATTCTAGGTTTTCTTGGTTTGGCTTGGTACAAAGTTATATTCCGGGTTCGTCTCTCCAACAACTGCTGAATGAAGGGAAGCGTTTCTGTGAGAAACAAATTAAAAAGATTGCTGTTGAAGTACTCAACATCCTAGTTTACCTGCATGAACTCAATCCTCCTGTAATCCATCGAGACATCAAGCCCAGTAACCTGATTTGGGGGGCAGATGGGCGAATACACCTCGTTGATTTTGGAGCAGTGCAAGACCAAGCGGTTTTAGACGGTGCAACCTTTACTGTAGTAGGGACGTATGGTTATGTACCCATGGAACAGTTTGGGGGGCGGGCGGTTCCGGCGTCTGATTTGTATGCTTTGGGTGCAACATTAATTCATCTTTTAACAGGCGTTGCTCCAGCCAACTTACCCCAGCATGATGCTCGCATTCAATTTGCTGATCGAGTTAGCTTGGAGCTTGGTTTTGTCAATTGGATTAGTAAACTGACAGAACCCAGTTTGACAGAACGCTTGAGTACCGCTCGCCAAGCAATAGAAGCTTTTAAAAATAGACAGGCTTTGCAGTACCCCATTACTAGCCCTAAACCTACAGGTAGCAAGATTCAATTTAAGAAATCAGCCAGTCAGTTAGAAATTAGAATTCCCCGGCGTGGGAGAAACGCATTTAGAGCTGTTTATCTAATTGGCTTAATTACTCCTCTGGTTTATCAACTGCCAAACTTCCTCAATATGAGCCGGAACTTGTACGCGAGTACTAACTGGTTGTTTATCTTGCCTTTTTTGATGATAGGTGTCCTGTTGCTACTGGGGTTGATTATGCCTGTTTTTGGGCAAACTTACCTGTATTTCGAGCGCAACCATTTTGAAATCAAACGGAAATTATGGGGTTTTTCCTACTGGCGGCGACGAGGTAAAACTTCCGAAATTACTCAAATCTTTGAAGAAGAAGCAAAGAGTATTGGGGCAGCTAGAGGAGTAACTATCGAAGCTGGCCGACGTAAATTCACCACTAACCCTCTAGCTACTGTAGAGCGTCT
>CBKWLJ010000642.1:0-4160 GCA_966675205.1 uncultured bacterium
TATAGGCAGGAGGGATAGCGATCACCTCAACTCCTTCCTTGATACCTTTGTACTCAAGGAAAGTTCTTAACTGATAGTAAGCCCACAAATTAGAGCGTCTTCTTTCAATTTTAGAGCGGGGTTTAGAGTTAGTTCTATCCCTGATTCCAGTTAAGTCTTCAATGGCAATGATTGCATGAGTCGCTTTGGCTTGGGCGACAATTTGTTTACTAATGTTGTGGTTTAACCACTGTTGAAATCTTCTCTCGCGACCCGATAGCCGTTTCAAAATATTTCGACATCTACGCCGAGTTGTTCTTGTGCCTTGAGTCGCTTTCTTTTGCAGAGAAGACCTTGTGCGAGAATACTTGTCTCGGACTTGATTGATAGCTTTACCATCCCAGCCTTTGTCAGTACTAGTTTTTGCTATCTCTCTTCGCCCGAAATCAACCCCGATTACATTTTTAGCCTTGATGGGAGATGGAACATCATTCTTGACCTGAATATGTGCGTACCATTCCCCATCCCGATGTTGACAGATTTGAGCGCTTGTTGGTGTTTGTCTTGCCAGCTTACCTCTGTGGTAGTTACTGGCACGAATAAGACATCTAACCCGTTTACCCGTTGTGCTGATACTTACAGTCCAATCTTTCTCAAAAAACTGAAATGTTCTAGCATCACAGTCAAAACTTGTAGGCTTGAATGACTTAATTTTCTTGCCTTTGTGTTTTGCTGTTAAACGGTTAGCTGCAACTCTAGCGCAAGCTCTGACAACATGATTGGCTGTCAATCCTGACTCTCGTTTGATGTCGTGGTAACAGACAGCCTGTATTGAGCTTCGGTTGGTTAATTTGGGGTTGACTGTTTTGTTTATGGTGTTACAGGCTGACGCAAAGCTCTCTGCGGTTGCAGCAATTATTTGTTGCTGTTCCGTAGAGAGTTGAAGTTTTACAACTAGCGTCAGGACTTGTTTCACGGTCTAGAAAAACTCACTCACATGATTGTACCACAAATTGCTGCAAATCAAGGATGCTGCGCTTTCTATCTTGGTCGCAATTCCTCCCCCACTCATCGCATCAAATTCTGGACGAATTTTCGTTTCTTGAGTGGGGGCTTCCTTGCGACATTTTTGGTGAAGTATCGCTCATCAGGACTAGTACATATGTATTTCTTACTAGCGATCGCGCTCAGCTTCGCTGGTGCCGAAGGCAATCGCAGGTAATGATTTCCGCTTAATCTCAGAAATCATGCCCAGATGAAAGAACAATAACTTGCATATCGAGAGGCAGGCTTTCCGGCCTACCCCACAAGAATCCTACAATTTCAAGTCTGTAGATTAAATGTCTTTTAGCTGAATGGCTCTGACAGCATCTATAACCTGCTGTACTGCCACCTTTTCCAGGCAGGTATATTCCACCGGACACTCCCCATAATCGCAGGGACGACAGGGGATTTCGTGTGCCAGTATCCGGTTACGATCGCTTTTTAGCGGCCCCCACACTGTTGGATCTGTTCCACCAAACACTGTAACCGTTGGCGTACCCAAGGCATAGGCGACGTGTGCAGGGCCTGAGTCATTGGTTATGAGGACACAAAGCTGTGAGATGACTCCACCTAGTACCGCTAAAGATGTCTTTCCTGCAAGATTCAGGCACGATTTACCGATATTCTCAGCGATGGATTCGGCTAAGAGCCGCTCTTCCCATCCCCCCAACACCACCACTGTTCCACCGTAGCGTTGCTGTAGTTCTCTTCCCACTGCCATAAACCGCTCTGGTGCCCATCGCTTCGTTGCTTCCCTTGCTGCTGGATGTAATCCAATCAACGGTTTTTCCACTCCTGCCAGTAATACTGCTGCTGCTTCCATGTCTTCTGTCAAAAGCGGAAACTCCGTCTCTTCTCCCTGTGGGGATGCTCCGAGAAATGTTGTCAGTGCTAACACTCGCCGCACTTCATGCATTTTTACTGGCATTGGTAGTGCTGCATCCAAGCGTCCTGGGGAGTCGCCCCCGCGCACAAATCCTGCTGTGACTCTTGCTCCTAGCATTAGGGTGAAGGGGTTGGAATAAACACCAGAACCATGCATTTGTATCGCTAAGTCAAACTGTTCAGCTTGCATTTGCTGGAAGAATTGGAGAGCTTTTCTGGCGTCGAAGAACTGCTCTGCCATACCTGGAAATCCTGGGAAAGGGAAAAAGCGATCAATGTAAGGCAATCGCACCATCAACTCTTTCACAAAGGGCATTCCAATTAAGGTAATTTCTGCATTGGGTAACGCCATTCTCAGCGCCCGAAAGGCGGGTGTAGCGCAGATAAAATCACCTATGCGCGAAGCACGCATGAGAGCAACTTTGCGAGGGAGTTCTGGTAGGCGGGAGAGGATGCCGGGTAAAAAAGGGTCGTTCATGAGGAATTGCTGCGATCGCTAACTTGAAAATAGGAGTCAGGAGTCAGGAGTCAGAATTCAGGGGTCAAAATTCAGGAAGCACAATTCAGGGGTCAGAATTCAGGGGTCAGAATTCAGGAAGCAGAATTCAGGAGAGTTTGATTGTCATCTATATCTTTATCTTTTCTGTTTAATTCAGAGGCGCGATCGCGACTGGATGTAACCGCTTCCATCGTAATTCGTAATTGACGTTCTCGCCGGGAATGAGAGACCCCGACTGTAGTAGCGCGACGTGCGTTGTCGGGCATTCTAGCCCGCCTTTTAATTACGTTAGCGTAGCGGGACGAAGTCCATTACGTAGCTTGCTTCTCGCGAAAGCGAGTATTCACGCATTACGAATTATTGTTGACTTTATCAATCCATTACCCCTACCCTAAGAGGAACCCCTACAAGGAACGAGTCGATCGCCTGAAAAGGCAGTGTACACAGCAATCAATCTATTTCTTAATGAGTTAAGCCCGTATCTAAGTAGGTGGGCGTGAATAAACAAAACTATGTGAAGATGTGTAAGGTAGGGTTAGGCAATAAGTGCGATCGCTAAAAGGAGTTAAGCGGAATTGAACTTAAAACGCTCTGTGGAGTATCCTCCTCTATGACCTCGGGCTTCGACGCCATCCATCACAGCAAGCGCTAAATCATACTCATCTTCAAACATCCGGTCTGCCAATTTGTGAGTCTTGAGTTGATGCCACTCAGGTTCTATAGGGTTCATCTCGGAACAGTACTTGGGCAAAAAGAAGAAGTACAACCCTTTGTCCTGCCATTGTGACGATTTGGCTTGTACCTGCTTGCTGGTATGTAGAGAGCCGTTGTCCAGCACCACAACGGTAAGCTGACCTGAGTTAGTAAGACGCCAGTGGGCACGTTCAGCTTCCCAGCCATCATTTTGATGTAGGTTTCACTGGTAAAACTACCAATAGCTAGACCATACTCAAAGCTGACTAGGGGTTGCCACAAAGCCAAAATACTCAAGCGTCTGCCTCGACGCGCCGTTTGCTCCAGATGTTTTTGCTCACCTTTGAGCACATAAGTGTAACTAACCGGACTCCACATACAGAAGCCAGATTCATCCAGGTACTTTAGGCAAATCAAACCTTCAGCTTCAGCCATTTCCAACAAGGCTAAGTCGGCTTGTTTGAAAGCTTTGTCTACGGGGTTCTGCTTTGTACGGTGGCTAGTCCTTGTGCGTTTCCAAACCCTCCCCTTTTTTTGAGTACCCGCCGGATTCGGTCAGGACTCAATTGGACTTGGCGATCACTTGCTAGTTTTTGTGCCAATTGCCGAGAGTTGTAGGTGCGTTGTTCTTGTTGTAGACATTGTTCTAGGTAAACCATGTCATCTTCATCCCACCGTTGTTGACCACCCCGCCCGGTCGCATCCCACAATCCCACTAACCCTTTGGCTTCCCAACGATGAATTGTCTGGCGTACCGTTTGTGCAGCCCAGTTCAGGCAATCCGCGATTTGAGCATTTTTCCAGCCACGAGCATTTAGTAGCAAGACAAAGGCGCGGTCTTTGGTGCGTTGGGGAACGCCCCTCGCTGTTCTCAACTCCTTGAGGGTACGCTTTTCCTCACTGGTTAGGAAGATTCTCAGTCTGCACCCCATAAGCGATCGCATTTGTTCCAAATTAGGACATTACACATCTTCACATACTTTTGTTTATTCACGCCCACCTACTTACAATGCCACTCAATAAACATGATACTGCTCTGATCAGAGACTTGAAGTATCAG
>CBKWLJ010000643.1:0-4140 GCA_966675205.1 uncultured bacterium
ATTTCTTATTTAACAGGTTCGCCCTGGTTAGGAGTCATTGTTGCTGGTTTGGCGGGGATGGTTCTAGGCTTCATCCACGCTTGGCTGACTCAGCAACCCAGAGTGAATGATATTGCTGTAGGTATTGCCATGATTATCTTTGGTAGTGGCATCGCTCTTTTCTTCGGCAAACCTTTTATCCAACCCAAAGCCCCACAACTGCCTACCATTGATTTGGGAAGTTGGAGCAGTATACCTGCTGTGGAGTCAGCGTTAAAAATCAGCCCTCTGTTCCTACTGGGATTAGCGATCGCACCTTTAATGACATGGTTTTTCAAATCCACTAGTTGGGGATTATTTATTCGTGCCGTTGGCGATAGTCCTGATGCGGCTAGAGCGATGGGAGTCTCGATCAAAAAAGTTCGGATGCTCTGTATCATCGCTGGCAGTTTTTTAGCCGGAATTGGCGGTGCTTCCCTATCGCTCTACTATCCCGGTATTTGGAGTGAACGCATCTCTAGTGGACAGGGATTAATGGCTGTAGCCTTAGTAATTTTCGCTCGATGGCAACCGATGCAATGCTTGTACGCATCCTTACTATTTGGCGGAGCGCAAGCATTCGGCCCTGCACTGCAATCCGTTGGTATCACTCAAGGCTACTACCTATTTAATGCCGCACCTTACATTCTGACCCTTTTAATTATGATTCTCACCTGCTCTCCAAAACGAACCCTAACAGGTGCACCGGGAGCGCTAGGTACGAGTAATTAAGTTGTCGTGCTTATAGCAAAAAGCAGAAGGCAAAGGGCAGAGGGCAGAAGGGAAAAGATTGAGGGGTCAAGGTTTCAGGATTTTGCTTTGTCCTAATCACCTTGGTGACTGCTATACAAATTGCATATCCTGAGAAAAAGGGAAAGGAGAGGGCTGGTTTGGTATAAAGTTTGCCGATTCATCTACGCATTTACTCCCTAAAGTAAGCCCCTACAGGAACAATTTTTTATTGAGAACTCCCTTAATTCAGAACTCAACATCTACATTCATCTGTGTGTATCTGTGTGCATCTGTGGTTTCAAATTACGATTAATCATCAGGAGGATATAAACGACCTCAATGGCAGAAACATTAAATCTTGCCGTCAATGGTACGTTAATGCGGGGCTTAGAACTAAACAGCAATCTTCTAGCTGTTGGAGCAACGTTTGTAAAAGAAGGCAAAACAGAACCTGTTTATAGCCTTTGGTCGATTGATGACCGCTATCCAGCAATGCTAAGAGTGCGAGAAGGAGGTGCTGCGATCGCTGTTGAAATTTGGAAAGTTCCGAGCGACAACCTGAGTACTATCTTATTGCAAGAACCACCCGGATTATGTATTGGGAAAGTCTACCTTGAAAACGGTGAAGTGGTTTTAGGAGTTTTAGGAGAACCGATACTTTGTGAAAACCAGAAAGAAATTACTCAATGGGGCGGTTGGCGAACCTACATTTCTAAATTATGAATTCTGCCTCCTGCCTCCTACCTTGTACCTTCTGCCTCCTGCCTTCTGCCCTCTTAATTCGTTCTTAATCTTTTGAGGTTTAATTATGACAATATTCGTTGAAGCTGAACCTTATCCCTATCCTTATAACGGAGATTTGCGCCCAGAAAATACGGTGGTGCTAGTCATTGATATGCAAACAGACTTCTGTGGCTTCGGAGGTTATGTTGATAAGATGGGCTACGATTTATCTTTAACTCGTGCACCGATTGAACCGATTAAAAAAGTATTGACAGTAGCACGGGAGAAAGGATTTCATGTGATTCATACTCGCGAAGGACACCGCCCCGATTTATCGGATTTACCAGAAAATAAGCAATGGCGATCGCGTCAGATAGGAGCAGGGATTGGCGACCCCGGCCCCTGCGGCAGAATTTTAGTCCGAGGTGAACCTGGGTGGGAAATTATCCCCGAACTCGCACCCCTTCCCGGAGAACCCATCATCGACAAGCCAGGAAAAGGGTCATTTTATGCCACAGATTTAGATTTGCTGCTCAAACGCAAAGGAATTCAGAACATCACCCTAACTGGAGTGACTACGGATGTCTGCGTTCACACCACAATGCGGGAAGCAAACGACCGAGGTTACGAATGTTTAGTATTATCCGACTGCACTGCCGCCACCGACTACGGCAACTATTTAGCAGCCCTGAAAATGATCAAAATGCAAGGAGGCGTTTTTGGAGCCGTTGCCGACTCAGCCGGATTCATTGAAGCCATCCAAGGAGAAAGCAAAGAATCTAGTATTCAGACACCCGAATATTCTGTCTTGCATAGTTAAACCATTTGTTAAAAGTACTCCCCCCTTTTTAAGCAGGGCTGATTCGTTTTCCCGAAACCCGCCCGGAACTTAAGTTCCGGGCTAATAGAAAAAGTCCATTGAAATGGACTAAAAGCACCCTATCTCTTGCAGTCGGTTTCAACCGACTTTGGCTATAAGCCAGGGAATTGATTCCCTGGCTGGTTTGGACAGAATGAATCAGCCGTGTCCCTTTTTAAGGGGGGTTGGGAGGGATCGAACTTTCTCCAAACTAACCCCTAACTTCTAAAACTATGAACATTGCAACAGCAAGCACCACTGTAGGATTAGACAAACCACCAGAGCTAGAAGTTGTAAACATGACCAAACGCTTTGGTAACTTCACTGCCTTAGATAACGTCTCAATGCACCTGAAACCAGGAACATTTCATGCCCTTCTTGGTGAAAACGGAGCAGGAAAAAGTACCTTAGTCAAGTGCATCATGGGGTTCTACACATCCACCTCTGGCGAAGTACTAATTGATAAACAAACTCGCGCAATCGCCAGTCCCCGTGATGCTCATAAGTACGGTATCGGCATGGTTTACCAGCACTTTACCTCCGTACCTGCCATGACTGTAGCCGAAAATCTCGTTCTGTCCCGCTTCGATAGTCCCAATTTAATCAACTGGAACCAAGAACGCGATCGCTTAAATGCATTCATGCAAACTGCTCCTTTTCAAGTACCACTAGATACCCCCGTTGCTCAGTTAGCGGCTGGACAGAAACAGAAGCTGGAAATCCTCAAACAGATTTATCTCCAAGTTCGCATCTTGATTCTAGATGAACCCACCTCTGTACTCACTCCTCAAGAAGCGGATGAAGTTTTAGGATTACTGCGAGAAGAAGTCACCGCCGGACGATTGAGCGTATTAATTATCAGCCACAAATTCCGTGAAGTGATGGCGTTTTGCGATGAAATCACTGTATTGCGTAAGGGTAAGTTTGCAGGACACGGTTTGGTGAAGGAACTTACTGTCTCAGACATGGCTGAGATGATGATGGGAGAGAGGCGAGAACCCAAACAGGTGGAAAAAACAGCGCATCTCAACCCCAAACCCGTGCTTCAGGTGAAGAATGTTCACGCCAATAAAGATAATGGGTTAGAAGCCGTTAAAGGTGTGAATTTGACGGTGCATGGCGGTGAAATTATTGGGATTGCGGGCATTTCGGGCAATGGACAGCGTGAACTCGTAGAAGTCTTAGCCGGACAGCGCCCCGCCACATCGGGACAAGTCTTGGTGAATAGTGAAGTTTATACTGCAACACGAGCCGAGATGTATCGGCATAAAGTCTTTGCATTACCAGAAGAACCTCTGCGTAATGCCTGTGTCCCTCATATGAGTGTTGCCGAAAACCTTGCCCTACGCACTTTTGACCGTCCCCCCCAAGCACAAGCAGGTGTATTACTAATTCTCAAGGCAATTCGAGATGCGGCTAAGAACTTAATTAGCACCTTCTCGGTTAAAACGCCCTCCCCAGAAACGCCCATCGGCAATCTGTCTGGGGGAAACGTGCAGCGTGCCGTACTAGCGCGAGAACTCTCGGCCGATCAGATTAATCTCCTCATCGCTGCTAATCCCTGCTTTGGCTTAGATTTCGCCGCCGTGGACTACATTCATAGCCAGATTGTAGAGGCGCGGAACCGAGGTGTAGCCGTGTTGTTAGTCAGTGAAGATTTGGATGAACTGCTAAAACTGGCTGACCGAATTTTGGTGATTAGTGAAGGGCAGTTTGTTTATGAAAGTGCGATCGCAGAAGCTGACTTCGCCACCATCGGTCAACGTATGGCAGGACATTAAGAGGGTGAGAAGGTTGGAAGGTTGAAG
>CBKWLJ010000644.1:0-4085 GCA_966675205.1 uncultured bacterium
TATCTACAAGAGGTTTAAAGGGATTAAAGCTGATGTTTAACAAAGTCTGAGGTGGAGAATAGAGAGGAGAAATAATTTTTTTCTAAGTCGGAATTATTTTTTTATAGTTCAAAATTTATAATTTCTACCCTTTCTATTTAATAAAATGCCTCTTAATCCTGCTAATGTTGCCCCTTTATAATCTTCTTCAAGGCTGTCACCAATATGCCATGCTTCTTGAGGGGTACAGTGATGTTTTTGTAAAGCGCTGATGAAAATCTGCGGCTCGGGTTTGGCTGAACCTACTTCTGTAGAAATAGTGACTGAGGTAAATAAATCCTTAAGGTTTAGTGCTTCCAAGACAAATTTGAGGCGAGAATCAAAATTAGATACAATACCTAGCTCAATTCCATTTTGCTGCCATGCCTTGAGAGCCGGGAGTACATCAGGATAGATAAACCAAGGTTCAGCGGTGGCGAAGTGATTATAGAGTTCGTCAAAAAATTCCGTAAAGTCCGCAAACTGGTTAAGAACACCAACCTGTTGGAACGTGCGTAGCGCAATCACCCGCCACCATTCAAATTCGCATTGGGGAATTTCTTCAAGCTCGGTTCCGGGAAAAGCTAGGGGTTCGGACGCGGCAAAGGCTTGGACGAAGGCTGTGTTGAGTGTATCGGCTGGAGCTTTCACTCCAAACTTGTGAGCGATCGCACTATACACCTCACCCACACTTCCCCGGACACCAAATAGGGTACCGACAGCATCGAGAAAAATGACTTTTGGTTTATTCGCCATTACGTGAATTACTCTATGAAGAGTTGCAGGTTAATCGGTTTGCAAGGCGTGCAAGTTAACAGGTTAGCAGGTTGACCCCTGCTTTTCCCAGTCTTCTCAGCT
The DNA here is from genome assembly GCA_966675205.1 of uncultured bacterium. Classification (GTDB taxonomy): domain Bacteria; phylum Cyanobacteriota; class Cyanobacteriia; order Cyanobacteriales; family Coleofasciculaceae; genus JBFLZA01. The sequence continues at coordinate 877 of CBKWLJ010000644.1, forward strand.
TCAACTTTTGTGTCATTTCGGGGCAGGGTGGAGTACTTCAAATCTAATAATGGATGGATGGATGGGGAGACTCTCAAGTAAAGATGTATAGAAAAAATTGATGCAGTCACCATGATAGCTAATGAGGCTGGCCCTGTGAAAACAGGAGCAAGTTGAACCTAGCAATCCGAAACTCGGTGTATGTAAGACTAGAGAATTAAGAGCGCATTGCGGAGCGACGTGGGAGGATGTGAGAAGGCTCTACTCGTGTCACGGCTTCTGCAAAGGGTAATTTACGAAGACGACGACGAAAGACATTAGCTTGATAAACCAAGGAATTGGTGAGATCTAAGGCAGTCAGCCAACCACTTTTCGGGTGATAAGCACCCGTGTCGATATCTAGCCAACCTCGACCTTGGGCTAGTTTTCCAGGGAGGACTCCTGGTAGGGTAAAGGTGATGGTGTGACCTGTGATAATCATTTTATCGGAGAAGTAAGGCTCTTTCGCGCTGTGAAATTCATCCCGAATCCAACAAAACTGCTCCGAGGTTTGCTTCTCGATCGGCATTCGCGGATTAACACCTGCATGGACTAACCAGTAATCTCCTAAATCAATGTAAGTTGGTAGTGTTCGTATCCACTCAATGTGATCTTGGCGCACACCGTTATCACCGTAACTGTTTACAGTGCTATGTCCTCCACTGTACAGCCACGCTTGTAGTGCTGGTCCATAAATTTCTCCATCCCCCAAAACATCAAGTAACATCTGTTCATGGTTACCTAACAAGCAGGGGTAAGAGCTTTGTTTGACAAACTCTACTACCTTAGAGCTTTGGGGCCCCCGGTCAATTAAGTCACCGAGAAAATAAACCTTGTCGTCGCCTGTGGGGGCGATCGCATCTAATAAGGTCATCAAGGTGTCATAGTGACCATGTACGTCACCGATAACAATACGACGATGGGTCATGTTTGTTTTTCCAAATCCATTGCACCAAATACCAGCTAGCACCCCTTACATTTTGCTTGCACCCCTGTAGTCAAGGATACTAGGCATACTTACTCTTTTCAGTATGCCCGGATTCCCCGGAATGTTTTTCTATCAAAATTAATGATCTTTATGAGTACAACAGAAGCCGATCGCCGAATTTCTGATTGTTAGGACATCGGTAGAGCTTTATCTGCGGCTCGGCATCCGGCAATATTTTTTGATAGAGGCGCTTTCTTAGCTTCTCAAAATCTTTCCTCAAAGGAAGGACTTTGAAGCAATCGAGATAGTTCCTCCCATACAATTGCCTTAAGGTATTAGCATCCCTTAAAATTACCAATTCTTTCCCTGTTCTCAGTCGAATTAATTTCCTAAACAACCGTGTCTTCTGCTATACTGCCGATTATCAACACCCTGAAGCAACCTACCCGCTGGGAGTGGGTAGAGCAAGCGATTACTAACCTTGATACAATTCTACTCGACCACTCTCATTGTGAGCGTAAGGCGGCGGGAGTAGCCTTAAACCTGATGTTCCGCTACCCGTCCAACACCAAACTCGTGCGTCAGCTAACTGCGATCGCTCGTGAAGAGTTGGAACACTTCGAGCAGGTGAATCAGTGGCTAGAACGGCGCAACATCCCTTTAGGCCCTCTCTCCTCACCTCCCTATGGAGGAGGCTTAAAGACTCAAATTCGCCCTCATGAACCTGAGCGCTTGTTAGATTCTTTACTCGTATCTGGTTTGATTGAGGCTCGTTCTCATGAAAGATTGGGTTTACTAGCAACTCACTGCCCTGAACCAGAGTTAGCTGAGTTTTATCAGAGTTTGATGGCATCTGAAGCAAGACACTATGGAATTTACTGGCTCCTTGCCGATACCTACTTTGATCGAGATACTGTTAAACAGCGACTGGAAGAGTTAGCCATTGTGGAAAGTGAGTTACTGGCAACTCTTTACCCAGAACCGAGAATTCACAGTTAGTCATTGGTCATTGGTCATGAGTCATTAATCCTTGACCTTTGATTTTTGCGAGGTGGAATGCTACAAGAAACTTACTACAAAAACTTTCTGATTCGTGCCTGGACGCCCGATGACCGGGAGTATGCGGCTGCGATTATCAGGGATACATTGATGGAGTATGGCTTGTCTTGGGAACCGTCTGGGGCTGATAGAGATGTTTTAGCGGTGGAAACTTTCTACACAGCCGTAGGGGGAGAATTTTGGGTGATTGAACAGCAGGGGCAAGTGGTGGGAACAGGAGCTTACTACCCTGTAGAGCGTGGCCACAAGGCCGTAGAGATTCGCAAAATGTATCTATCTCCAACTGCGCGGGGCAAAGGACTAGGGAAATTTTTGTTACAACGCTTGGAAGATGCGATCGCAAATCGAGGCTTCCACGAAATTTGGATTGAAACAGCTAGTGTACTCAAAGAAGCCGTCAAACTCTATGAAAGTAATGGTTACATCCCTGCAACAGGCGTAGAAACAAAACGGTGCGATCGCATTTATGTCAAGCCACTCAAATGATAAAACTACCTTGTTCTCTTTCCCCTTTCCCCTTTTATTTCCTCCCTACCAGCCAATAACTGATCATATTTCCTTTCCCCTTAACCTCAATCTCGCCTCGCTCTTCAAATAAATATTGAGCCTGCAAACAGTCTTTTGTCGCAGCCGTAACTTGAATTCTTCCTGGTATTCCTGATGATTCCATCCGGGAAGCAACATTAACGGCATCACCCCACAAGTCATAGCTAAACTTTTTGATACCAATCACACCAGCTACTACGGGTCCTGTGTTAATACCAATGCGAATTTGAAACGATTTACCTTGCTGGGTTTGAAATCGTTGAATAGCTTGTTGCATATCCAAAGCCATTTGAGCAATAGCTTCTGCATGATTATCCTTAGGTACAGGCAAACCAGCAGCAACCATGTAGGCATCACCAATCGTTTTAATTTTTTCAACCCCATGTTTTTCTGCCAATTGATCGAAAACGGAAAAAATCTGATTTAAGAGATTGAGCAGTTCTAAGGGAGGTATTTGGGCTGACAGAGGGGTAAAGCCGACAATATCGGCAAACAAAATTGTGGCTTGGGCAAATTGTTGAGCTAAAGACCCCTCAAACTGTTTCAATTGTTCAGCAATAGGCTTGGGCAAAATGTTGAGCAGTAGCCGTTCTGACTTGTGTTGTTCTAAACGTAAGGCTTGTTCAGCTCTAATGCGATCGCTAATATCAGATTGAAT
>CBKWLJ010000645.1:0-4075 GCA_966675205.1 uncultured bacterium
TCATTAGCGGGAAGTCTACTTACACTAATGGGGGGTCTACATTAATACCATTGGAGTGGGGATCTGGTTAAATAGTCGGAAAATGACATGGCGCGCTGCTTCCTCAATTGATGAGGGATGCAAGGCGGTATAAAGGCTTATTGAGTGGCAAAGCTTAGGTGCCTCAAGGGTCTCAGGCTGACTGTCCCACCTGTAGGTAAGGAGGGAGAGAAAGCGAATGAGAGCGCTTGAAGAAACGCTTAAAACCCTAATTAAGCACCGACATCCTGCCAAATCGACAGAGTAGAAATATTATAGGGAAATGCTCTACTCAAGCAATCCCTAGTTGAGCGCTGGCGCTATTGAAACTTTTACTACAGAAAATCCAAAAAATTTCTGTAGAACAGGTCAAGGCGACTGAGCCTAGTGCAATAACAAGTTTTTTAGCGACACTACCTTACTGGTTGTCAGTGTGCCAGAAGCATAGTGTTCCGTATCTACCTTGTCAAGTCAACAGGAACACAATGCTCTCCTGTTGGTTTATTGATTTCTCAGTCGAGCGATAAAGTTAAACAACGCAATTGGTCTTACTTCCCATTATGAAGCTCAAACACAAAAGGCGATCGCCATCAAGTCATTATTTCTTGATAAGCTGCCTAGAGCTTCAAAGATTGACTTCTACAACATGAGAATCTTGGTCAAAGAGGCGACTGGATGAGCAAACGAGTAAAGCCAGAGACTGAAATCTTCACTTCCAGATTTTGGCTGACAATTCCCATGCCCACATGGGTTCTTTTAGTAATTTTTCTCTGTGGATCGTCCCTATCTCTGGCAAAAACACATATCGAAAATAGCAAGCCGTCCAGCTTGTACAGTAGCGAAATGATGGGCAGTCAATTGCCAGTCATTGAGGCGACATCTCCTCTGGTTCAAGAAAATACGGAGAGTTCTTCAGAGAATGTCCCCAGTCTATTTGAGGCTCAGGCAGCATCCTCTAACATCCCACAGAACGATCAAGTTTCTCTGGATGAGGCACTCTTGAATCATCCGCCCCTTTTTGCTAATGGTGCGAGTTCAAACAGCACAGTAACAGAGCCAATTGCTCCACAATCCGCTCCAGTTGTGTCACAAGTATCATCTCGGAGCAACCGACAAGGCACCAAAGTGTCTATTAATGGTCGAACATTTACTGTTGCTTGGAGACAGTGGCAACTGGGAGCTTCTGTTCGTACTGGCATCAGTGATATAGGACTGATGCAAAGTTTGGGCGTTGAATTGTTAAGTACTAAAGATTTAGCGCGACAGCCTATTCAGTGGTTCTCCTACCCAGAAACAACCCCCATTGTCCTCACCAGTCAGTTAGCAGGTGCTTATCGTTATCTGGATGTCAGTGATTTTGCCAAAATTGCAGGTTGGCAATTGCAGGCTCAGGGAGATACGTTAAAAATTTCTTCAGTACCTGCCCGCTTGCAGGGGATTCAACCCGAGACTCAGCCTTGGGGTTCGCGCATTATTATTGATCTAGACCGCCCCATACCTTGGCAAGTTAGCGATCGCCGCACCGAAGGTGTCATTACACTTGATGCTGTAGCTGACCCTGCTCTGATTGAACAATTTAACGCCCCTCCACCTCAACCTCCCCAACAAATTCAAGAGGCGGAAGATGCAGCACCTGTTCCTGTACCGATTGAACCTCCCAGTGATTTGCCTGTCATTCGTCTGGAAAAGGGGCAAAACCAAACGATTATCCGTGTTCAGATTCCAGAAGGTAAACGTCTTCAAGTTTTCAGCGTTCCTAATCCTTATCGCTTAGTCATTGATCTTCGACCCGATACCCTCGTTGCCAAAGATATTCTCTGGGCACCAGGAATACGGTGGCGTCAGCAATATGTAAGCCTAGGTGAATCTCAATTTCCCGTGGTGTGGCTTGAAGTTAACCCTAAAGGCAACCGTATGAGCTTCAAACCCATTTGGAGCAATCCCATTACTCAGGTGGGAACCGCGCCACTTACCCAAACGGCTCAGTTGTGGCAGGCATCGGCTGCAATTAATGCTGGTTTTTTCAATCGCAACAATCAATTGCCCTTAGGGACAATTCGCCGAGATAATCGTTGGTTTTCCGGACCAATTCTCAATCGAGGTGCGATCGCTTGGAACGACAAAGGTCAATTCAAAATGGGCCGTCTCACCCTTCAAGAAACCTTAACGACCTCAACCGGAGCGCGTCTACCAGTACTTTTCCTCAATAGTGGCTATGTTCAACCGGGTATTTCCCGCTACACCCCAGAATGGGGAACCACTTATACTCCACTGACTGATAATGAAGTCTTGGTTGCGGTTCAAAACAACCAAGTTGCTGCTCAGTTTCCCGGCGGTACAGCCGGTCAAACTTCTTTCCCTATTCCTACCAATGGCTACTTATTAACCCTACGGGCTAATAGTACTTCTGCCGTTGGTGATCTCGGTATCGGTACAGGAGTGCGGATTGAACAAAAAACTACCCCAACTGACTTCGCCAGCTACCCTCAAATCTTAGGAGCTGGCCCTTTACTCCTGCAAAATCGCCAAATTGTTTTAGATGGCAAAGCTGAACAATTTAGTGATGCCTTTAATCAACAGATGGCTGTTCGGAGTGCGATCGGCACTACCGCATCTGGCACTCTGATTCTTGCTGCCATTCACAATCGGATTGGCGGGCGTGGTCCCACCTTAGCTGAAACCGCTCAGCTAATGCAGCAAATGGGAGCGATCGATGCTCTGAATTTGGATGGAGGAAGTTCAACTGGACTTTATCTAGGAGGACAACTTCTTGACCGTTCTCCCTACACAGCAGCCCGTGTTCACAATGCCTTAGGGCTATTCCTTATTCCTCCACGCTAGTGTAGCGCGGCGAAAATAACCCACCAATCCAAAAAGGTTAAAAAGCTTGACAGTAAACGTTTCTCCCTTTTGCCTCCTGCCTTATATCTTCTGCCTTCTTGCACTAGTACAGTTAAAGTTAATTTACGTTTGCTTAATAAACTGTTATGAACGCAAGTCCAGAAAGCAAGCTTAAATGAAAAATTCAAAAAATATTTCTTTAGGAAGAGGTAAAAAAGAATTGTTAAAATAGAGTTGAGCGTTTTTAAGATTTGCTAATTAAAGCTTCTTTCAAGGCAGCTCTTATTTGTATGAAGAGTTGATATAGATTGGTCAGTTTGAAGCACTTAGGGTGGCCAGAACCAGAAAACATTTGCTATGTTGGGTTGTGGTTATATGATTCCTTGTGTCTAACTCGCCATATTCAAGAGAGTAGGAGTCAGCAAGGCAAATTTTTCCTCAATTCTGTAACTGTTTTCAGGAGAGAAAAACGATGGTTCAGTCTCAAGAAATTTCTCAAGTTCCGGCACTTCCCTTACCAGCTTCTTTAAGGGCTGAAGGGGTTGCCGCAACAGAATTGCGGCCTTGGGGTTCATTCACTGTTTTGGAAGAAGGGCGAGGATACAAAATCAAGCGAATTGAAGTGAAACCCGGTCATCGCCTCAGTTTGCAAATGCACTATCATCGGAGTGAACACTGGATTGTTGTTAGTGGTACGGCTAAGGTGATCTGTGGTGAACACGAATTGATTATTCATCAAAATCAATCTACCTATGTTCCTCAAGGTCATGCTCACCGTCTAGAAAATCCTGGTGTTATTCCTCTGGTTCTAATTGAAGTTCAGAATGGGGAATATCTTGGCGAAGATGACATCGTTCGCTTTGAAGATGACTACGCTCGTAGTAAATCTCAACAACAGTAGGTGGTTGTAAAGAAAAGACAACTAATAGACTCAGCTAACACCTTTTCTATAGCGGCTTCTGAAAAATTTTTCAGTAATGAGCTGTTGAAGCTCTAGCTAACTACTCAGTTTTTTGAGCCGAGAAAAGGTAAAGTTTAAAATATAGATGTTTTAGGGATAAGAAAGAGGGGGCTGAATCCCCCTCTTTTTCAATAAGACGCTATCAAGGTAATATCATCAAAATGCTGACTGCCCTGATTAGGTGTGATTAACGATCAGGCTTAACGGGACTTAAACGAAAATCGAGAAGTAATAAAGGTATAATCCAGGCATGGC
>CBKWLJ010000646.1:0-4071 GCA_966675205.1 uncultured bacterium
AAGAAGAAATTAGCTTAGTGTTGATTGATATGATGATGCCTGCGATGGACGGCCCAACGACCATCCGAACCTTACGAAAAATTCAGCCGCAGGTCAAGATTGTTGGGGTGAGTGGATTGGTCGCCAATGACAAGTTGGCACAAGCTCATCGTTTGGGTGTTCAGACTTTTTTATATAAACCCTATACCGCCAAGGAATTACTTAAAACGATTGATCGTGTTCTCAACGTCCAATAACAAGGAAAATAGAGAGCAGGTAACCCAGCTCATCAAAAATAAAGAATGTTTTTATTTTTTAATAGGGAATCTTACCGCTAACTATTTTACAGTTGGCTTATACCCATTCTAATTTTATTGACTATATCAGAAAACTTCGTAGGTGAGAATTAATACTCAGTTGCGTTCAATCGTAGTAGCTTGAAAAGCTCGAAAACCGGGGAAGCGGCGGGAGAGAAAGTTATTTCTTTAGAATTCAATTCAGGATAATGAATTGAGACTTTTGAGGATCATCTAGATTTTCAATTCCCTGTTTTCTCTTTCCTATTGATGGTTTGGTTATCAATAATTCAAGAATTGGTATGATATTAAGTTGCTTCAAATGGAGCAATTTCACTTTCTGGAGCGTCCCCGCGTCTGCCTCAATTACTACGTTTGACTGCAATTCGGTATGACTCAGGTGTTCGATATCCTCGTTTGATTGCCATGAATTCAAAAAACGGATGAATGGAGTGAAAGCCCTGTGTAGAAATGCAATTTAACTCAGCACAAATATTTTGAATTAAAAGTTATAGATGGGATAATATCTAACAACTTAAATTGGCTCTACCGTACTATTGTGTCTTGTGCCAAAATTTAAGTGGGTAATGTCGAGAAGCTTTCTCGATCAACTCTAAAGAAAAAAAGTTGTAATTTAACTTTTGTTCCAATCAATGCTACTGAGTTAATTTTTCCTCTTCAGAGCAAGCGAGGCATTTGCACAAACTGTTGCTTTAATCTTAATGAAAGTCCTGACTACCGAGACAATAACGTAAATAAAGTCATGAATTCTACACGAACTAGTGAGCAAATTCAGGCAGAAATCACAGAAAAATTGGGCTTTATTCCACCTTTTTTTGCTCCAGCACAACAAAATTCACAAGTGTTGGAAAACCTTTGGCAACAGACCTTTAGTGCATATGTAACCAATCCTCTATCACCCCTGTTTAAAGAAAAACTCTCTGCTTATCTCTCTCGCCTCTGTGCTGTTCCTTACTGCATGATCTGTCACAGTTGCTCTCTATACTCTTTAGGGATGAAGGCACGGGAGGTGTTGGAGTTACTAGAATTACCGCTGCCTACTGAAGACGAAATCGATCAACATCTCAAAGCGCTAACAAGACAGCCTGAAGGAAAGGGATTGCCAGAACCCAACTCAGCGTTGGAAGAAAGTTTACTCTACTGTTCAATTTTTATTGCCCAAGCCCAAGAACAGGCAGAGTACTGCCGCTGGGAATTGCGTCGAATTTTGGGGCTTATGAACTATCAACACCTAGTTATGTTTATTGCTTATGTTAAGACATGCCATGTGTGGATGGAAGCTCACTCTGAAGTAGCCTATGAAACCGATCAGCGAGTCAAAGACAGTTTCAAGGCTTTATTAAATGAAGAATCGGGTTTGATTGATTTCTTCGGCACCTATTGGAAGCGGGTTAAGGGCGAACAGCAAAGCTGGGCAGAACAGATGGCGGCGATCGCAGAACGAAAGCGGCATCAAAAGGCACTGCAAAAAGCCGCAATCCAGCATCAGCAGGCAGAGCAAAAAATTAAGGAACAAGCGGCTTTGCTCGATGTCACTACAGACGCAATTCTCGTTAAAACGTTGGATAATCACATTATATTTTGGAACAAAGGTGCTGAGAAGGTATTTGGTTGGAAAGCTAACGAGGTGATGGGTAAAAATGCCTCAGAGGTTTTGTTGGGGGAGATATCTCATTATCATCAATGCATTCAGGAAACCTTGCTAGAAGAAGACGAATGGCAGGGGCAGTTAGGGGAAGTGACGAAAGAGGGTAAAGCAGTCATTGTCGAAAGTCGTTGGACACTAGTGCATGATGAAGCAGGCAAGCCCAAATCCATCCTGATTGTTAATACAGACATTACTGAAAAGAAAAACCTCGAAACCCAATTTCTGCGTGCTCAACGTTTAGAGAGCATTGGCACATTAGCAGGGGGTATTGCTCATGACTTGAACAACGTTTTTTCTCCGATTTTGATAGCGGTTCAGCTTTTGGCACTCAAGCGTGACAGTACACAGGTTGAGCAATGCTTGAAAATTATAGAAAATAATGCCAAACGGGGAACTGAATTAGTGAAACATATCGTTTCTTTTGCCCAAGGCATCCAAGGCGATCGCACTCAGGTACAAGTCAGACATTTGATTAAAGAATTCAAGCAAATTGCGGATAACACATTTCCCAAATTTATCAAAATTCGCGCAGTCATACCAAAAGACTTATGGACAGTCTGGGGAAATGCCACCCAACTGTATCAAGTGCTGATGAATCTTTGTGTCAATGCTCGTGATGCCCTTCCTAAAGGGGGAACTCTCACTATCACTGCGAAAAATTTATGGCTGGATGAACAATTTACCCGACGGTATCTGGACGCTAAAGTCGGGCCTTATATTGTGATTACTGTCTCGGATACAGGAACAGGTATCCCCCCTGAGATTTTAGATCGAATTTTTGAGCCCTTTTTTACCACCAAAGAAATCACTAAGGGGTCAGGATTAGGTTTATCGACAGTCATGAGCATTGTCAAAAGTCATGGTGGATTTGTCAATGTATCGAGTCAGCTAAGGCAAGGGACAACAGTTGAAGTCTACTTGCCGGCGTTCAATAAAACCTGTACATCAACGGTTGAAGCCTTGAAACTGCCTACGGGAAATGGAGAACTGGTTCTGGTTGTTGATGACGAAGCTGCCATTCGTCAGATGACTCGAACTTGTCTGGAATCTTACTCCTACAGGGTACTGACGGCTACCAATGGGATAGACGCGATCGCACACTATACTCAGTATCAAGACGAGATTTGTGTGGTTTTAGTGGATTTAATGATGCCTGTCATGGGAGGTGCGACAACCATCCATGCCTTGGAAAAAATTAATCCTCAAGTCAAGATTATTGCAGTGAGTGGGCTTCCCTCACATCAAGCAGTTGTTGAAGTTGAGGGCAGTAGTGTTAAAGCATTTTTACCGAAGCCTTATACTGCCCAAGCGTTACTACAACTTTTACAAGATGTTCTTCACTGATGTAATCTTGCCATTTGTGGATGTTTAACCACAGATAGACGCAGATGCACACAGATGGCTAGGATAGTCTTGATCGACTGAATGCTTAATTCATAATTTAGCATTCATCATTCATCATTTAATCGTGGTTCTTCCCGCTACCCATAAGGTAAAGTAATGCCATCCGAACGGCAACACCACTGGTTACCTGTTGAGAAATTAAGCTAAACTGCGGGTCATCCATGAGATCGGAACTAATTTCTACTCCCCGGTTAACTGGGCCTGGGTGCAGTACTTTCACGTCTGGTTTGCAATGTTTTAAGCGATCGCGCGTGATTCCATAATATTGGTGGTATTCTCGCAAGCTGGGCAACAAATGAGTTGTCATGCGCTCTTTTTGTAGCCGTAAAGTCATGACAAAATCGGCATCTTGTAAAGCTGGTTCGATATCCCAGTGGAGAAACAGTTTGCGATTTTGGACTTGAGATTTGGAGTGGAGAATGGGAGTGTCTGCCATTTCGGCAAATAACTGGGGTAGCAGTGTGGGTGGGCCTGCTAGATGAACCTCCGCCATGCTGGCCGTAAGACTCCAAATATTGGAACGAGCAACCCGTGAATGCAGAATATCTCCTACAATGGCAATCTTTTTCCCTGTCAAAAGCCCTAAGCGGGGGTATTCCGGGTCAATTAGAGAACAGATGGTAAATAAGTCCAGCAATCCTTGGGAGGGGTGTTCGTGTTGTCCGTCTCCTGCGTTGAGTATACCGACTCGGACGCCGAGTTGATTCATTTCATCTGCGATCG
>CBKWLJ010000647.1:0-4045 GCA_966675205.1 uncultured bacterium
CTGGGATAAACGCTAGGGAATTGATAGCTCAAGTTAGACGGGAAACAACGGATGAAGCCACTCAGGAAGAATTCCTACAATTGATAGAAACGATTATTGTCTATAAATTTACCCAGAAAAGCCGGGAGGAGATAGCAGAAATGTTGGGATTAAATGATCTAAAGCAAACCCGAGTGTATCAAGAAGCGTTGGAAGAGGGCAAGAGCGAAGGCAGGATCGAGGGCAAATTAGAATCAGTTCCCCGCTTTTTGACATTAGACCTGAGCCTAGAGCAGATAGCAGAGGGGTTAGGTTTAGATGTTGAGCAAGTGAGGCAGGCGGCAGTATCGCATCTGTTGGCATCACAGATGAGTGTGGAGCAAGTGGCAGAGGCGTTAGATTTAGATGTTGAGGCAGTCAGACAGATAGAAGCATCTAACGCTCAGAATGATGAACCCACTGAAGGCAAGTGATTGCTGAAACTCTGGCCGCATGACTGCTTCAGGCATATGCTCGAAAATCCCTCTCCAAATAAGGGTGCGCCGAAACGCACCCTTTTGTGTTTTTAGCTTGTAATTACCTCAGTTTCATGGATTTCGATGGAGTCGAGAGCATCTGGCGTTTCGTAGAAGGCGTAATGCCATCCAACAATATCGGGGTCGGATTTGCCTGCTGCACTACACGGACTGATGTATTTGCGTCCAATGATTTCGCAGAACTTTTTGTTGTAAACAATCACCTGTCCGTAGGGGGAACGGGGAGGTTGCCACTGAGTGGGGATTTCTGCGATCGAGAGTGTAACATCAATGCGCGTCATAATAGTCAATTAGCTCCTCGCTAAGTGTCTGTTAGTTGGGAGTTAGAGGCGGTTAGTGTGTGTCAGCACCTAATCGCTTCACTCTTAATTGAAGAGTATAATTTTATTTCATATAAATCAAGTATTTTATAGTAAAAATATTTAAATTTTCTATTACAATTAACTTGTTTTTATCGGGTTGAATCAATGTACATGAACATGAATAATATATCCCTAAGAAGATTGCTATTTTTTGATAAAGTTAAAATGTTAGCTTACAGATTAAAAGCAAAAATACAAGATAAAACCTATAAGCTGTAAAGCGTGAAAACTGATACCATCTTCTATCGCCTCTTTCAATCCTTCCCCAGCATCTTCTTTGAACTCATCAACCAACCTCCTGAAGACGCTAACGCCTATCAATTCTCCTCCGTTGAAGTCAAACAACTCTCCTTCCGCATTGATGGTGTATTCCTCCCTGCCAGCAATACGCCATCACTCCCTATCTACTTCGTTGAAGTCCAGTTTCAACCTGACTCAAAATTTTACTCTCGCTTCTTTACAGAAATCTTCCTTTACCTCGATAAAACTGAACTAAAAAACAATTGGCGCGGAGTAGTCGTTTATCCCACACACAGCATAGATACAGGAGAAACAGAGCGGTATTTTGAGCTACTCAATCCTCAACGAGTTAGGCGTATCTACCTTGATGAGTTAGGCTCAACTCCACAACCCTCTATCGGCATTGAAACCGTTAAATTAGTAATAGAGCTAGAGGAAACGGCTGGGACAAAAGCCAGATCGTTGATCAACCAAGCAAGACTTGAAATAGCCGATGAAGCTGCCAAGCGGGAACTTCTACAATTGATAGAAAGGATAATTGTTTATAAATTTCCCCAAAAAAGCCCAGAGGAGATAGCGCAAATGTTGGGATTAAATGATTTCAGGCAAACCAGATTTTATCAGGAAACCGCAGAAGAGGTCAAAATAGAATCAGTTCCCCGCTTTTTGGCATTAGGGTTGAGTGTGGAGCAGATAGCACAGGGGTTAGGTTTAGATATAGAGCAAGTAACGCAAGCAGCAGTGTCTCATTTGTTGGCATCAGGGATGAGTGTGGAGCAAGTGGCAGAGACTTTAGGTTTAGATATAGAGCAAGTCAGACAGATAGAGGCATCCAACACTCAAAGTGATGAATCCACTGAGGAGTAGTGATGGGTGAGACTATTGCCGCCAGCAAAAGGCAGGCGGGACGCCTACCCCACAAGAGCCATTTTTTCTGGAGAGATGGGCATCTTGCCCGTCCGCCTACCCCACAAGAGTCATTTTTTCTGGAGAGATAGGCATCTTGCCCGTCCTAGCTATTACAAATCAGGCCCCTGGATGAAAAAATGCGATCGCACAGAACCGAAACAAGCACACCGAACAGACACACTTCTCTGCCGACAGGGATAATGTAGATAAAGTCTTGAACAGACCAATCGCTAAAATGGTTACTTCCATCACTGTACCGGACGCTACACAGGCTCTTTCCTTAGAAGACTTTATTCTCCATCCCCCCGATTATACAGAATGGGTAGATGGTCGATTGATAGAGAAAACAGGAATGACATTCAAGCATGGTGTAGCTCAAGCAAAGCTTGCTTCCTATTGGAGAAATTACATACTGTCCAGTGAAAAGGGTGGAGAAATTTGTACAGAAACACTCTGCCGCACTGCGAAGCAAGCTCGTCGTCCTGATGTCGCTTATATCACTCCTGAACTTATCAAACAATTCGGCAATTTTACCGTCCTTCCCCAGAGCTTCCCGTTAATTGCTGAAGTAGCATCCCCGGAAGATAGTGCTGAAGAATTATTCGCTAAAGCGCAGGAATATTTAGAATCAGGTTGTCAGGAAGTCTGGCTGCTGTATCCTGAGAGTCGATTAATTATAGTTAATACTCAACAACGGTGGCAGCTATTTAACACCGATGAAGTTATCAGCACTCAGACTGTCCTGACAGGTTTTAGCGTTTCTGTAAGTGAGTTACTAATTTGACATTGAGCCAATCTGAATGTGAAATGCGATCGCACTCATGATATCTGCATTTGCTGAAGCACTTGCCGAATTACCTCAGATGGCACTTCGTCCGTTATCGTTACCTCACCAAGCTGGGTAGGCAGTATAAATCGCACCTTCCCATCTTTCACCTTCTTATCCGTTTGCAAAGAATCGATAATCGCTTCAATATCCACCCCACTCGGCAACTGCGTCGGTAATCCCGTTTTCTGAATTAAGGCATCTTGGCGTTGTGCTTCCTCTGGCGTCCACATCTTTAGTTGCACTGCAATCTGTCCGGCTGCCACCATTCCAATTGCCACGGCTTCCCCATGATTGACTAATTTATATCCCGTCAAACTTTCTACCGCATGACCAATGGTGTGCCCGTAGTTGAGAATCGCCCTTAACCCCGCTTCTTTCTCATCTTGAGAGACAACATCTGCTTTCGCTTGGCAGGAGCGAATAATGATAATGTCTAATAACTCCTCATCCACATAGCGCAATTGGTCAAGACGATTCGTAGCTTCTAGCTTAGAAAATAATTCAGCATCCCAAATAATGCCGTACTTAATCACCTCTGCCATTCCCGCCCGAAATTCTCGTGGGGGTAATGTCTTCAACACCAAGGGGTCGATTAGCACAAATCGCGGTTGATGAAATGCGCCAATCAAGTTTTTCCCTTGGGGATGATTCACACCCGTCTTGCCACCCACTGAAGAATCCACCATTGCCAACAGTGATGTCGGAACCTGTACGACATGAATCCCCCGTAACCAAGTAGCAGCCGCAAAACCCGCCATATCTCCAATGACGCCACCGCCCAATGCCACAATCGTAGAGGAACGCTCTAAGCGGTTTTCTAGGGCAACATCGTAGATTTTTTGGACAGACTTGAGAGTTTTGTAACGTTCACCTGCTGGGAGGGTGCAGGTAGATACCTCATATCCCACTAACTTCAAAGCTGCAAGTGTACGTTCCCCATATTTTTTGAAGATAGCTGGATTGGACACTACCAAAACTTTCTTCCCTAGTTTCAGGCGGCTCATCCAAACGCCCAAATCATCCAAACCACCCGCTACTACTGCAATATCATAAGACTGCTGCGGTAAATTTACGCCAATTACAGACTTCATTGTGCCAAGCCCCTTTTTCCATGCAACCGTGGGCTGTATTGTAGCCCACCAGATGATTCAATGGAGTTATATGAGTTTTTGTGGAGAAACGTAAATGTC
>CBKWLJ010000648.1:0-4041 GCA_966675205.1 uncultured bacterium
GCCAATCCCTGAACCTGCACCGGTGATAAGTGCGACTTTCCCTGCTAGTTGCATGGCTTGTTCTCCATTGAAGTATCTCTCTAGATTGATAGTTCAACAAAAAAAGAGAGCTTACATCTTTCTGCTGAGGGAAGTCTGGAAGTGTAATTGGTAACACTCTAGTTATTAGAGGCTTTGTATAGTGCTAATACGATGAAGACAATTAAATACACCCTCAAATACCTACTCTTCGGGTTATTAGGAGTTTTAGGTATCCTCCTAGTTTGGGGTTTGCTTGAACCTTACTTCATTGATAAAGAATCCGAAATTGCAGAAATTCCCAATCTTCCCCCCTCTTGGGAGGGAAAACGAGTTGCAGTCATTGCCGATTGGCAGGTGGGAATGTGGCTTGATAATACTCCAACTATTAATCGCATTGTGGAGGAACTCATTGAGGAGCGTCCCGCCGCCGTACTGATTGCTGGTGACTTTATCTATGGCGCACCCCCCAACCCCTCTGAAGAAATCAATAAAGTGATTGAGCTAGTTCGCCCACTACCAGAAGCAGGCATCCCGACTTATGCGGTGCTAGGCAATCATGACTATGCCTTGAAAGACAAGCATAACCCGCCAAACCAAGAGTTGGCAGCAAAATTAACCTCAGCTCTTGAAGGAGTGGGTGTAGATATTCTCAAAAACGATGTGGTTGCCCTTGAATCTCCTCAAAATCGCAACCTGTCCAAGCCTGGGACAAATGAGGAATTACCTCTATATCTTGTAGGCATTGGGTCACTCTGGGCAAATAACGCTAAACCAGAAGTGGCACTGGCTGAAGTACCGGATGGTGCACCCAGGTTTGTGATGATGCACCATCCAGACACATTTGATCAATTTCCACCTAATACGGCTCCTGTAGCTGTGGCAGGGCACACTCATGGCGGACAAATTCGCTTACCATTCACGCCTACATGGTCTTGGATGACTTTTGCTAAGGAGGATGAGGTACATGCTGACGGCTGGGTTGTTGATGAATATGGGGCACCAGGGAATGATCTTTATGTAAACCGAGGAATTGGCTTCAGTGGTGTTCCCATCCGCATCAACTGTGTACCAGAAGTCACTGTATTTACACTACAGTCTGCATCAAGTTAGCGATCGCAAACTTAATCACAGTGTCAGCAGTAGCGCTGTATAAACGGCTGTCCCTAAAGCAAAAGCCCAGAAACGGCTCTTGCGCTCTTCGGGTAGCTCCTCTTTGAGGACATTGAGGATAACTCCGCCTGCAAGGAAGGCAAAAAGCACAGCAATTGCCGCTTCAGAAATTTCTGTTCCGTACCCAATTACCCATCCTACGATAATCGCTGCTGCCAGTATCCAACGACCGATTTTGTGATAAGTGTGTTTGTGGTCTTGACGCAAGCCAAAATCATTCACAATGAAATGCAAGCCCATTGCAATGAAAAACAAAAACAAACTTTGAATACCGGGTTCCTCTCGATGCAGCAACAGGTAGCCAATGAGTCCGTTGTAAAGAGCAAAAGAGCCAATGTGCAGCCAGAAAATGCCAGGGTCAGCTACATCTTTCTCGCCTGATGCTTTATTATGCTCTCGTGATTCCCTAACCGCTCGCTCTAAGCCATAGAATATTGCCAGCCCCGATAGCGCCATGAGGTAGACGTGGTGTTCTAGAAAGGATAGCACTCCTGTTTGTGCGATCGCTTCTTGTCTTTCATTCAACTCTGGAAGCAGATGGACAAACACATAAGCCACCGACACACCACTGGCCATCGATAGCCAGCGACTGCGGGGAATTCTATCTAGAAATCGCAGTTTTCCAGCGTAGAGATGAATAATTGCCAGACCAATAGCAAAAAGCCCCGAGATAAGGGGTATGACAGGATTAGATTCTGCTGGCTCTAAAACAGCAAACACTTGAGCAAAGCCTATTTGTCGAATGCCTTTTACGTTTTCACATTGGCAAAAGCGCTACAACTACCACTAGACTGATACTTTATCCTTAGAACTTACACATTTTGGCAGAAGTTTCCTGTCCGTTTTCAGCCCCATTGACTACCCACTAAGACATAATTTCAGTATTTAATTGTTACACTGCCATGGACTTCACCCACAACGAATAAATGAAAATACTTCAACCTCCAACCTTCAACCTTCAACCTCCAACCTTCAACCTCCAACCTTCTGCCTTGTAGCCCTCTACCCTCTGCCTTATTCTCAAGTTAGAAGGTCAAATTTCTACGGCTGATTTGAGTGATGATAGGTGGTTGTTTCCCGATTTTCAGCCGCTGAATTTGGAGGCGTGTACTCTTGCAATGCCCACAAGCTCAATACTGCCGCCGTTATGGAACCGATGCTATCCATAATTAGGTCGCTGATGGTATCATCGATGTCATTAATCACTGCAATTGCCCACTCAAATACTTCCCAAAGGGCACCAATCGCAATTCCAAAACTAGCGATCGTCAAGACATAGAGTAGTCGGTGGTGACGGAATGTTGTCAGCATTGAGCGATACACCAAAAAACTCAGCGCTAAGGCGATGGAAAACGTAGTGTAGGCATGGGTAATTTCATCATAGGGCCCTGGTTGGTAAAACAAATACCAAACCCAACCCCCAGCATTTAACAATGCCGCAATCACAAAGAGAAAATCAAATAAATTGGGTAACTGTCGATCCAAAGCCACAAATGCAACTGAGGCGACTAAAAAGCCAGTTAAAGTCAGGGCACCTCGATAATTTCCTTGACTCAGTACAACTATCACTGCAATTCCTAGCAAAAATTGTCCAGCATAAGCAGCGATTCGATACCCTTTCCAATTCGTACTCAACATGACTTTTTCCTTAGATTAAAATAAGTTACTTGGGAGCCGACCAAATCGGCAGTTTGTTAACCGCTTTGAGAGTTAAATCTACATAAGTAACGCCATTTTGTTTTGCTGGTTTTTGACCAAAATACCCTGTCGAACCATCATGACCTTGAGGCCCAATCGTTCGGACTGTAAAATCTCCTTGACGACGGGCTTGATGAAATGGAGACCCAACCGTCCAAGGCCAGCGCGATGGAAACACAACTCTACCGATATCTTCAATCCAATCCTGACGTCCTTGCAGGTGGTAGGTATGTTCAACCGCATTGAAACCATCATCACCAGAAAAGACGCCCCCAATGGAAACGGCAATGATTTGAGCATCTAACCATTGATCGAGATAATACGCTGAACCGAGAGCCACTTGTGCGCCACCACTCGTACCAATCAGAATAATTTTCACGGGTTGATTAGAGGAGCGTGCTATGGGATGCGCTGCATTCATTCGGTCGATGATGGCATTGGCAATTCCCTGGTTATAAATCGCTCCATAACGGTCGTCTACAGAAATTGCAAATCGCCAAAGATTGCGAATTTTAATCAGAATATCTGCATTTTTCAGCCAACCCTCTGCCTCTTCTGCAAAGCGCCATAGAGGAGCTAAAGGTCGATTTCCCCCTAAACTTTCGTTGGCCGCTGAGTAGGGAAAAACATCAGAAACGATTACACAGTTGGGATGAATTTCATCTAAATGGCTTAAAAAGTATTCTTCCCCAGGAGTTAACTGATTGGCTGAAAAATCTCCTACTCCCGTTAAAAAGATAATGTAACAATTAATTGTGGAAGAGCTAGCTGCATCACTTGAAGTTTGAGCAGATGGCAAGCTTTTAGGGCGATTTTTCTTAAAGCCAAAATTCTCAGCTTGATAGTTCAACCACCATACTAGAGTACCTACCGGGGAGAGAGTGCCCCAAGCTAATAAAATGATTCCGGTTAAAATTAACAGCTTCAAGGTTCCGCCCCGAAGCCATAAAAGTATCCGCTGGATTAACTTTAGCATTCAGGAAAGTTTAAGCCTTTAAGGAAGTTTTAAGACAATCAATTATTATTGAGGAATGGGTTGAAGTTGGCAAGGATTTGGTTTAATGAAACAGTATCTTATCTAAGGTTGTCATCTATCTGGAGCTGTAGGAATTTGCCGTGAGTAGGAAAGAGGTAAACGTCAATTTTGGCAAG
>CBKWLJ010000649.1:0-4038 GCA_966675205.1 uncultured bacterium
AACACTTTATCCCCAAACACTATGCTATCTATGGTTTTGACCAGCGCGGTCATGGACGATCAGAAGGACAACAAGGACATATCAATCATTGGAGTGAGTTTCGCGAAGACCTGCATACTTTCTTAGAGTTGGTTAAAACACAAGAACCTGGATGTCCGTGTTTTCTCCTCGGCCACAGCTTAGGGGCTGCGATCGTTCTCGATTACGTCCTGCACTCCCCAAGCGCAGCCTCCATTGTGCAAGGTGTGATTGTTTTAGCGCCAGCCTTGGGTTCTGTTGGAGTTTCACCATTTAAGTTAACTCTAGGGCAGCTGCTTTCACGAATGTTACCGCATTTTACTCTGAGTACGGGCATTGATCTAAGCGCCGCTTCACGCGATCCGGCAGTCTTAGCTGCCTATAAACAAGATTCGTTACGCCATACCCGAGGCAGCGCACGTTTAGCTACAGAGTTTTTAGATACAGTGGCCTGGATTCACAAACATGCGCCAGATTGGTCGTTACCTCTGTTAATTCTTCATGGTGGAGCAGATCAAGTAGTTCTGCCTGAAGGTGGACGTATTTTCTTCCAACGAGTAACTTTTCCGGATAAAGAACGAAGAGAGTATCCTGATGTGTATCACGAAATTCAAAATGATCTTAATTACCAAGAAGTGTTGGCTGACTTAAACAATTGGCTGGAGCGGCATCTCCCTTCTAACGCAGAAATAGCTTGAACAGCTTGGTATGAATATTTAAGATTGACTAATTTTAAAGTTTTATTGATTAAAAGTATCCATATAGGTATATGTATTGCAAATTCCCCTTAGGTATTTTTGCAAGAAGTCAACTTTTGGCAATATCACTGATTTGGAGATGAAACTTGTCTGATTCAATTCAAGGTGTTCAACCAGGGCTGAAATTTATTCCACAACGATTTAATCCGCTCGTACTGCGAATTTTCCAGTGGTTGCTGCCAATTTTATTAAGGTTTCGGGTTCGACGCTGGTTACCGACGGGGATTTCGCATATTGAAGCAGAGAATGTTGAGATTTTGGTTGAGCTTTACCAACAATTTCAAGCGGGTAAAATTCGCTTCTTGATCGCATTTCGCCATCCCGAAGTTGACGATCCACTGTGTATGCTGTACTTACTTTCCCGTGCTGTGCCACAGGTGGCTCGCCAACAAGGTATTCGACTGCAACATCCCATTCACAGCCACTTTATTTACGAACGAGGGATGACGCTGTGGGCAGGTGATTGGCTAGGTTGGTTCTTTTCCCGGTTAGGGGGAATTCCAATTCACCGGGGCAAGAGACTCGATTGGAGCGGTATGCGAGCAGCACGGGAGTTATTTGTGAAGGGTCAATTGCCGATCGCTGTAGCTCCAGAAGGAGCAACAAACGGTCATAGTGAAGTAATCAGTCCGTTAGAACCAGGGGTGGCTCAACTGGGTTTTTGGTGTGTGGAAAGCTTGGTGAAAGCCAAGCGTTCTGAGGAGGTTTTGATTGTGCCGATTGGCATTCAATATCATTATGTTGAACCGCCTTGGTCAAAACTGAACTGGCTTTTGAGCCAATTGGAAGCCGATAGTGGGCTACCTGTACAGAACATTGAAAACTCTGGGATTGATGAGCCCCAAGAATTTTACTATCAACGTCTCTTTCGCATCGGTGAACATCTTCTGGGTGAGATGGAAGAGTTTTATCGGCAGTTCTACCATCAGAATCTGCCAGAACTGACATCTCTAGGAATTGAACCATCTGCTAATCCCAATCAAGTACTGGAGACTCGGCTTCATCGCTTACTGGATACAGCCTTACGGGTTGCCGAGCAATATTTTGCTCTAGAGTCGCACGGCAGTTTCATCGATCGCTGCCGCCGTCTAGAGGAGGAAGGCTGGAATTACATCTATCGAGAGGATGTTGCAAATTTAAATACTTTACTCCCTTTCAAGCGGGGTTTAGCAGACTGGGTTGCCCAAGAAGCTGAGTTGCGCCTGCGGCATATGCGTTTAGTAGAAAGTTTCGTCGCAGTCACAGGAACTTATGTCAAGGAAAAGCCTACGGCTGAACGCTTCGCTGAAACAGCACTCCTGATGTTCGATCTGATCGCCCGGATTAAGGAAAGAAAGATACCCCGTCGTCCTCGGTTGGGTTGGCGACAGGCACGGGTAACAGTGGGGACACCGATTTCAGTGAGCGATCGCTGGCCCATGTATCAGAGCAATCGCCAAGCTGCCAAACAAGCGATTAATGACCTCACGCAAGACCTAGAAAAGGCTTTGGCAAAGTTAACTTCAACCAACCTGCAACCTTCAACCTTTCAACCTTCAAACCTTCAACCTTAGAAAATGGCTGCTTCTAGGCGAGCAAGAGCTGTTTCTAAATTGTCGTTGACAATTTGAACATCAAATTCGTCAGCAGCGTCAATTTCTGCTTTAGCGCGTTCTAGACGACGAGCGATCGCTTCTTCACTATCTTGGCCCCGCGCACGAATCCGCCGTTCTAGTTCGGCTAGGCTAGGAGGGAGAAGAAAAAGCCTGAGGGCAGTGGGGAAGGTGTGGTAAATTTTCCTGGCACCTACCACTTCAATTTCTAAAATAACTGACCGCCCCTGTTGAATTTGCCGTTCTACTGGAGTGCGAGGCGTTCCGTAGTAATTACCCGCAAATTCTGCCCACTCCAAAAGCTCGCCTGCGGTTACCATTTGTTCAAATTTCTCGCGGCTGACGAAGTAATAATGTACCCCTTCAACTTCACCCGGACGAGGTTGGCGTGTTGTTGCCGAGATGGAAAAATAGAGTTCTGGGTGCCGTGCTAGAAGCGATCGCAGCAAAGTTCCCTTGCCAACGCCACTCGGCCCTGTCAACACGATGAGTTTACCTGCTTGCATCTTTCCTCAAAGGAACGGTTTAGGAATTAACGCTTTGACCATCTTTGCTGATCACGAAGCGATGAGCAACCGTTTCCGGTTGAATTGCCGACAGAATAACGTGACTCGAATCTGTGATAATCACTGCTCGAGTCCGACGCCCGTAGGTGGCATCAATTAATTGTCCGCGATCGCGTGCATCCGTAATGATACGCTTGATAGGCGCAGACTCTGGAGAAACAATCGCAACGACGCGGTTTGCCGAAACGATATTACCAAAACCGATATTAATCAGCTGAATGTCCATGAAGAACTAGCGGTAATAGCCGTATGAGGAGCATTTTAGGATTTAGTTTCCATGGTATCCACAATAATTTAGCCTTACAAGGCTAAATTCCACAGAAAAACCTGATTTTGGCTTTTATCTTGGCTTGCTTCGCGCTTTCACTGAAACAGTCTAGAGATAGATATATGCCTCACATCTCGATTTAGTCTTTAATTGACTGACTTATTGGCAAGAAGCTTGATGAATCTTCATCTTTTTTTAGTTTAGGGAGCTATTATGTAAATTGTCGTGAATTCGCTTAATCACAACTTTAGAAACTTCACGTTAATAATTAAGTTTTTGTAAATCTATATACTTTGCAGACAAGATTAACAAAATTACAGTTTATGCTAACGGGAGAAAAGTTAAGCCTGAATAGGTAATACCACTTATTTCTTCACAGCTTATTCACAGCTTTTATTTAAAATCTCCAGTAAATTTAATCAGAATTTGTGCAAAAACGGAGGAAAAAATGGGTGTGTGTCAGGTCTGTTTTTCAACCGCCCTCTTTACGGTAGGATTATCTCTGTTTCCCCTGGCTGCTCAGGCAATTGGTTTGAAGACAATCGCTTCAGAAGCTGAATTAAAATCCTTATTGAGGACACCTGCATTTATGGCAGGAGGGTTTATCGGAATGATAGCTTTAGATGGGGGAGAGGAGACAGAAAATCCAGTAGATTATGCTTGGTCTCAAGGAGAGAAGCAGCCTTTTGTATTAAGTTACGATGGTTCAACGGTTAAATATACAGTTGGCGATAAAACTTTAGAGACTCAAACAAAAGGAGTTTTCAACGATATTTTTATTTACGCCAAAGCCGCAGAGGAATGTACCAGCGTACTTCTCGATAGTTTATTATTGA
>CBKWLJ010000650.1:0-4015 GCA_966675205.1 uncultured bacterium
CCTAAGCTAAAACCCGCTAAAATCAGCGAACATCGTCATGCGGCTAACCCAGCTTTGGCAATGACTTTGCTCAAAGAAATTGAAGAAATAGTCGCCCGTTGGCAACAGGAACTGCAAACCACTGTGCGGAAAATTCAAGACCTCTATCTAGAAGGTCCCATTGTGGATGGATGGTTAGAGTCTCATCCTCGTGAAGCCCAAGAAAATGCGGGGGCAGTACGAACAGCGCAGGGGGATCGATTGATGGACTATGTAGCAGAAGTATTAAATCAACCCGATGACAACGTAACCTGTGAAACCCCTCGTACTGGTTACCGTCTTTGTGGATTGGATGGAGATGGTCAGTTTTGGTCGCGTCCCTGCCCTCCTGATCAAGTTGCTAGTGTGAGCGTTGCGATCGCACGGTATCAAAAAATCAAACAGTTACTCAATCGCAAGCAAGAACTAGAGACTCGCCTAAGCCAATTGTCGGAAACGTTAATCGTGCTGCACGGTCATCTTAGTAAAGATTGAGGAAGGGAGCATACTGATCCAGAACTACAAGAACATGGTTGGGTTCTCAACCAAGACTGGTGGCAAGGCTAAAGCATAAAGTATAAAGGATGAGAGCTTTACTGCTTGTTTTCCCAACCGTCAACTCGGCGAAGGACGCGCAGTGTTTTATCTATCCCACTTTATCCCATGGCATCTGCCGATTCTAAAATTCCCGTTTCAGTATTAATTCCGGCAAAAAACGAAGAAGCTAACTTGCCAGCTTGTTTAGAAAGTTTGACCAGGGCTGATGAAATTTTTGTCGTAGATTCCCAAAGTAGCGATCGCTCCACAGAAATTGCTGAGTGTTACGGTGCCAAAGTCGAGCAATTTTACTTTAATGGTCGCTGGCCTAAAAAGAAAAATTGGAGTTTAGACAACCTCCCCTTTAGCCATGAATGGGTACTAATTGTTGATTGTGACGAGCGTATTCCTCCAGAACTTTGGGACGAGATTGCCGTTGCGATCCAAAATCCTGAATTTGATGGATACTACCTCAACCGTAAAGTCTTCTTTCTCGGTACATGGATTCGCCATGGAGGCCGCTACCCTGACTGGAATTTACGCTTGTTTAAGCACAAAAAAGGTCGCTATGAAAATCTCAATACGGAAGAAATACGTAATACAGGTGACAATGAAGTTCACGAGCACGTCATCTTAGATGGCACAGTAGGGTACCTGAAAAACGATATGCTGCACATTGATTTTCGGGACATTTATCACTGGTTAGAGCGCCACAATCGTTACTCCAATTGGGAAGCACGGGTCTATCTTAATATCCTGAACAGCAAAGATGACTCTGGTACGATTGGAGCCAAGCTTTTTGGAGATGCTGTGCAGCGCAAGCGCTTCCTCAAGACAGTTTGGGTTCGCTTACCTTTTAAACCAATCCTTCGCTTTATTGTGTTTTATTTTATCCAGTTGGGTTTTTTAGATGGAAAAGCTGGATACATCTATGCACGCTTGCTCAGTCAATACGAATATCAAATTGGAGTCAAGCTCTACGAATTACAAAAATTTGGAGGTCAGCTCAATATTCCTGAACTGTCGCCTGTACAGCAAACCCCATCCAGAATTTCTGTCGATCACGAGACAGCCACCCGCGAGCGATAGCCCACGAACCTTACAATGAAAATCAACCTCTCCTGGCTCCTAGCTTCTATTTTCAAGCTAGCACCAAACTACTCATGCTGTAAGAGATTAAAACAGCAGCATAGTTACTGGTGTAACTAAATTACTGTCACTCAAGCATTAAGTGTTCTCAATTAGTACTGTAGTAACAAAGACTCACTCTGTTGACTTCTTCTTAAGACATACGACTCAAGACATAATCAGCCAAGTCAATTAGAGCTTGAGTAGACTCTGAAGGCTTGAGTAGAGATAAGCTTTGTACTGCTGCCTGAGCATGATGTGCCGCCAAAGCACGGGAACGCTCGATACCTTTACTTTCCTTAACCAGAGAGAGGGCTTGGGCGATATCATCTGGTTGAGCAAATTCTCGCTCTATAAGCACCTCAAGATAAGGCTTTTCTTCCAACGCATACAAGACAGGGGCAGTTAAGTGACCACTGATTAAGTCCGAACCTGCTGGCTTACCCAAGGCTTCGGTTGAACCTGTAAAGTCCAAAATGTCATCCACAATCTGAAAAGCCAACCCAATATCCCGTCCGTAACGGTACAATGCGGCAGCCAACTCTACCGAAACTCCACTGAGTATTCCTGCGGCTTTGGCACTGTTGGCAATCAGTGAAGCTGTTTTACAATAAGTCTTCTGTAAGTAAGCTTCTAGAGTTAGCGTTGTATCAAATCGATTCAGACCCTGCTGAATCTCTCCTTCCGCCATGTCCTTAATCACTTCTGACAGCAGCTTAACGACTTCTAAATTACCGAGATTCGCCAAGTACCAAGCAGATTGACCAAATAAGAAATCTCCTGCTAGTACGGCTACACGGTTATTGAACAAACTATTAACGGTTGGGACATTGCGACGTAACTCTGCTTCATCAACAACATCGTCGTGTACTAAGCTAGCGGTATGAATCATCTCTGTAATTTCTGCTAGACGGCGATGACGCGGAGTAATGTCAGCGTCCACCATAGTAGCTCGCGAAATTAAAAAGACAATGGCTGGTCTGACTCGCTTGCCACCAGCCCCAAATAGATGTTCAGCTGCAGCATACAAAATCGGGTGACGGGCACCTACTAGGTTTTTTAGGTTCTCGGTCAGTATACACAAGTCTTCTTCGACAGAGGCAAAAAGGGATGTTACTGAGGTCATGGATTAGCCGACTCAGAAGTTAGTTACGAAAGTTTACATATTCTTTCCTTCATTCTATGCGAAGCGTCTCATCCAGGGAAGTTTTGTTTGATTAATGGCAAAGTTTTAGCGTAATACAAAAGCTTGTATCGATTTGTTAAGTTATTCCGCTGATAAGAAAATTAGTGCAGACCAGTAGGGTTCTTGTGTTAATCTAAATATTAAGGGTTTCAAAAAATTAATAGGTTTATTGAATTCCTAGGTCGTAAGGGACAGCGCTCTACTTACACCTGAGGCTTAATTATCATTTATTATAGGCAGAGATAGCCTAAAACCATAGAGTAATCCTCATTGATATCACTGAGGCACTCTTTTGTAACCATTAATAGGGTAAATACAGTTTAGCTATAGGTCTAAGCTAGCTCGACTGGTTCATGCAGCATATACGCTGTAACCAGAAGTAAGCGGGTCAGCTAGAGGAAATAAATAGCTGTTTCCCTATGCCTTGTATTGGCAACAGTGTTTCCAGTTGAGAAGTGAGCTGGATAAAACTGGTGTAAATCTTGTATTGAACTTACTTATTTTCCCCTCTTGTCCTCCTATGATTTATATGGATATGCCTGTGATTATTCCTGTTCTGGCAACTGGTTATTTACTAACAATTTACCTGCTGTTGATACTAGCACAACGAACCATCAAAAATTCACGATATGTAGGAAATTCTGCGACTGATGATTATACTTCTTATCTCCCGACTGAGCAAGCGCATCCAACGGATGAGAGCGAACAATGGTCACTTAGCATTAGCGGTGCGGCTTCCTTGGCATCCAGTGATCTAGCTAATCCTGCTTCCCAAGCTCCCAACGTTCAAAAGGCCAGTCGTGTTTAATTACACCTTTCTAAAAGTAAAGGGCTTCAGACGATGGGGTGATAGCGCAGGTGTCGTCTCTAGGTGTTTTTGAGCTTACCTCAAGGTTAAAGTGGGGGACTTAGGTTCTCATAAAACTAGATTGTATTCCGTATTTCTTGGCGTCCGTCAACCCCCTTTAACCTGTGAGAGGTTTCTTTGCTATTTTGACAATTCTCCTCCTATCCCCTTTTTGCTCAATCTCCCGATTTGAGGGGTACTGCTGGAGGTGATGCTGTAGGCAGATGAATTTTTTCAACTGCTGGAGTACACCCCAACCATTGCATTGATACTTCAGCAAACTGTTGTGGACAACCACT
>CBKWLJ010000651.1:0-3988 GCA_966675205.1 uncultured bacterium
GAAGTCGGGGTAAGGGGGAAAGGGGAAAGGGGAAAGGGATTATATTTGACTTGATCGTCATCATTTTTGAACGCTTTTTTACTTTTGCAAGAGGTCTATTCTAGAGTAATGGTTAGATTGGGGCAGACTGTCAGCCTGCCCAGAAGGTCATACCTATCTTGTGAACTAAGCAAGAAAAGCCGAATACTTTCAGCTTACTCTAGACCGCTAGCGCCAAGCGTCCCAAGATTCATTAAAAATGGAAGTATCGGGGAAAGCAGTAGGATTCCCCTGTTGTTCTAGTCGTCGTCGCAACTCTTGCAGTTGCGGTTCCGGACGCGGAAGTTCATCAACAAGTTCGTAAGGTGCAATTCCCTTTTCCAATGCAAAAGCTGCTGTTGTTCCTGCTGCCGCGCCAGATGACCATTCAAAGGAATGCACCCGATAAGCAGCCGCAGCAATATGACTGGTAGCAATACTTTTTCCTGCAACCAGCATATTATCAATTCTTTGGGGAATCATGGCCCGCAGAGGAATTTGGAAAGGATAAGCTTGTCCTGCACCTTGGCGTTCACCCTCACGTTCGGTATTACCCGGCGCTTCGGGTGGAGTTTGGGTCATGCAGGGGTGAAAATCGATCGCATAATGCCCAATCCCCACAGAATCAGAATAAATAGAGGAGCGAGTACGCCTCATCACTTCTTCTGCGGGCTTTTTCCCGCCAATAACAGCGATCGTTTCTAGTCCAGCCAGAGCGGTTCGTAAGTCGCGATACATCTCGGGCGTCAGGGTCTTGCGATAATAATCATCCTTGTAGTCACGGCGGGAGATATCGATTTCCCAAACTGTAAAGCCACCGGGATGACCATAGGCAGGGCGTCCGATAAGCCGCCGCCCCTCTCGCATATACGGGTACTTAGACAAGCCATGTACCGTTCCCATCGGAGAATCTAAGCCCGATAAATACTTGTTATTGGGGTGCAGCTTTTTCACGTTATCGCCTAACTGAGAGTCAGTTGTTCCAGAAACGAGCCAATAGAAATAACCTTTGGAAATTTCCTCGGCTTTGCGTAGCGCTTCTGTCCGCAACCCACCCATCCAATCTCCAGGTTGTAATTGCCCTGTCGCTTGCAACTGGTCGCGGGTGTAGACTAGGTTATCGGTTGAAGTGCCTGGGCGGTAGTCATTGCCCCAAGTCCAGTTTTGCATGGAAATGTCCCCTGGTGTGGGGACTGTGTAGGTAATCCCCCCAAACTTTGTGGTTTCACCCTTATTAGGACTGTCGATACGCCGATAGGTGAATACCAACCCGAAATCTGCCAATCGTGGCAGTTCATAGCTGTAGTAGGGTTGATACTGAGGATAGAATGAGGGCATTTGATGGGTTTGAGGCTCTTTGGTGTTTTCCATTGCAAAGGTATAGGTAAAACCTTGAGTGCAATAAGAGTCACCGGTAGCGCTAGAGGAGGAAGGTTCTAGGTAAGAGCGGGCGTCAATGCCGACGCGGTAAGGAACATCCGCTAAACCAATCAACTCACCCGTTTCAGTGGCATCAACAACGTACCAGTTAGGAGCGTTTCCTTGCTGTTGCCTTTTAGGTACGAAGCGCACAATCGTTTTTTCAAAGCGAGAGGAGTTTTCGTACCGATACCAATCTTCAATGGTTTGAGAGAGGGGTTCGGTGTTAAGAGGAGGAGCACCAGGTGCAGGTTTATGCTGAATTGCGATCGCGCTTTCAATCAGCTTGCCATTGGAGCTAATATTAAGTTCTTTAACGACGGTAGAGGGATACCATTTGAGCGTACCTTTGCCTCGTTTGGCCGCGTCTCTCAAAATGCGCTCTAAAATTTTATCGGCATCGCGGGGAAGAAAGCAGGATTCGCTTACCCAGCAATCTCCGGGATTCAGTTCGCCGTAATAATCCCGAATACGCTTCCGTAATTCCAAATAACCACGAGAATAGAAAAGGCGCGATCGCTGAGTGGGGCGTTCGTCCAATGCAGAGGTTCCCTGAGATGAAATTTGTCCGCCTACCCAGTCAGTAATCTCCGTCAAGCATACTGTTTGCCCTGCAAGTAATCCTTCATAGGCTGTAGCTGCACCGGCAAGTCCTCCTCCAGCGACTAAAATGTCACAGGGTTCTTGTTTATCAGGGGTTCTTGGTGGTGCCGAAAAGGCAGGTGGGGTAAGGGAAGTGAGGGAGATTACGCTAAGGGTTAGCGTTACGAGCGATCGCTTCATAATTTTGATTATTTGGTTCTTCGAGTCTAAATAGCCTTTATACCAAGTTGTGTGCAGATACCCTACAAGAGGAGTCAAGAAACGGGAAAGCTATTCACGGAATGTTTTTACCTTTTTCTTTTCACCTTTTCTCTCTCTCCACCGGAAGTCATCTGTGTGAAGCAACTTGGTATTAGACGCTACCACTAAAAAAATGTTCATTACAAGTTTTTAAACACAATATCGGCTTCAAAGTCGTTAAAGTTTAGCTTCTGTCTTCAAGTCTGCTATCTGGATAATTCTTGCAACCTGAAAAAGGAAGTGAATTTACCTTAAGAATGAGGCAGCGAAGGCAGAAATGAGAGCAGATAGAAGGAATCTACAGTCCTAGAAGGAAACTTAGTGATGATTAAGAAAGTAACCCTAACTACTGCTCTTTTGACAGTGGGTTTAATGACTACTTTTGGCTATACATCGGTTGCTCAAACAAACCGACCTTCAACTCAACAAAATCCCACAAACCGACCTGCAACTCAACCGAATTCAAGGCGTTTAAGCACTTTTGATCAGCAGTTTATGAGAAGAGCGGCTCAGGCTAATATGGCGGAAATAGTACTGAGTCAATTGGCATTGCAGCAGAGTGATAGTGACGAAGTGAAGCAGTACGCACAGCGTATGATTGATGAGCATACACAGGCAACCGCTAGACTCTCCCAGTTGGCACAGCAGAAGCGTGTTAGCCTTCCAACACAACTAGATCCCCAGCATCAAGCTATCAGAGAGCAACTAGAGCAACTTTCTGGCGAACGTTTTGATCAAGAGTATATGAGGGTAATGGAGAACGACCACGTTATGGCTGTGACTTTGTTCCAAAACGGAACTCGACAGGCTCAAGATCGGGATGTGAAACGCTTTGCTAGCAATACGTTGCCAAGGCTTCAGGGTCATTTGCAGATGACTCGCGCCATGATGGGCAATAACTCAGCACAAAATTCAAACTCTCGGTAACGATAAGATAAGTGTTTATCAAAAGGGGTAGGGCGATTCTAAAGTGTATTGAGGCTAGGTCGCCACTACCCCAAAAGACAGCCAAATAACTCGATATTTACGGCTTAAAAATTGAATTATGAATTATGAATTTCTCAAAGAAGTGAGTAAAGGAAATCCCCCAACTAGGTGAGTTTCATTTCACCCTGTTTGGTACCACCCAAAGGTGAAGTGCTGTTCTTGCCTTTCCCAGTAACTTGAATACATCAAGAGTTAATCAAGCAAAGGAAAGACATGAACAGGATTCTTTCTGCCACTTTACTAAGTTGTGCCACTGCGCCTGTATTCTTACTCTTCACCCAGCCAGCTAAAGCGGATACAGCGACTTACTGCTATCCTGTTACTCGACGCGAGGTAATCCAAAATTCTGCTGATCATCCCAATGCCTATGCTAATGGCTATAGTGAAGGTCTTCAAATAGCTCGGAAAGGAGAGGTTTACAAACCCAGAACAGCAGGTGGTGAATTTTCGCGTGGTTTTGATGATGGTTACTATGGTCGCCCTTTTTTAGGTCAAAGGTATGCGGTTCCTGATCAAGTAAGGGAGTTCACTACTCAAGAATGCGAAACCTACACCAGAAACCGAGATAATGATGATGACCGCCGTTACGACGAGGACAGAAGAGAGCGGCGTTATCCCAGAAGGAGAATGCGTCCTCGATTTGGATGGTGAGAGAGTTGAGGATAGGTCAACTACTCAGGGTTACTTCGTTGAACCCTGAGCTTGGAAGAATCAGATTCCA
>CBKWLJ010000652.1:0-3988 GCA_966675205.1 uncultured bacterium
CCAGGAAATATTTTAAAATTCATTGCAACATGGTTATTATTTTTGCTAGCGTATAGTGTTTTCCCGGCAGGGATCGCCAATACATCTAGAAAGACAGCACGCCTAAAGGGCTGATTTTGCGTCGCTGCCAAGACATCAACACTATTAATTATCAGTTTTTTTTATAGTCATTTTCAGTGAATTCCCCATTATTGATGACCGATTGAATGATGAAGCTTCCAATAAATATGATATAACTCCTATTTAGATATTTTTTGGGATCACCCTTTGGGTTGATCTATTGATTCTGGTTCTCTGTATACTGGATTACGGTTTCCTTTCTGAGTGCATTCATAGTAATATTTCAAGACTTATGCAATTTTTCGGACTTGTTTGGGTAACCTCCTGGGTTAGCTACCTACTAGCATCCAGTCAAGGTTTATTTAAAGTTCCTGACTACCTTGTCAGTGCTTTCCCTACAAAGTTTTTGTCAGTTGTTAACAGTCCCATTGAAATACCAACGCCTCGTTTTCCCACATCCGTTTACACGGGAATATTGCCTTCTAATTCCTCTGTTGCCACCTTTTCTAATCCAGCTTTTCAGCTAAGTACAGGTAGTTTTCAATTTCGCTCTCAGCCTACGCAAACCTTTGTCCATCCCCCAGTCGGTATTAATGGGTCGGAAAACAAATTCTGCCGTCCCAGTTCAGAGCAAGAAGACAATATTTTGCCAGTGACAACCTCCTCATCCCTCTTTGCCCCCGAACGAACAACATCTCACCATGAAGCATCAAAAGCTAGTTTTCCTCAGCAGCTTTTGCGGATGATGCAGAATTTGCTGCCTTGGGGTCAGCGCAGTGACTCCAACACAAACTTAGCTTCCTTCGTAAAAGTTGTTAGTACTCACTCATCCGATTTAGAGGGAGACAAGCAACAAGGTCAGGGAAAGCGTGTCAAGCGGGGTTTGTTGCGGTATTCACAATTAATCGCTAGTCGTGCTTTTGCCGCTCCTCTCACTAAAAAACCAGAGCGCTTCCAAGTCTGGCTAAAGGAGCGTTTAATTGCAGAATTTCCTAGAGTGCAGCAAGCAAATGCGATCGCGCAACGTTTGAAGCAAGTCTTATCTGACTCATCAGATCCCGATTTCAATGCTTTACCCATTCAGCCTGGAGTCGTGGAGGGACAACCCGCGATACAGGTAGGCAATCACTTGTTGTTTAAGATTGACGAGGATTTGGCTACAGCATTAGACCGCAATCCCGAACTGCTAGCTATTGAATGGGTAAACAATCTCCGCATGGCTTTGGGACAAGTGCCTTTGCAACTGACTCAAGCTCAGCAGCAAATGTACAATTTGATAGAAACGCCCAGGAGGTTTGATGGACAGGCCTCTTGGTATGGTCCCCAGTTTCATGGACGTCTCACTGCTACTGGAGAAACGTACAATCAGCATGAACTAACAGCGGCTCATCCTTCTTTACCGTTTAACACCTATCTGAAAGTAAAAAATCTGAACAATGGTGCGTCTGTAATTGTTCGGATTAACGACCGTGGTCCGTATATCCCTCATAGAAGCCTTGATTTATCGTTGGAAGCGGCTCGTTGTATTGATAGTGAAACGGTAGGGGTGATTCCTTTTGAAGCAACCATCATGCAACCGCTCTCAGCTCAATCTGAGCAGTACTGGGTTAGGAATTAGTGAAACACTTTTCGCCGGAAAGCCTGTTATATAAAAGGAGGCGGGCAGGATGCCCACCCCACAAAAAGACTATCTCTGCTGCCATTAGGATGCATCTGGTTGTGTGATTCTATGTCCCTAGACAGCGGATTGCTTCTAGTAATCCTCTAGCTTTATTGAGTGTTTCCTCGTATTCTTTCTCTGGCTCAGAGTCGGCAACTAAACCGGCACCCGCTTGTACGGACACAATATGCTTCCCAGAGTCAGTGGGGCGAACGACCATAGTACGAATTGCGATCGCACTATTCAACTGACCTTCAAAATCGTACCAACCATAAACCCCAGAGTATGGGCCTCGACGCTCTTTTTCTAATTCGTAAATGATTTCCATCGCCCGAATCTTGGGGGCCCCACTGACCGTCCCAGCAGGAAAGCAAGCCTTAAGCAAATCCCAAGCTGTTTTACTGGGGTCGAGTTCTCCTACCACATTACTCACAATATGCATAACATGAGAGTAGCGCTCGACTATCATTAATTCATCAACCGTCACCGTCCCTTTTTTGCAGACACGGCCCAAGTCATTGCGACCAAGGTCAACGAGCATAACGTGTTCGGCAATTTCTTTTGGATCTTGAAGCAACTCCTGTGCCAAGGCATCATCTTCTTGAATTGTTTGGCCTCGGCGTCGAGTTCCGGCAATGGGTCGCACAGTGGCATTGAGTCCCCCTTGAGGTGACTGAGCTGCCTTGACCATCACTTCTGGGCTAGAACCAATAATTTGCCAATCGCCGAAGTTGAAATACGCCATGTATGGCGAAGGATTAATTAAGCGCAGGGAGCGGTAAAGTGCAAATGGGTCGCCACTATACTCTGCCGAGAGGCGCTGAGAGAGAACAACCTGAAAAATGTCTCCGGCGCGGATGTACTCTTTAGCTTTCTTGACATTGGCACAGAATTGTGAAGCTTCTACATTGCTCGTATAGTGCAATTCCTGAGTTGCACTATTTGGGGGAGTCCATTCTAAAACGGTGTCTTTGCCTGACAACGGAAGTTGCAGTTTATGTACTAAAGAACGCACGCGATCGCACGCTTTTTCATACGCCTCTCGTACATCAACACCATCGCGCAAATCGGCATATGCGATCGCCCAAATCTTGCGCTTCACCTGATCAAAAATAATCAGGTTATCCACCTGCATCCATAACCCATCCGGCAAGTCCTTTTCCGTTGCCGGATAAACCGGTACACGAGGCTCTACCCAACGAATCAATTCATAACCCCAAAACCCATATAAACCGCCAATCCCTGGCGGCAGTTGAGGCAGCTTCACCGGATTATAGGGTTTTAAGCAATTGGCTAAAGCGAGAAACGGGTCGCCCTCAAACACCGTAACTGAGGCATCCCGATGGGTCTGAGTGGTGCGGTTCCCTCTTGCTTCTAACACCCATAATGGATCACAGCCCAATAAACTATAACGACCAACGTTCTCGCCACCTTCCACTGACTCCAACAGGAAGCTGTAAGGCTGACCCGCACAAACTTTATACCAAGCCGACACAGGCGTTTCTAAATCCGCCACCCACTCCTGATAAACAGGTACAAAATTACCCTGTTGAGCCAGCGTTGAAAACTGCGAGAAATCGGGGAAAATCATGCTTCGACTGAGGGGCTAAGGGCTAGTATCCTAATCTAGAAAATAGGGAGCAGGGAATAGGGGAAAGCAGAAAATAAGGAACTAGAGAGTCGGAAGAAGAAAGAGGAGATCGCGGCTGCTACCCCAATCCCTCATTTGTTCTGTTGCACGACGCTCTAGTCCCAGGCTCTAGTCTTTTAGATTAGACTTCGTAGGGTTTTTTGCCACTAAATTTGAGTGTGGATTGTTCTGGGTTCTTACCGATGTTGCGGTTGTTTTTACCGACATACGGACGGCCTTGGTTGACTTTCTCTGGGAACACGCCATCTGCGGGATGGATGTACTGGATTTCTCCATTGGGGAAAATCCGGTAAATCTTGTAGTTGTTGATTTTGAATTTTGCCCGCAGTTGCTGACCGCCTAAGAAAATACAGTGTTCTTTGCGAGAGAGGTACAGCAAGTTGTCGCCTTCACGCATTACTGCTGCGCCACCCGTAGGCATTTCAAACACTTGCTCTTTGGGGCTTGTCCAGGTAATTGCGTACTTTTCTTCCACTTTGGCTTTGGTGAGCAAGCCGCCGGTGCTACCACCAAAGAGAGGAGCTTGTCCCTTAAGGGTTTCTGTTTCTGCCATAGTTTATTTTCTCAATGTTATTAAGGGCATTTAGGGAATGCTATCACCGAGGTCACACCTGTCT
>CBKWLJ010000653.1:0-3986 GCA_966675205.1 uncultured bacterium
AAATTAGCAATTGGTTTAAGGCGAAAAAAACCTACCCTAACCTCTCTAGCTCGGTAATCACCTTATTTCTAATTAGAACCTCTGATTGTCGATAGTTGGCAATTTTTCATAATTCTTTTCCAAAGATTTCAGAGATGTCAGTTGAAGTTCAGAGAATAAATTTCTCAGCAAACTTCCCTCAAACAAATTCACATTCGACAGTTTTTCCGGCTCCTCATTTTTTCTGGATAGGCAAGAGCCGATTAGTTCTAGTGTGCCCTCAGAGTTAATTCTCAACTCTGTTGCATGACAAGTCGTGGGTGTGCTAACTCGGCTCATATCCAAAATTACACCCCTACTTTCATCCAAACTATTGTTACTATTAGCAGTGTTACTGGAATTAGTAGTACTAGAAATATCACTTAGGTCATTGCTGCTCGCAATATTACCTGAATTAGTATCATTTGTACTGTCATTAGGCTGAGTGCCGTCAACGCTATCACCAGGGTTGATAGTGGTTGGGGTGAATATTTGATTTTTAACAGCTACATACACACCCGGATTTGCCCCTGGCTCCGGTGGTTCTACAGGAAGAATTGGGTCAAAAACTACATTTTGAGTTCCTCCATAAAAGCCGCTATCTTGTCCAGCACCGATAGCAATTGCCCCCACGGTACCGCTAGCATCTTTAGGAAATTCAGCAGAGTCAAATGTTAAAGCCTGGTAGGTTTGATTCCTGTAAAGTGCGTCACCATAGTTATAGTTGGTGGGGTTGTCAGGAGTATCAGGGGTAACGGCAATATAAGAATTAAAATCGTCGGTATCAGGAATGACAAATGGGTCATTACCGGGAACGATTTGACTTGTCTTTGGTCCCCCATAAAAACCTGCATTTCCACCTTGTACAAGGATACGGCTAGTACTAACAGCAGAAGGATTGCTAGATTGAGAAACATTAACTGTCTGATTGATTAGGGTTCTCGATGCGTCTCCATACCGGATGAATACAGGCGCATTGAGTGAATTATCAGGTCGGAAAACTGGTACATTGGGTCTGGCAATAATACTGGTTGGAAGAAGTTCTGCAAGATTTACTCGAATAGTTTGATCTGGATCAACCTGAGCATCTTCTTCCAGAATATTTTTATCATTAAGAAACTGGCGGACTTGGGTTCCTGAAACAGGAATGACCTCGTCTGCTACAAATTCTTCTTCTTTAAAACCAGTCGCTTGAAACAGACCGAATGCTCTAACATCCACACCATTGGGCCCAGCACTAATATTTTTGACAACAATATTGCCTGCCGTAGAATTCAACACAACAGATGTGTTAAAGCCGCCACTAGTACCAAAACTGAGAGCAGCATCAATACTTTCTGTTTTAATGTCGTTGACAGCCGACAGATCGACAGAACTGGAAATGGCAGAAATATCTCCTGTTGTAATGCTAGAGCGAGAATCAATAATGATGGCACTGGTGGAGATAGGCTGCTCGGAAGGGTCATCATCAGCACTAAAATTGATGCTTGTAGACTTCAACTTAATGCTGGCTTCATCGGAGCCTGGTTGCCCATTAACTTGAATCGCCCCCCCTGTTAACGAAGTGTTGGGATAATATTGATTCGTTAAAAGGACAACACCTTGACTCTCCAGAGGATTTTGACTATCAGGTGGATTTTGAACCTCAGAGATATTAATACTACCGATGGTGATATCTGCACTAGTTGGGGTAGCCGAGGTAGAAGAAGGTGACACATTTCCTATAACGCTATTTCCTGGGAATCCTGATAGTTTTGTCCAATCAATTCCAGCACGAACATCCAAAGTGGGCTGAGTACTACCATTGATAACCAACTCAGTCCCGTTACGATATTCGATACCACCATTACTAGAAGGATAAGGAGTGGCGTTGTAAGTCAAAGTTTGACCATTTGCTCGCCTAAGATCAGCAAGATTTTTTAAAAAAGGATCGGGGTTGTCAGGGTTAATGCTGTTTTCTGTTGTGTCTACATTATTAATCGTGACATTACCCAAGGTTACACGACCCCCTGCCAAAATGTGTAATGAGGCTCCCGTGTAATCTCCTAGAGTGACATCTCCCGCAGCGAGAATAATTGGATCAATAGGTGCATAAAGATTTCCTGCACTTCCATCGAGCTGTTGAATTGTAAAGCTGCCACCCGTAGTGTATTTTGCATCCCCCCGTACAGAATTAAGCGATCGCAATACGGTATCTTTGCCAGACACCAAACCACTCGCTGGATTATTGATAGCAGCAATATCAATCTTTTGATGACCCTCAACGAGCAGATTTCCCCCTGCTTCGGCTACAAAAGGTTGCGCTTGAGTATCACGCACTTGCACTGTATCTTGTGCAATCAACTGCATATCGCCCGTTGTTTGTAGCTCGCTTTCTACTAAAGTAAGATTGCGGTTTGCTTCTAGCTTTAGGGTTTCAGCGGTCATCTTCTTAGCGACTACATCGCCATTTTCTACCCTCAACCCTGAACCTGTCAGTTCTACTTGTCCATTGCTGTTCACTGACAATTCCGTTGCATTCCCAACACTGTCACCTGTAAGTAATTCCGGTAGGGACTTCACTGGCAATGTCCCATTTCCTGCTTGAGTATCTGTAAGAGGTTCAACCTCCAGACTCAGCAGCATTCCTTGTTGGCTAATCCGTACCAAGCTTTCACCCGGTACTGCCGCGACTGTAATCTGTCCTCCTGGTGCTGAGAGTTGTCCTGAACTCACAACGGTGCCGCCGATAAGAGTGAGATTGCCTGAATCGACGTTTAAGTTACCAGCGTTAATGATTGCTCCGGGTTGAGTGAGATTGAAGGCAAAGGCAGTGGCCGAACCAACTAAAGAGGGATAGTCATTCGAGCCAGTGGCGTTGAACCAGTTATCACCAAAACCAATTCCTGTAGCGGTGGTGGCAGTGAAGCTAGCAGGTACATTTAAGCTGGCATTTGAACCAAAAATCATGCCGGCAGGATTCATCAAAAACAGGTTAGACTGTCCACCCGTAACTTGAATCAGTCCATTAATCACAGATTGCTCACCTCCTACAACCCGCCCCAGGATATTGCGGATATTCGGATTAGACACAAAATTAGCAACTTGTCCAGCATTAAGTCCAAATTGCTGGAAGCTATGGAAAAGATTTTGATTGTCTCCAGTACCTGCTAGTTGTCCACCATCGATATTAAATTGGTTGGGGTTGATACCATCGGGCGTAATATTGGTACTCGTACCCGATTCTGCGCTAATGGGGAGTATCTGTGCTTGGACTGGGAGGCACAGTAGACTGATTACCAAGGGAGTTGCGATCGCTCCCCTTATATTAACTGTTGTTCGTTTCATTGTTATCTTGCTCCAATATTAGGGTATTGGCAACTGTGCAAAGCCCAAAAAACTACCTAAACCTCTTGATATTGGAATCACGTTTAATTGAAATTAGAGCCTTGGACGACTTAAGACTGGAAGTTTTTTAGGATTATTTTCCAGAAAATTTATTGACGTAATTTGAAGTTCAGGAAATAAAAGGCTAACGAAATTTCTCTCGAATAAATTTACCTTGGACAGTTTTTTGGGTTCTTCAATTTCTCTTTGTAAACAAGAGCCAATTAATTCTATTTTGCCATCTTCCCGCACTCTCAACGTTGTTGCATGGCAGGAATTCGATTCTTCCTCTGAGCTTACATCGAGTAGCTTAGATGTATAGCTTATTACAGATGAAGCAGTCGTTGAAGTCCCAGTTTGTGGGTTCTTTTCTAATTCTGT
Organism: uncultured bacterium; assembly: GCA_966675205.1. Taxonomy (GTDB): domain Bacteria; phylum Cyanobacteriota; class Cyanobacteriia; order Cyanobacteriales; family Coleofasciculaceae; genus JBFLZA01. The sequence continues at coordinate 3,766 of CBKWLJ010000653.1, forward strand.
TGAAGAGGTATCGGATTGAGTTGTTGTATTGTTTGATGATGTATCGGAGGTTGTAGAGTTAGTAGGATTAGGATTGCTGGCAGGTGTTGGATCAGAGGGGGGAACTGAATTATTGCCTGGGTTTGTTATATCATTTCCTGGGTCGGTAACAATCACAGGATTGGTTGGGTCAGGTGGATTAATAGGAGGATTTGGATTAACCGGATCTGGGGGATTGGGAG
>CBKWLJ010000654.1:0-3931 GCA_966675205.1 uncultured bacterium
AATTTAATGCAATTTCTTCAACATTGGGTATTAGATATACCTATCTCTTCCGAAAGAATTGACAAAGAAGGGGATTAAGGAGAGCAGATTGACGTTTGAGATTCCGTTGCCGCTTCCTCTTAAGCTGTTTTGTCTACCGTTGGTCTTAAAAAGTTCCTGTCTGCTCTCTGAAAAGAAAAATTAATATTTCCTTGAGTAGATGATTATCTCTCACCCATCCTATGATCGGGGATACAGTAATGAGGTAGCTAGCCATGAGCTACTGTATCAATCCTAAGTGCCCTCAACCCAACGATCCAGCCAATATCAACAACCGCATTTGTCGTAATTGTGGTTCAGAGTTATTATTACAAGGGCGCTATCAAGTGATGCGCTTGCTGAGTGATAATAGCGGTTTTGGCAAGGTGTACGAAGCTTATAAAGGAGCGACCCCCAAAATCCTGAAAATTCTCAAACAAAAGCATAACGATAAGCCTAGAGTTATCGAACTTTTCCAACAAGAGGCGATAGTTTTAAGTCAGCTTAATCATCCCGGCATTCCCAGAGTTGAGCCAGACGGATACTTTCAGTTTTTTCCAAAAAATAGCACTGAACCAGTGCATTGCATCATTATGGAAAAAATTGATGGTCTTAACCTCAAGCAGTGGATGAACCAGCAGGGCAATCACCCCATCTCGGAAAAACAAGCTCTTAACTGGTTAATGCAGTTAGCAGAAATTTTGCATCTGGTTCATCAAAAAAACTATTTCCATCGTGATATTAAACCCGAAAATATCATGATTCGCTCCAATGGTCGATTGGTATTAATTGATTTTGGTACGGCTAGAGAGTTGACTTTTACTTACCTAGCTGATGTGGGCGGAGCAGGAAGTGTAACAAAAATTAGTTCTACAGGCTACACTCCTCCAGAACAAGAGAAAGGTCATGCCGTCCCCCAATCAGATTTTTATGCATTGGGGCGTACTTTTGTTTATTTACTGACAGGGAAACAAGCAACAGACCCAGAAATTTATGACCCATTAAATGATATTTGTAATTGGCGTCAACTTGCTCCCCAGCTCTCAGAAGCAGTTGCTAATTTCGTTGATAAGTTAATGGCTCCAACAGCCGCCAAGCGTCATAAAAATACACAAGAAATTTTAGATGAACTGAATAACCTTGTCCAGGTCGTAAAATCCCCTCAATTAGCTACTAATCTTCAGGAAGATACCTCTATCCAAATCCCTCCAGCTAGCTCGAGAACGCCTAAAAAATTCAAGAAGATACAAAAAAAATGGATGTTTGCTGGGGTCGCTACTTTAGCCGTAATCTTTGGTGGCTACGGAATTTGGCAAATTCATCATCACTCTGCCATTCAATCAGCTCAACTCCAAAATCTTTCTTTTGTCAAGCCTTTAAAAGGACATGCAAGTTATATTAATAGCTTAACCTTTAACCATGAAGGAAGTAAAATCTTTAGTGCGAGTGCTGATAAAACTATCAAGATTTGGGATATCGATACAGGAAAGATTATTCAAAACTTTAATGGACATGATAGCTCAGTCAATTATTTAGTCATTAGCCCAGATGGTCAAAAATTATTTAGTGCTAGTGCGGATAAAACAATTAAAGTTTGGGATATCGATACAGGAAAAGTAATCCAGTCTCTGAAGGGGCATACTAGCTCAGTCAACTATTTAGTCATTAGTCCAGATGGACAGAAATTATTTAGTGCTAGTGCGGATAAAACTATCAAAATTTGGGAACTAGCAACAGGTAATGTAGTAGGCACTCTTTCTGGGCATAGTAGCTTTGTTAATTCTTTAGTCATTAGCCCAGATGGACAGAAATTATTTAGTGCTAGTGCTGACAAAACGATTAAAGTTTGGGATATCCCTACAGGAAAAATATTGCATACCCTCAGTGGGCATACAAGTTCAGTCAATTACCTAACAATTAGTCCAGATGGACAGAAATTATTTAGTGCTAGTGCTGACAAAACGATCAAAAATTGGGACATTCCTACAGGAAAAGAAATCGGACAATTAAAAGATTCCAGTTTTGTTAACTTCCTAGTGATTAACCCCGATGGGCAAACCCTAATGAGTAGCAATGCTGATAAGGAAATTAAGGTCTGGAATCTTGCCACGGGAGAAATTATTCATACGTTTACGGGCCCTTCTCAACCGATTAATCACTTTGCGATTAGCTCTGATTGGCAAACTATTGCTACTGGCACAGGTGACAAGATCATCAAAATTTGGCGAGTACCTCAATCAGATTAAAACCCCTTTGGGGCTGCTTGTAGGTGAAGGGAGAAAGGGGATGCAACAGAGACAGGACTTACGCAAATTTACTGTTAAACCGCCATTTGTAGGGGCGATTCATGAATCGCCCCTACTATATATGGTATCCATGCGTAAGCCCTGAGAGAGATTCTGGAATCCCTCAATTCCCTTTTCCCTGCGAAGACAGGCATTCAGTTACCCCAACTCATCAACTTAAAAGATCATGGGGTCGTTTTGCCTCGTCCAAGCGTCTCCGCCAATACTCCAATACTGGGGTATCAGGGTTTGTCATCGCCCACATATCCAGCCAAGAACGCGCCGCCTTTAAGTTCTTTTGAGCGAGGTAAAGATCAATTTGAGCACTGCAAAAAGCATTCAATTCACTGTAATGAAAGCGTTTGCGAGATGCTAAGGGTTGCAGAAGAGCTTCGGCTGCATCTAGTTCACCCTTTTTGATATGGCTGTGGGCAAGACTGGTTCGAGCAAACACGTAATCTGGGTCTTTTTGATAGAGTTGCTGCACAATTGCCAAGCCTTCATCCAACCGACCTTGCTGTTCGTAAGTACCAGCAAGGTTATAGAGTAAATCAACAGCATCAGGTTCTAACTTCAGCGCTTGTTGCAGTAACTTCTGGCTTTTATCTGCTTTGCCTTGTTTAGCAGCGATTACAGCTTCTCGTGCTAATTTTTCCACCTGTGGCTCGTGGGGATGGGTGGATTCATCGTGGATTTCAAAACCAAGCAGCATAATCTCTCGCCATTCTCCCTCCAACCACATTCGCACCAATCCTGGGGGCAACAATTCTGCCTGAGAGGCAATTTGAGCAGCCTCAGAGCGCATGGCATCAGGCCCACGCTGACTCAGGGCAAAGTCTCGCAAAGCAACCTGCATCTCTGGCGTATTTGCCATGATGGCAAGACTCAAGGCAAATCGACGACCTTGCTCATCTCCCCGTTCTAGGAGTAAGGGTATTAAGGCGGCTACTTCTGGATGCTGTTGTAAGTAGCGTTGGGCGAGTTCGCGAGCGGCTACTTCGTCTTCTGTGGGAGTAGATTCAGCAAGGGGTGTGAGGTCTTGAAATGCTTGGGGGGTAATCCAAGCATTGAGGTTGTACGCCCAAGGTGCATGGCGCTGCCCCATGAGTTTGTATGAATCGTTGAGATTCGCTTGGGCTAGTTTATATCCGGGCTGTAGTTTCAGGGCTTTTTGCCAATACTCACGCGCTTGTTTCTCTTGCCCTAAGCGCAGGGCTGCAACTCCAGCTAAATGGTACAGCAGAGGATTGATTTCAGGAGAGTCCAGTACACCGGCTTGTTCGGCTCCTTTAAAGGCATCCAAAACGCCTTGGTCATCTCCCAGAAAACTTAGTGCCTCTGCTTTCTTGATCCAACAATCGTTCGTATCGGAGGCAGCGGTTTTTAGCTGTTCAGATAATTGTTCGGCTTCCTCAATTTGACCATTCAAACAGCGAAAGCGGGTGAGATTGGAGAGACCATGGACATTATTGGGGTCGAGGTCGAGAACGCGCTGGGCAGTAGCGATCGCTTTTTCTAAATCGCTTTCAAAAAAGTAGATTAGAATGAGGTTGTTCAGGTCTGGAATGGAATCAGGACGGCGGTGCAATAGTGCTTCTGCTGCCTGACGGGCCTCGGCAGATTTACCT
>CBKWLJ010000655.1:0-3920 GCA_966675205.1 uncultured bacterium
ATTAAAGATTATAAATTGCAAATTTAATATTTTATTGTTTTTGATAACTCGATAACTTTAGATTAAGTACTACTGTTTCGGTGAATCATGAGAGTTTACTTTAGTATTCATTAATGTCATTCTGTGGGAAGCCATTATTTGGTCAATACATTAATGCAGAAGCTCTTTGCAAATAGAAGCTGAAGTCAATTTTAGTTTTCTTGAGGTTTTCTAAGTATGAAAAACCAACAAGATAACCCAAAAATGAACACTCCAATTAGAGGAAAGAGTTGAGAACCAGTTCCAGCGTGCCAGTAATGAAAGGCTTCTATACGAGAATAAGCTACTAGCAAAGCTAAGAGAGCAACACGAATTCCATTTACAACAAAAGCAATGAAGATAGCTAAAATTGGCAAAAAAGCTTTTTGTTTTCGGTTAGTTTCGGGAAACATGAAGATAAATAGTAAAGCAAGTCCCAGTAATTGAAGCATTCCGTTAGCTCCACTACAACCAAAACCGACTTCTACTCTCCCTGTGGGAAGGCTGAGGGATAAGTTTTTAAGAGTGACAGCAAATCCTAACCTACTAAGAAGAAAGGCAGCAAATTTTGCAGTTAACGAAGTAAGGTCAAAAAATCGGAGCAGTAGACCTGGTGGGATTGCGATAAAAGCAAGGAGAAATAGTTCTTGCCAATATTGTTTTAATTCTTTGGCTCCCGATACTAATAAAGCTAAGCCGAAAGCAGAAAGAAAGGGGGAAAGACGCAGAAAAAGATCATAACTTGATATTGAAGCACTTTTAAGGAGTACGCACACAATGAGTGTGGCACCGAAAAAGCTAGAAAAAATACCACTTTGTGTGCTGAGCTTCTCCCGTTTCTCCCATGTTAAAGAAACGACGGCAGCCCAAAAAATTAGGCTCGTGCTAAGCAACTCAATTTGATTCGCTTTAAGTGTCAAATTCAAGTGAAGCGCAATTAGACTCACTGCCAGCCCTAAGAGCCAGAAGTTGAGTCCTGGTGTAAATCGGAGCTTGTTGATTTGAGTCATGTCAAAATGAATTTATTAAATTTTAAGAGTTTGGGTTATGGCTCTGAATCAGGTTTCCTTCAGAATCATAGACTTCCAACGGCATTCGAGCATTATCACTAATTGCTTCTAGGGCTTCTCCTAAGGTCATAATATGCTGGACAATGCCTGCTTGAGCATTTGAATCGCCTCTAGTTTTAGCTGCAATTGCTGTTTGTTTCACTAACTGTGTATAGGAAGGTGTCAAACGGACTTTGATAATATTGTTGATAATTCCAAAATTACAAACTTGTGTTTTTCCCATGCAAGTTTGCACTAAATCACTCCGAACTTGTTGTGCTTTTACGGCTAACTGCAACTTACCTTTGGCTTGATTGAGAGCGCTGGAGTAGGACTTAATAAGGGATTGGGCTTTGCCATAATAAAAGGTGTTCCGGGGAACTTGATTGATGTAAGTTAAAGCATTACGCCAGTGTGTTAATGCGACTGACCATTGATTTTCGAGTTGGGCATTTTTAGCGAGTTGAGCGAGGCGCAGTCCTTGGTTATAAGAGTTGGCGGCAATTTGTTCTTGGGTTTTGCGATCGCGTGCTACGGCGACTTTGGGTGTATAGAGAGCTTGCAATCGCTGCGCTTCCTCATAGGTTGTGGTTCCCTGCGGAATCTGCTTAAGGCGCTTCATGGCTGTCTGCCAGGTTGAATAGACAAGTTGCCAGTGTTCTGGAGACTGAGCAACGCCTTGACGCGCTGAGGCAATTAATGCTGCATCTTTTGCTTCTTGCAGGCGAGACTGAGACTCTCGCTCTTTGAGTAATCGTTGATTGGTTGCGGCTAAATTCGTCTGATACTCTTTAATTTTTTGTTGAGCTAGGGGCTGAAGATTACTATTAGCGGGGAGTTGTTCTAAGCGGGCGATCGCTTCTCGCCACATTCCTTGAATTTCTACCCATCTCGATGCTGGATGCGGCGGATTCTCACTTTTATAAGCAGCTCTTGCTGCCGTCTTCAAGGCTGTCACCATCTCCTCCACCCGTTGGGATTGGGGTCGATATTCTTTTAGGAGTTCTTGCGCTTGAGAATGACGACTCGACCAAAATGGAATGGATTCAAGTAAGTGAATCGCTTGGTTTAATTGCTCTTGTGCCTCCAACACCTCTTTCCCCGATAGAGGTTTTTGTAGCCGCTTCAAGCTGGTTTGGCTCAAATCCTCAGCCTGCGGAATCGCTCTACAAGCTCCCATTACACAAGGACGAGTGAGAACAAAAAGACTGATTAAGAAGACAAACAAGCTCAGCCCCCCACCTGCAACTAGCAATGGCAACAGGGCGGGTTTAGATTTTGCGATCGCAGGTGCAGATGATTCATCAAGTGATTCCTCTGCATCAGCAGCAATCGTTTCCTCTTCAATCGGCTGATCCCAAGGGTGAGGAGATGATTGAACGGTAGAAGTGCTAGAAGAGATGTTTTCCTCGTTTTCCTCCTGCGGAAGTTCTCCCCCTGCCATAGACTCTGGTTCTACACTTTCAGGGGAAAAGTCTTCTGAGACTGTGGCGTCTAACTTTTCCTCATCAATTGGAGGCGTTGATTTGGGAAAATGCGGCTCGATATTAAATGAATAGAATGCATACGGTTGCTTTTGCCCTTCTATTCTTAAGTAAATTTTTATGGGCTTGCTTTCTAACTGTTGCTGCTCTCGGATAATTCTTTCTAAAGAGCTAAACACCTGTTGTGAATCTGGCACCACATTGGCTTGATGCTGGGCTAGCACCACCAATATCCCTTCCTTAAGCCAACACCGAACCCGAACAGGAACAAGTGGCGACAGGCTTGCTCGTAAGCCGTCTTGTAAAAGATACTCTAATGCTTCTAAATTGTCTGGGCGCGTCGCTGTTCTCATCAGATCACACCATTGTCTTCGGTAGTTGCTAGTTGAGGTGAGTTTCAAGCTGACAGCGACTCTTGATTACGGGCAGATGATACCCCGTATCTTTATTAGTTGCTAGGACGTTTGAACATGAATGCACCGAATGCAACCCAAGTTTCGCACGAGAGCTTGAAAGCTAATTTGGCTACTTTCTCCTTGCAGGTAGAGGCAATCATAGGGGTGGCGCTGGAATTATAGACGAAAAGGTGACAGTTGTTTGAATCAACAGACTTTGCCTCTTGTCTTAATACATCTATAACAAGTTAGGACTAATAGCAATCTCCAAAAAACTAAAAACCTATTATGACGCAGTCTCCCCCAATAGCAGAACAAGTTATCCTGATCACTGGTGCTTCGACAGGAATTGGTGCAGCATTAGCCCGACGATTAGCCACTAAATTTTCCAACATTCGCCTAGTCTTGGCAGCTCGCAATCAGGAAAAACTGGAGGCTGTAGCAACCGATTGTCGCAAATTAGGGGCTCAGGTGTTAGTCGTGCCAACTGACATGGCTCAATTAGAGAAAGTGAACGCCTTGGCACAAAAAGTACTGGATTATTTTGGTCGAGTAGATACCCTAGTCAATAATGCAGGCTATGGGCAGATGGGGCCGATAGAATTGATTGCACCGGAAGATGCCCAACGACAGTTTGCTGTCAATTTTCATGCACCCTTGGTCTTATCCCAAGCTTTTATTCCGACGATGCGCGATCAAGGCTACGGACGGATTGTTAATGTATCATCCCTGGGTGGTCGCGTGGCGTTTCCTGCGGGGGGTATGTATAGCCCTTCTAAATTTGCCTTAGAAGCACTCAGCGATGTGATGCGGATGGAGTTAGAGGCATTCAATATTAAAGTCATTGTCATTGAACCAGGGCCTGTGAAGACGGAATTTTTTAGCGTGGCTGGGGATAGGGTTGACTTGAATGTGCCGGAGTCCGGAAGAAAGCTATATCATCCTGCAATTCAGGCTATTAAAGACATCGAACA
>CBKWLJ010000656.1:0-3903 GCA_966675205.1 uncultured bacterium
AAGTACGACTTGAGCAATGGCAGTTCCCAGACTCACGAATTTGGAGCGGGACGTTATGGCGGCGAGGCGGTATTTGTCCCTCGTCCGGATGCAACTGCCGAAGATGACGGCTGGTTGATGACTTTTGTCCACGATGAGAATTCAAACACGTCTGAACTCGTGGTGGTGAATGCTCAACAGATGACGGCTGAGCCTGTGGCACGGGTACTAATTCCTCAGCGAGTGCCTTATGGTTTTCATGGTACTTGGGTATCAGAGGAACAGCTCACTGCCGCTTGAATGGCACTGACTGAAACGAAAACCTAAACATGGCAACAGTTTCACCAACGACTCTTCCCAATGAGAGACTACTCAGCTCTTTCTGGTGGTAGAAGAAGAACTGCAACTTCCGCTCTAGATTAAATCTCAGGTAGGAAAGAATGTGTAATTCTACCGAGAACTAGAAGTAAGGGAGGGAGGGAGTTAGGTTATGTCATACGGAAATCGACCGGGGGACAATTTGGTTACTGAACCCCCCGTTATCAATTCAGTCGTTGAGTACCATGACCGTGTACGGTGGGGGCCGATTATTTCAGGTCTTGTCATTGCCTTAGCAACTCAATTAATTTTGAGCGCTCTAGGAGCGGCTATTGGAGCAACTTTCTTAGCGGGTTCGGGGGCACCTCGCTCCAATGCACCTGAGGTAGGTACGAGCGTGGGGATTTGGTCAATCATTAGTTTGTTAATTGCTTTATTTGTCGGCAGTTGGGTTGCAGCTCGTGCCAGTGGCCCGATGAACCGGAATACAGCGCTTCTTAATGGTGCAATTCTCTGGGCAACTACTCTGGCTCTTGGCTCTTGGCTCTTGGCAAGTGGTGTTACCGGGGCGTTTGGTATTGCTGCATCGAATGCTGGGGAAGTCGTCAATCAGGTTCAGCAGGGTGGCGTCAATCTACCCAACAACGCACCCAACGTCACTGCTCAGCAAACTCGTAACATTGCTGAAAATGCAGCTCAGGGATTGTGGTCATTTGTCATTGGCTCACTATTGGGTTTGGCTGCAGCCTTGGGAGGAGCTTCAGCAGGAGCCCGCAGTCCTCGCGTCTATAGAGAAAGATAATACCTCTGTTGATTTTATCTCCTCTTTATTTAGCACCTTAGCAAAGGTGCTATTTCGTGATGTTTTGGGTCTATAGCCAATCCGCTTGATGACACACGCTATCTGTAGGGGCACAGCAATGCTGTGCCCTTACCCTTTTGGCGGTCATTTAAACGGATTCGACATTATTCCTTCTTCCTTCACCGCTTTCGACTCGTTATAAGAATCAGAGCAAGATAATTGCTTGCGATCGCTCCCTGACACGCTCAATCAATTCCACTTTTATTGGATCTGGGGAAAAGCTTGTACATTCAGCTATTTCGGCAAAATTTAATTTATGGATACTATTTGCCACAATAGTTAAAAGATTACATGAGTATACTATACTCCAAGGAAATTTTTTAAGAGATTTATAAAAATAAATCTTAATCATTGAGGTTTTGGCATGACCCTTGCAGTGCATCCAGATGATCGAGAACCCCTAATGCAAGACTTTCAGGAGAAGCTAGCCATGTCGCCTCATCTGTTATCGATCTATTTTCCTCAGGTGGAACACGTCATTGAGCGGTGTCCCCTGGTTGTTACCCCAGACACGCCCCTTGCCGAAGTCATTCCCTTAATGGGCAGAGTACGCATTAGCTGCATCCTAGACCACTGGCAACCCTCGCCCGATTATCAAGCTGTTTTAGGAGAGACACGAGCTGATTGTGTATTGATCATGCAGGAGTCCCGGTTGCTGGGAATCTTTACCGAGCGGGATTTAGTGCGATTGAGTGCCTCTGGGAGAAAGTTAGAAAGAACCCTTATCGGTGAAGTCATGAGTTCCCCCGTAACGACCCTTTGCCGATCAAAGTTTCACACAATTTTTACCGCCCTATCACGTTTGCGTGCTGCAAAAATTCGTCACTTGCCAATTGTGAATGAGCAGGGAGACTTAGTCGGTGTCGTTTCTCATGACAGCATTCGCTCTTGTTTGCAACCGCTCAATTTGCTCAAAATCCGGAAGGTTGCAGAAGTGATGACGAGCGCTGTGATTACGGCGTCAGTAAGCACCCCTGTGCTGGAATTAGCTCAGCAAATGACTCAGCATCAGATTAGCTGTGTGGTGATTGTGGAACAGAAAGCATCGAAGACTGGCAACGGAAAGCAGGGAATCTCTCAACGGCAAATTCCTGTAGGAATAGTAACAGAGCGGGATATTGTTCAATTTCGGACGCTCGAATTAGATGTAAGCAAAACAGTGGCGAAAGACATCATGAGTGCGCCACTGCTGTGTGTCAGTCCAGAAGACTCATTGTTAGAAGTTCACCAACAGATGCAAAAGCGGTATGTTCGACGTCTGGTAGTACAAGGCACTCAAGGAGAACTGTTGGGAATTGTGACTCAAACCAACGTGCTGCAAGCTTTCGATCCTGTGGAAATGTATGGCACGATTGAACTGATGCAGCAGGTGGTAGAGCAGCAAACTGCTGATTTAAGAACGACTAATGAAGAATTACAACAGCAAATTATCGAACGCCAGCAAGCAGAAGTAGCGTGCGCGAGTGCTCAAGCTCAATATCAAAGTATTTTTGAGAATGCTGTCGAAGGTATTTTCCAAACCACACCCGATGGACGCTTCTTGAGAGTGAATCCCGCGTTAGCTCGGATTTATGGTTACGACTCACCGACTCAACTGATGAGTGCAATTACTGATATTGATCGCCAACTATATATTGATCCAAATCGGCGTGCGAAGTTTGTGAAATTGCTGCAAGAGCAAGATAAAGTATCGGACTTTGAGTCTCAGGTGCGTACTCGTGATGGGAGTGTAATTTGGATTTCCGAAAAGGCACGCGCTGTCCGCGATACGGCTGGGAATTTACTTTACTACGAAGGGTTTGTTGAAGAAATTACTGCACGCAAAAAAGCAGAAGCCGAAGTCCTCAAAGCACTTGCTAAAGAACGAGAACTCAATCAACTCAAATCTGACTTAGTTTCGATGATTTCTCATGACTTCCGCAGTCCTTTAAATACTATCCTCATTTCTACGGGATTACTCCAAACTTATGAAGCTGAACTGCCCCAAGAAAAAAAAGTAAAACATTTTCAGTTAATTCGCTCCGCAGTGAAGAGCATGGTGGATTTGTTGAATCGAGCTTTATTGATTGGGAGAGCGGATTCAGGAAAACTTCAGTGCCAACCGTCTCCATTGGATTTAAAACAGTTTTGCTGCCAACTCAGTGAGGAATTACAAATGAGTGCAGGTGAAGCACATCAAATCATTTTTAGGAGTCAAGGAGAATTCAAAGATGTGTTAATTGATGAAAGTCTGTTGCGGCATATTTTGAGTAATTTACTTTCCAATGCGATTAAGTATTCTCCTGATGGCGGTACGATTTTACTTCAACTCACTTGTCAGGATGAAACCGTTATCTTCAAAATTCAAGATGAAGGAATTGGAATTCCTCCAGAAGACCAAAAGCGGCTATTTCAGCCTTTTAATCGCGCTAAAAATGTTGGCTCAATTTCCGGTACTGGATTAGGATTAACGATTGTGAAAAAATGTGTGGATGCACATAAGGGTGAGATTTCAGTTAGGAGCAAAGTGGGAGTGGGCACCACTTTTACGGTAAAGCTGCCGTTAACGTCCACCTTTAACTTGGGTATTTAAACAGGCAACATGCCTGTTCCACAAGAGGTTTATCACTAATGATTGAGCAAACTAGATGGGGAATAGCTGATACGCAGTTGCATTCATACGTAGCACATTCATTCTCTCCGCGTCCCCATGTCCCCGCGTCCCCGCGTCTGTCTCAACTACTATGTTTGAACGCAACTCGGTA
>CBKWLJ010000657.1:0-3891 GCA_966675205.1 uncultured bacterium
GACGAATACTAGATTTATAAATATCCATTATCCTTGCTACTTAAGCCTTCCTGCCAAATCCCCAATCTTTGCTTCTTGGATGATACAAGGATTATTGGCAATACTCATCCTACGCTCTTGAAGGGTTTTACAAATCATGAGTCAGCAAAATTCACAGCCCTCCAACGACGACCAACTCGTTGCTTTGGGTCGAACCCTTCAAACGTTAAGAGAAGAGGAAAATGCTGACGTTCTCATTGAAACGACCCTCGATTACCTCACCCAGGAGTTCAACTATCGCTTGATCTGGATTGGTCTTTATGACCGTTTGGAACATCGTTTATGTGGTAAAGGGGGTATTACTCCTACAGGAGATACGGCTTTTCTCAAGCAGTGGTTCAACCTCAATCCAGGCGACTTGCTAGAGCAAGTGGTGATTCAGCAGCGACCCATTGGTGTTCCCGATTTACGGCAAGAGATTCGTGCAGGAGAATGGCGTCGGGCGGCTCAAGATTTTGGCATTCAGGGCACATTGCTGTTCCCTTTACGTTGCAAAGACCGATGTTTCGGAGTTGCTTTGTTGGGTTCACAACTGTGGGGCGTGTCCCCTCGCCCTGCGGAAAAAGCCCAGTTATCGTTGCTTCTCGGTGGATTAGCCTCTGCCTTGTATCAAATTGAGGTGGAGTGGCAGCGATCTTCTCTAAAAAATCCGGATCGACCCCTGTTCCAAGTTCTAGACGAACTGATGCAAGTTCCCACTGTGGAAAAGCGTTTGGAGGCAGTAGTCAAGATGACTCAGCAATTTATTGCGCCTACCCGGACTAATCTTTACTGGTATTTTCCGGAAGGGCGCTATTTTTGGCAACGTCTGGGCAATCGACAAAGCGTTTTCAGACTGGGAAACTCTAGAAACAGCGCTCCGGGTTTAACCGTCGCTGAAGTCAACGACTTCTATCAGGCCTTGGGTTCCGGTCAATTGGTGACAATTGGGGCAAGTCGCAGTCTTCTGAAATCTCAAAGTACAGAGCGCTTGCTAGGACGATTGCGAGCTCGTTCTCTGCTGGCCGCCCCCATTTTATCGCAGGGGCAACTCCTGGGATTTCTGGCGGTGGAGGACAGTGAAGCTCGGATTTGGGATGAAATAGAAAGCAACTACATTCGCGCCAATGCTCAGTTAGTAAGGCTAATTGTAGAGAATGAAGAACTTGAATTAACGCTGCGAGAAACTCAAAAAAATGCTCATTTTGCTGCCGAGATTGCTCAAGCAATTTCTCATAGCAATAACATTAATGCCGCATTAAAAGACTGTGCCAAACTGCTGTGTACCCGTCTTGATGCCGATCGCTTTTTAGTATTGCAAGAAGAAGACAATGGTCTGTTTACCCTGATCTTCGGAACACAGCCTTTAAGCCGACGCCCCTTAAGCCGTTCTCTTCCCCCACTTTCCCCTCACGACCGACAGTGGATTTTCGAGAGTTCTGAAGCGGTGGCGATTGAAGACTTAGAGACCGATTTACGGCTGTTTCAATGGCATGACATTTTAAAATATGTGGGAGTGCGATCGGCTTTGCTCGTACCCCTGGGACAATCCCTTGGGCTGGGGCAGCCCCCCCGTAGCAATTACGAAAATTCTGAGATTGTTAAAAGTTCGTCTCTACTAATCATCGCTCAATCGACGCCTCGAACTTGGAGCCGTACCCAACGAGAGTTGGCAAACATTGTTGCCCAGCAATTCAATCTTCTGCTTCTACTCGAAAGTTATACAGAGAGCAGCAAACAGTCTTTTCTCGCCCACCAAGCGATGCAAATAGGCTTATCGACTCTATTTCAAGCGCCATTAGACCCTGCTCAATTAGAAAACCTCTGGTTAAACTATGTAGCGACTTTGCTGGAATGCCCCTTGGCTGTACTCATGGCTTGGACACCTGAAAGCGAAACCGCAACCCTAGTATCGGCAGTCATTGCTGACCCCGCTTTTGCCCTTCCCCCAAATCTAACTGTCTCTATTAGCAGCGACCCTTTCATTCAAGAAGTCTTGGCAACTCGGAATTTCCTGTGTTGTTCCATACATGACCTCACGGTTACCACTCGTAAATGGTTAAATAGTCCTGGCATAGGTCAACTATTAGCGATCGCGCTTGATGGAGGTACAGCACCAACCACAGGCATGATTATTCTTGCTGACCATGAAGAACGGCAATGGCCTCGCTATTTGTTGAATGTTCTCGAAACTTTAACCCAGCAGTTTACCGGACTTCGCCACTACCAATATTCCCTCTTACACTACATGCAAGAGGGTGAAGACCTACAAAAGCTCAACTGGTATAAACATCGGTGCTTGGAGATTCTGCATCAAACTGTCCAAGAGAGTGTCGGAGCTTTACTCGCATTGGAATCCGACATGCTTCTCCTCAAAGAGTCAGAACAATTGAATGACTCTAAATCTCTAAATGGAAATGATATCAATAGCAATTCTCCCCCAACCCATAGTTCTCCTCTACAACAGATGCAGCGGCAACAGATCTTGCATCAGTTGGAACAGGTTCTATCGGTGTTTAGACCTGTCCTCAAAGAAGAGCAATGGCAACTAGCGGTAAAACCCCGTCCCGTATCTCTGAGCAATTTGTTAAAGCGATCGCTGCGTCGTGTTGAATACTTATATCATCGACATCAGATTGTGCTACAAGTTCACACTTCTGGGAACAAGAATATTTATGGAGAACGGCTCAAACTGGAATGCATCTTATTTGAGCTGTTAATAACAGCCTGCTTTCATGCCCAACCTGGAAGCCGGATTAACCTGTGGTGCTGTCCCATCAGTGTAGAAACGCAGCACAACACATTTGTGCCTGTTACTCCTCGTTCCTCTCGTCCTCTGATCGAGCTGTTGATTGCCGAAAGCGGTCTGTTGGAAGAGTGCCTACAGGCTGTCTCGTCTTCCCAACCCCAGCCACCTCTTAACTTAAATCTGGAAATTTGTCAACAAGTTCTGTTCTCTTGGGGGGGCGACCTTCAGTTTTACCAACTCGAAGGCGATCGCTTCTCCATTCGGTTGCTGCTGCCGTTGGCTTAAAAATTATGAATTATGAATGTTGAATTATGAATTCTCCCTGATTTATGGGTTGGAAGAAGATTTTGTAGAGGCGCTCCGGTGGAACGCCCCTATATCAACCTAACTTTTACCTAACTCTGGCAAGCCAAGCATTGGAAAGAATTTCACCCAATATGAATTGTGATTTTTTCATCATTCATAATTCACAATTCATAATTTTATACCGCTTGCGGTTGAGCTTGCGGCTGGAACTGGAACAATGAGTACACGACATTGCGGCGAATGTCAATCATCATTTCCAAGAAAGTTTCATAGCCTTCCTGCTTGTACTCAATCAGGGGGTCTTTTTGTCCGTAGCCGCGCAACCCAACTGACTCCCGCAGAGCATCCATGGACTGTAGGTGTTCTCGCCAGAGGGTATCGATTTGCTGCAAGATGAAGAATCGTTCTGCCTGCCGCATGAGTCCAGGTTGAATTTGATCAACTTGAGCTTCCTTCAAGTCGTAAGCTTTGCGGACTTCTTCGTGCAGGAAAGTTTTGATGTCCCCAACCGTCATATCATCAAGATGGTCTGGCTGTAGGTCTTGCAGTAAGTAGACAAATTCTTTCACCTTCGCAACCAACTGATCGAGTTGCCACTCTTCCGGTGGTAATTCAGGGTTAACGTAAGCATCAACAATGTCATCCATTGTTCTTTCGGCGTAGTTAATCACCTGTTCTTTGAGGTCTAGCCCTTCTAGCACTCGGCGGCGTTCGGCGTAAATGGCGCGTCTTTGGTTGTTCATCACCTCGTCATACTCAAACACCTGTTTCCGGGTGTCATAGTAGAAGGTTTCAACCTTTTTCTGCGCCCCTTCGAG
>CBKWLJ010000658.1:0-3861 GCA_966675205.1 uncultured bacterium
ACTACCACCAGCCAATGCAGTCTGTGTGACAGTTGAGGGTGCGGAATGTGGGTTATAGTAGTCTTTTTAACCTTTTTGAACGAGTTGCTTATTTGGGCCAGCTTGGTCTAGTTAAATTAACGCTTCTACAGTATGCCGATAAGCAATTAAGGCGTGACCTTCCCGAACTTCAACAAGGGCGCAGAGAATATCGTCAGAAGCTTCTGGTGATACGACTGTCTTGATTTCAATATTGGTGTCGTAGCCAATGATATCGCTAATATCACCCATCCGTCTGCCGTGACCACCTTCGCCCTGCACCGGATTAACGGTATAGCCTGTTACTCCCTTACTTTTGAGTAACTTAACAATTCGGTCTTTGAGTACAGCTTCACCAATAATAGTGATCAAAGCAGCAGGTTTAACGGGAGTGCCTTCGGTAGACATATACAACTCCTACAATAAAATCTTCAGCAGAAACCAGCCCGCAGCAGAAAACGAAACGAGCTATTCTCTTGACAAGCAAGTTATTGATGCTTGCGAGAAATCTAACTGTCAGTTAAGAATATACCGAGTAATGAGACTTGGAACATTCAACTGGCAAAATTTTGTCTTACCAATTAATAGTCTAGAATGCGGACTCTTGCTTCTGTTTTACCTTATATCAGTTTTGACAACTTGCAACATATCTTCGCTAAGTTAATTCGTAGTTATGAATTCGTAATTCGTAATTAAAGACAGGTTAGAACCTGCGGCATAACGAATTACGAATTGTTAATGAGGAGTGTCCTCCTGGGTCAAGCAATGGTCACTTCGTTGGACAAGTAAATGTCCTGAATCAATTGGAACAGCTTAACGCCTTCTTCAAAAGGACGCTGGAAGGTTTTGCGCCCAGAAATCAATCCACAACCCCCAGCCCGTTTATTAATTACAGCCGTGCGAATGGCTTCGGCAAAATCATTTTTCCCCGATGCCCCACCGGAGTTAATTAAACCAGCACGACCGCAGTAGCAGTTGAGTACTTGATAGCGAGTTAAGTCAATGGGGTGGTCGGTGGTAAGTTCGGAGTAGACTCGCTCATTGGTTTTACCGTATGACTTGCCTAATGCTTTGACAACAGCACCATAGCCATTGTTTGTCTCAGGCAGCTTTTGCTTAATGATGTCGGCTTCGATGGTAACGCCCAAATGGTTCGCCTGACCTGTGAGGTCTGCCGCAAGGTGATAGTCTTGATCTTGTTTGAAGGCACTGTTGCGGAGATAGCACCAGAGAATTGTTGCCATCCCAAGTTCATGGGCGCGGGCAAAAGCGCGACTCACTTCTTGAATTTGGCGGGTAGACTGTTCAGAACCGAAATAAATCGTGGCACCGACCGCAACTGCCCCTAAATTCCAGGCTTGCTCGACACTGGCAAACATGACCTGATCAAAGGCATTGGGGTAGGTCAGGAGTTCATTGTGGTTGATTTTTACAATAAACGGGATGCGGTGGGCATACTTACGAGACATCATGCCCAAGACACCGAGGGTGGTAGCAACGGCATTGCAACCGCCTTCGATCGCAAGTTTAATGATATTTTCTGGGTCGAAGTACATCGGGTTGGGAGAAAAAGAAGCTCCCGCTGAATGTTCAATCCCTTGGTCTACAGGCAAGATGGAGAGATAGCCTGTGTTGGCTAGGCGTCCATGAGAGTAGAGTTGCTGGAGGCTACGGAGAACTTGGGGGTTGCGATCGCTTTGTGCAAAAATGCGATCGACCCAATCAGAACCCGGTAGATGTAACAGCTCCTTGGAAACTTTAGCTTGGTAGTTGAGCAAGGATTCGCCTTCGTCACCCAACCAGGATTCAATAGATTGAGGTGCAGTTAATGTAGCGGTCATAAGACTTTTCCTCAAGACTTTACTTTATGAGGTCGCTGTTTTTTCATTTTTACAGCGCCTCGCTGTTAAAGATGTACCTACAACGATAGAGTCTTGGCGAAGAAATCTGTGATCGCACTAATGTAGAGTAAGTTCCAAACTGCTCCATACAACAACAGCAGCACTCAACTAGACTAACCGAGTGACTTCCTTTGGTAATTAATTCGAGACGGAGTTGCATGAAATTACATCTATTGAATGCTTTAGCTGCATTGCTCCCTATTCGCTATTTTAAGGAAGTATCAGTTATCTTGTTGAGCGCTGCTCTTGTTATACAATCTTCTAAGACAGATATTGGGTTAGACAGGTACTTACTATCCTCCTTTTTTCTCTCAACTCATTAGCTTTAACTAACTGATGGTTATCTGTCGGAGAAGCTTCAGTAGCTTCAATTTCTAATTTACTACTCTTTTTTAAGAGTACAAGCTAATAACACTGTTTTTGACCTTTGTTTTAAAACGATAAAGAAAAAACATATAATTTAAATTTAATAAGAGCCAATACTCGTTTTTTTTTAGAATTTGTAAAAAGAGATGGAGTCAATTTCTTTCACCGCATCGGTCTTCTAAGCGACTCTTGCTTACCTATGGCATATCGACAGGAAAGCTTCTTTGATCTTTTGTGGAGATCTGGGGGAGCGATAAGACCCACGCTGTAATCTCTTTGATTCAAAGTCTGAGCGTAATACCAATTCTCTACATACTTCCTACAAATGCTTTTCTGACTCCCCCCTTGTTCAGAGAGGGCATGGGGGAATCAATGTGTAACCTCTTCAAAATTGCGAATTGACATAACAGCTTAAAAAACGGCTGCACGACCATCATCTTGGAGATAAACAGTGCGATCGCCAGGAGGACGACCACCTAGACGCACTTCTATACGTAGTTTTCTTGTTTCAGGTTTCAGGAGATTTATCTTAAGCGGCACTCCCATCGCATTCCACAACACCACCGAAAAATTAGGGTCTGTTCTGCCTCCCCGTACAAAAGACCTCACCTGTCCCGGACGAAGAGCAACTGGCTCAGTACCATTGACTTTTTGCAACTGAACCACATTTTGAGTCAGGTTAATCACTTCAACCGTAATGCGTTGACCTGGCGTAAACTGAATCGGTTGACGTCCACAACTGCTGGCAGCAACACAAGTCCCAGCCGTAGCTATGCGATCGACTTGTGTGACGCCAATCAATAAACCTGTTACAACCAAGACAGTTGACACAATTTTGTACATAAGTTCGCTATAAAGAGGCACTTTGGATGCGATGTAGCTGCTGCTGAAGGTGAGCGGCATGGGACTAGCGTAGTCCCTTGGCTCGCCTACGACCGTAAGTAATTCTTACATAAGGGTATTGCCATAACTCGCTCTAGTAGTAGAGAATACGCCAGAAAGTCTTTTCCTTGAGTTGTGAACTCGAGTTCACATTTTTGTCAGGATAGGAAAAACGCCGAACACTTGAAAACACCGAGAGGATTTTTACTGTGAAACTGAAAGTCATCGTTCTAGTTCTACTGGGCTTGGTGACAACCTTAGCCGCTTGCCAACCCGCGGAGGAAGAGACACCTACCGAAACAATTTCTCCGACAGAGACTGTTTCTCCTGTTGAAACGCCGACAGAAACAACTACTCCTGCTGAAACTCCTGCAACTGACGCAACTCCAGTTGAGACTCCTTCTCCATCTCCTTCATGACAATCTTGACATTGAGGATGTTGTAGCGCACCCGATCGCGAGAGCCTCAAAAAGGAGTATTGGATTAAACAACCTCCCGTTTGATCAACGGGAGAGTTTCCGCTAGCTGTTCTGTCTGAGGCTCAGCTAGCTCTAACCAACTCTGTTCATGCCCAGCCAATAACCTTTGTGCAGCTTCCATCATCTCAGCAGAGATGTCTTTGAGGTCTCCTCGGTTCTCTAAATAAGTAGAGAGAGCATCAATTGGGTTAATAGTACTACCGACACCGAGTTCT
>CBKWLJ010000659.1:0-3858 GCA_966675205.1 uncultured bacterium
GGTGCTGTTACAAGTCTGAATAATCAGAATTTGTCGCTACAGACTAACGGAAACCCTCAACTCACTATCTTTCAATCCACAGGAAATGTCAGCATTGGTAGCGCTAATGATGCGGGAGTAAAACTGTTTGTAGGCGGCACGATTCAAGGTGAGCATTTGAGCGTTCAATCCGGTGTTGTTGGGAGCCTGAATGTCATTAATGGTAATGTCGGTATTGGTCTAACTAATCCTGCTCAACAATTACTCGTTGTTGAAAATGGTCAAGTAGGAATTGGTTATAACCAGTCCACTCAAAGTGCCATGCTAGCTGTTAAGGGAAATGTCGGCATCGGCACCCCCAACCCAGAGGCTCAATTGCATGTGGTGGGTGCTGTTCAAGTTGAGGCGGATCAAAATGCGATCGCTCTTGGTTTAAGCCAGAGCAACAAATCCGTCAATATTGGCTTTCAGGGTAGCCGACTCAACTTCACGGCAAAAGACATAGAAGGATATTCCTTTGATCGACCCATTGCTGTTAGTTTGGCTCAGAACAACGAAACCGCTTTTGGGAGTGCTTTGAAACTGGAGAGAAACACTCAATCGGTTAATTTAGGCTTCCAAAACCAGAACTTTGTTCTACGAACCAACAACCAAGACGCCATTGCGATCGCTCCTGATGGAAATATCAGCATCGGCAATACAAATACGCGAAAAAAAACGCTTCATGTCAACGGCAATGTTGAAGTTGAAACTGAGCAAGGTGTCCTTACTCTTGGTTTGATGCAGAACACTGGAAGCGACTTTCTCAGTACTTTAAAACTGACGAGTCAATCTCAATCAGTCAATCTAGGCTTCCATAACCAGAACTTTGTTCTGCGAACCAACGACCAAGACGCCATTGCGATCGCTCCTGACGGGGAGATCACTATTGGCAATACAGCTACGAAAAACGCCCAGCTTCAGCTCAACGGGACATTTCAAGTCGAGGCGGCTCAAAATGCCATTGCTGTTAGTTTGTCCCCAAACAACGAAACCGATTTTGGCAGTGCTTTGCAACTGTCGAGGAACACTCAATCGGTGCATGTAGGCTTTCAAAACCAGAATTTTGTTCTACGAGCCAGCAACCAAGACCGAATTGCGATCGATTATGAAACTGGTAATGTCGGTATTGGATTAGACCCTGATGCCGATGCCAAACTCAATCTTGGAGGAGCGCTGAAACTGACAACGAGTGAGAAATTTGTTAGCATTGCTCCTCATTTCGCTCAGTGTGAATTTAATACCAACTCTTCCCAGTATTACTTCGACAAGCCGATAGCAGTCGATGGTGAAATTATCAGCAATCGCCTTGAACTGAAAGCCGATGATAAAAGTTCGGCAACCATATCTTACAAGAACGGCAGCGTGATGATTGATGGTAGTACACCATCAGCTAATGACCAATCAAACGTAAATTTATACGTTAATGGCAAACTCTATGCAAAATCCGTTGCTACGGAGACAATCAATTCTAAAACAATCGCGAGTGTTAAAAGTGTCAGTAACGGATTTTACCAAGTTTCATCAAGAACACTCAAAGAAGACATTAATGACTTGTCTAGTCAGGAGGTGGCTGCTCTCCTCAGATCCCTTAATCCAGTTAAATTTATCTACACAGAAGATGAGTCAAAAACACCCCACGCTGGTTTCATTGCAGAAGATACACCCGATTTGCTAACGGTCAATGACAAGCAAGCTATTAAAGTTGTCGATATTGTCGCTGTTCTTACCAAAGTTGTTCAAGATCATCGAAAAACCTTGACTGATTTGGTTAAGGTAGTCAGGAAACAGCAGTCAGAAATTGCGACTTTGACGCAAAAACTACAAGAATTAGAGGAAAAAAAAGAGCCATGAGCAAAAATTGCCCAATTTGTCGTCCTGCCATCCAAGGGTGTTGCTGTTAACGAAAGAACTAACTTTCATCAATCAATATGCAACCTTCATCTTTGTCACCTTTGACCTTTATTAACTTACGCTAAAACAAGGAATTGGTTATGCCTGTTAATCCAACTTATCCCGGTGTCTACATTGAAGAAATTCCCAGTGGTGTTCGTACAATTACCGGAGTAGCAACCTCAATCACCGCTTTCATTGGTCGTACCTTGCGCGGTCTTGAAAATGAACCCACAATTATCAACAGTTTCAGCGACTTTGAGCGTATGTTCGGCGGGTTGGATGTAGATTACCCGATGAGTTACGCTGTGCGCGATTTCTATCTAAATGGAGGCAGTCAGGCAACTATTGTTCGCCTCTTCAACGATGGGTTGCTAAAAGCGAAAAAAGAAGCAGGCAAGGCTGTACAAGATGCGGCAAATGCTGTTCTTAAGGCAATTGAGGATGCAAAAGCTCAGGATGGAGCAACTGTTGACAGCCTAAAACAGGCTGCTCGGACTGAAGCGGATAAGATCAAAAACGATACGAATAAGTCGGCAGCAGCTAAGAATGCTGCTGAAAAGGTTGCTAAGGCTGCTGAAGATGCGGCGAATGCTTCAGAACCTTCCGTAGATAAGGTTGTGAAAGCAGCAAAACAAGCAGTAGAACTCAGTTCAGATGAAGCGAAAGCCGCAAGAGAAGCTATTAGTGTGCCAAACCGCAAGGCAAGCAAGCAAATAGTGATGAAGAAAGCGGCTAATTCAACCGAAAAAGATAAAGGTTTTGTCCTAGAAGCGTCGAGTCCGGGAGCGTGGGGCAACAATTTGAGTGTGAAGATTGATTATGAGGGGATTACTAACGATGTTGCCGATCGCTATGGGTTAAATCAAGAGAGTCTGTTTAATCTTACGATCATTGAGAATCCACCTAAAGGCCCCAGAGAAGTCATTCGCAATGTTTCCATTCAGAACAATGCAGGTTCACGTCGCCTTGATCGCATCCTAGAGCAAGAATCGCAACTGGTTCGTGTTCAAATGGCTGGAGGTGGAATTTTTGGGATTGAACCTGGGATGACTCGACCGGACGTTACTCCTCTCGATCAAGATCCAAGTAATCCAGACCTTAACCCTGGTGACTTACAAAAACTTAAGTTTCAAGGTGGAGACGATAGCGAACTTCTGGAACCCATTAACTTTGAACTGAAGCGAGATGACAGCAATCAGCCGATTGCCAAAACAGGCTTGTATGCACTCGATAAAGCAGATTTATTTAATCTGCTATGTATTCCACCAGAAGTTCGTACTGGAGATACCAATGTAGAGATCTACAAATTAGCGCTGCCCTACTGTGTTAAACGACGTGCCATGCTAATTGTAGACCCACCTGCTGCATGGGGTGCAAACAAAGAAACAGCAGCTAGTAGGGCAAAAGCTGGGTTGATGGACTTGGGACTGGGTGGGACAGATGCTCGCAATGCCATTCTTTACTTCCCCCGTGTGATTCAAGCCGATCCTCTGCGCGAAGGGCAATTAGACACATTCGTACCCTGCGGAATTCTTGCGGGTGTAATGGCTCGCACTGATACACAACGAGGGGTTTGGAAAGCGCCTGCCGGGATTGATGCCGCTTTAAATGGCATAGTGGGGCTACAGGCTAATTTGTCTGATGACGAAAACGGAATGTTGAATCCTCTTGGAATCAACTGTTTACGGAATTTTCCAGTTTATGGGCGAGTCGTTTGGGGTTCACGGACTCTGCGAGGTGCTGATCAACTGGCGGATGAGTATAAGTATGTTCCGGTTCGTCGCTTACTTCTTTACCTACAAGAAAGCCTCTACCGAGGGACGCAATGGGTAGTATTTGAACCCAATGATGAGCCCTTGTGGTCACAAATTCGACTCAACATTGGCGCATTTATGAACAACCTGTTTAAGCAGGGAGCATTTCAAGGAAAAACGCCCAAAGAAG
>CBKWLJ010000660.1:0-3856 GCA_966675205.1 uncultured bacterium
TACGCTAGCTTCTGCCTGCCCTAATTTTCTCTGCTCACAATGAATTCGCCCTGCCCTACAACCCCTACTAGAAGAAGCGAAAGACCATGCCGAAAGGCTCCTTATGATGCGGCTGTTACTGAGTAAAAAATTGGGCAAAGAAAAGACGATTTTGCTGGCATGGGGACAAAAATCTGGTGGACGCAATCACGAGAAATACAAGTATGCATCGGAACTCTTGGATGCAATAATCAGAGAACTTGGCGGATTAGGATTTGACGAAAATAATAACTGGGGAATACGAGAAAACGAGCAATGACAAATAATTCCTCTGTCAAATAACAAAGCCCCTAGACACCAACGCCAGGGGCTTCATTGTGATAAAAAAATTAGATTTGTGACAAGCAAGTATCTTTAACAGGAAGATTTAGTTCATTTTCGCTTTGTACATATTTAATAACTTTATAACCTCCGTAAGCTAATAAGCCACCAGTTGCTACAATACCCGCTACTGGAAGCGCAACAACAGTTGTTGTACCCGCCCCTAAAAGAGCTAGAATCCCATGTGCTGTAGTGGTATACGTGAGTACCGTTATTGACCCTAAACCAGCACTAGCACCAGTGGCACTAGCAATAGCAGCTATAGCTTGCACCTCTTCATTCTTAAATATATTATTCGCATTTTTTACATCCTCTAAGACTTCTTTTTCTACATGAATACAGATAGTTTTTTGAGGGGGAGAGATATTTTGAATTTTATCAGCTCTAGCTGGAAGGGGTGAAATCATCAAAGAACTGATAATCAAAAGCAATGCAGCCAAGCACAGAGAGAACAGTCTTTTAGCCATCTATTTCAGTAGTGGGTATTCTGTTAAACAATCAACAATTTGAAGATTTGCGGCTAAGCTAGTCGAGCATTTGCCATAGCAATTCCAAGGTAAGCCTAAGCATTTCCAGGAAACTTAATCCACAGGTTGTTTGTTTCATGTTCGAGAATAAACGATTCGCTATATTTAACTATCTAAGGTTGATGTATATGATTGCGTTTGCGCTATGTTTGATTTTTAGCCAAAGACTCGTATACATGAACGCAATCATCCGCCTCTGATACTAAGAAAAGCGGCAAGAAATCGAAAGAGGCAAAAATATGGATTTGACACAATTCCAGGGCATTGAGCAAGCTTTAAACTACATATTCAGCTTCAGTCCGGATGCCATATCCCACCTAATAGAGATCTTGACAGCTATCAACAATGGAGCTGCCTCGCTCGGCGCTATAGCAGTACTTCTCCACCAATGGCCTGCCCTTGGAGCGATAGTAGATCAATTGCTCATTTTGATTGGCTCAGGAGCCACTGCAATCGAAATTGCTAAGGCAATAGCAGATTTTGCCGCTACATTAGGGATATCAAGTGAATTAGTTATTCAACTTTTACAATTGCTAGGTTATTTATTGATGGGTTTTAGTTTGTGATAACAGCAATGTATCGTATACCAAATTTTTAATTACTCAAACACAGGGGGCCACAATTCTGATATGGCGAGTTCCCATCCGGGCAGTAGTTCTGGCACCGTGAGGGTATCACCATCACAGAGGGTAACGGGTGACTGGTTCGGGCGATAGACAGTAAGTGTGCGCTTGTCCGGATCGATGAGGATGCCGACAACAGCGCCAAGTTCTAGAAACAATTCAATCTTCTTAACGAGCGGCTTAACTCGGTCGGTTTTGGATTTGACCTCAACCATCAGGTCTGGAACCAGCTCCACAAAGTCGCGCTTAGTTCTCTTAAGTCTTGAGGCTCGCACGAACGATACGTCGGGAGCGCGGAGGTTTCTCGGTTCTGTCTGACCATTAGAGCTGTTCTCGTTAGAGCCGTCTTCCTCTTCCGATTTGGGCAAAATAAACCCAGCAGCAGAGCCAGTAACCCGACCTAACTTGCGAGGGCGCACCCAATTCGCCATAACACGAGCGAACTCGATAGTAATTTCGTCTGACTCGTAATCGGACGGCCCCATAACCACGATGCTCCCATCTACTAATTCCATCTGCCAGTCTGGATGCTGGACTTGTAGTTGCTCTAAGTCGGCAATGGTCATGGACATCTTTACGACTCCAGAGAATTGGTTCTGTCCCCATAATAAGAGGAGGCACAGGTCAAAAACCAATAACTGAAACAGCTTTTCGTCTTTGGTCTGGCGACACTTCCAGATACCGCTGCAAGGTTCCCAAGTCGTTGTGACCGGATATCTCCTGAATGTGGCGAAGTGGAATGCCTGCGCTGGACATCTGGGTGAGAGCCGTTCTGCGGAATGAATGAGTCGAGACGCCGACCAAGCCAATGCGATCACAAGCTTTTTTCAGTATCTTATCGGCCATGAAGCGAGTCATCGGTCGGGCAGGGCGACCACCAGGGAATAAGAAGCCAGCTTTTGAAGGTTGATAGGCATTTAATAATGCCGCTAGTCCCGGCTGGATATCCACCACGCGAGTTTTTAATTTCCCTTTGGTGGTACACTTCCTAAGAGTCAAGGTTCCACCTTTGATATCTGTGGTCTGAAGAGCTAATGCCTCGCTGACCCTACAACCTGCAAACAAACAGATGCCAAACAGCGCTCTATCCCGTGGGGTTACTAATCCCTCGGTAAACAATTGTCGCAATTCACTTTGTGACAAAACTTTCCCTTGTCCGTTGCCCGAAACCTTCATAAGCCTTGCCATTACTAGCTTCCAGCATATTACACGAAACACGGATTTCGTGGAATCAGAGCTGAAACCCCTGAAAATGCGTTGTCTTGGACAAAGCGACTTGAAGTTATTGGCTTGAACTTATCAATCGAATCAGCCCTCTCAAGCCTGAAACGCTGATTCTTGCGTTGATAAGATAAATTTTGCTTATATCTTTACCGAGAGACGACGTATGCTGATATCCCCCATTCCGCACCCTCAACTGTCACATGCGCTGTTTCGAGTTGGCGAAAATAGAAGGTTCGTGCAACCAGGGGCAATCTAGTGCGTTGTCGCAAAAGTCAACCCCTTTTTGAGTTTTTTTTGATAAGTAATACAAATCATGACTTTGCCTAATTTGTCTCCTTCTAGGCAAAGTATGCTGTAAATATCTACCTCAGCATGAGGGATTGACCCATGCTATTTCTCTCCAGCCAACTTCCCTTTTCGGCAAAGATATTTTCTCGCCCTCTTCCACCACCGAAAAAATCAACTCCTATCAGGCAATCTCAGATTTGAGTTGAGCATAAATGAATAGATAGTCGCATTTTCAGAATTTTATCAAAAACGCAGATTTCAGATAGTTTGTCAAATCTAGTCAAACCAGTATATTTAGCAAACTTATTAATAAGCGGTGAAAGCGGGTATCATTCATCCTTAAGAGACAAAAACTGAAACCTATACATATCAATGGTTTCAAGTCAGGGTTGCCCCAGGTTGCACCAACCTTCTATTTTCGCCTATTACACAGTGTAAGAGCTGCAAGTGCCTTCAAATCCTGGAAAATCCAGAAAACCGCCGTTTTTTTTCAGCTTATTGAGAATACGCCCCGGTTTATTGCCAAAAGGCGCTCGCCAGTTGGGTGGGCATGGTAAAACACTATTCGTCAAAATCTCTTGGTCCAGGAAACTTCGTTGAAACGGGCGGCGATGGCGTATGAGTAAACGGCTTACTCACCTATTACCGACTTTTGGCATAACGTTTCAACACCCGCTCTATCGCCGCATCTAACAAATCCAAATCGGATTCGGGGTAGACATCATAGTACTTGCCTTTAACCTGTTCTTTAGCTGGGGGCTGACCATGCCGCTGTTTATATGCCTCGGCAGCTTCCATCTCAATGTGCAGCCGTTGGGAAGCTGTCACCTTCTT
>CBKWLJ010000661.1:0-3850 GCA_966675205.1 uncultured bacterium
GGCGATTCATGAATCGCCCCTACTATATATGGTATCCATGCGTAAGTCCTGAGCTTATAAAGCTGCAAGGGATTTCCAGACAAAAAAGCCAGCTATCTCTTGTGGGGCAGGCGTCTCGCCTGCTTAACCTTCTACTAGGTTAGAGAGAGCAATCTCTAAGGGCAAGGGCACGACCGGGATTGTGCCCCTACGCCGAAACTTTATCCTTAGTGTGGTCGCTGGACGATTTTTTCTAGAACCCGTCGCTTAGCTTTGGGATCAATGCCAATCAGGCGCACGTACTCGCCGTTATGCTCGGCAAGACGTTCTGCCAAGTCGCTAATCACTTGTGAAGCTTCATTTCCCTGGAATGTTGCACCAGTTTGCCAAGCATTATTCTTGACTCGACGCTCATTGCCGTGTTCGATACTCAGGCGGTAACCTTGAGCTAAAAGTTCGCGGATTTGCTCTTGTGTTTCTAGATCCAATGAACCATTGAGCACGGGTTTACTGGGCGTTCTATGACTATTTAAGGAATTAAAACCATTTGTGCTAGCGGGTGCTTTATCTGTTTCATTAGGAACAGTCGCTATTTTGTGTTCCTGCAACTGGTTAACTTGATGAGAAAGATTAACAGATTTTTGAGAAGTCCGCCCCAAGGCGAGGGCGCGATTGTACTCCCGGACAAGTCCCATATCCTCTACTTGCTTTTGTTCACCCCTCATCAGTTGCCCAATTTCGATTAAGTGAGACAGATTGAAATTGGGTTTTTGAAAGGTTGGCAATCCTTCAGCACTATTCACTACGCGCAAGGAAACACTCTCGATGCCAACATCGTAGATGAAGTTAAGGATTTGTTCATCATAAATGCGCGATCGCAAAGCACTGTAGAAATCAATCGATTGTCCTGGGAACGCATCAACAAGCTGTTCAATTTGTGGGCGAGACAGTCCATCTTCCGAAAAGATGCCAGCAACAATGCCAATTTTGTCCTCTCGATCCGGTTCCCAGTAGAACTTCTCCATCCGTCCATCCCGAATTAACGGCGCATACAGGGTGGAAAAGTCATTTCCTGTCACAATAATCGGTACGCGATGGAGTGGCGTGGAGTCATAACTACCAGGGAGTTGCACGTTGGTGGGGTTATCGGCAATATTCATCAACGTGCCATTCACCAACTGAGTATTCACTGTATATTGAGTGCCTTCATCGAAGCGACCTGCACCAGCGTCTAAGTCATTAATCATAAGTACAGCCATTTTGCCCCGTACCCTGATCAATTCGGCTGCTTCTCGATAGCGTAAACGAATCAAACGCGCTGGATCTCCAGCATCGGGGCTTTCCAACTCACCGGCCGACATATGGACGACTTCAACACCCATGCGCTCGAAAACTAACTCACATTGAAAGGACTTCCCCTCTCCCTTGCGGCCATGAATGCCGAGAATTAAGGGAACTCGTACCTTTGGGAGGTCTAAAAAATTTTTGGTGATGTGAACAGCGATTTTATTAAGGAAGCGGGGAGAAATGTAATAGCTCATGGGTCTATTTTCTTTGCGATCGCGCAAATGCTTAGTTGTTAAGCCTATTGTTAAGATTCTATAACAAAACTGAGGAACGGGATGGCACAAGGGGTGCAGGAAGCGGAGTGATCTCGTAGGAACTCGTCTCTATCAGGACTTACGCATGGATACCATATATAGTAGGGGCGATTCATGAATTGCCCCTACAAATGGCGGTTTAACAGTAAATTTGCGTAAGTCCTGTCTATGAAGTCTGTATAACTTCATTAAAGTAAAAAGAAAGGTCAGCTCAGTGCAGTAGACTATCTATCCATAGCTACAGTCATTTTCGGCAACTCAGCGTGCTAAGTAGAACTACTCCCGAACCCTCTCGACGCCCTCAAGGATTGCCCAACCAGCGCTGGCAAATCGCACCAGCACAGGCAGAACAAGCGGCCAAACTTGCCCAAGCAACAGAACTTTCCCCACTGCTGGGACAGGTGTTGATTAACCGAGGCATCCAGACACCGGAAGAAGCACGGGTGTTTTTACAGCCAGAATCTCAGGCAATGCCTGCACCAATAGATGAATTTCCGGACTTGGTGATTAGTGTGGAGATGCTCAAAGAAGCGATCGCCAATGAAGAAAAAATTGCTATCTGTGGAGATTATGATGCGGATGGCATGACGAGCACCGCTTTATTACTCCGGGCATTACGCTGGTTAGGGGCAAATGTAGATTATGCTATCCCCAGCCGGATGAAAGACGGTTACGGCATCAATACTCGCATCGTTGAAGAGTTTGCCGAAGAAGGCGTTGCCCTGATTCTCACGGTGGATAATGGCATTTCAGCCCATGAAGCGATCGCCAGAGCAGCCGAACTGGGAATAATGGTGATTATTACCGACCATCACGACTTACCGCCTGAACTACCAGATGCGGATGCGATTCTCAACCCGAAACAGCTTCCAGAATCTTCCCCTTATCACGGTCTTGCTGGTGTTGGCGTAGCTTATATTTTAGCCGTCACCCTCGCCCAAGAACTAGGTCAAGTTCAGGGTTTGACCAAGCAGTTATTAGAGCTATTTACTTTAGGAACGATCGCAGATTTAGCTCCATTAACAGGTATCAATCGACGTTGGCTGAAGCGAGGCTTAAAACTGCTACCTCAGTCTCAGCTTACTGGCATTCAGGCATTAATCCAACTTGCGGGTGTCAGTGAAGACCAAAAAGCATTGAAACCAGAGGATATTGGCTTTAAACTAGGGCCGAGAATTAATGCGATCGGTCGCTTAGCTGACCCCCAAATTGTAATTGAACTGCTGACGACTACCGATCAAGGCGTAGCACTCGAATGCGCCATGAAGTGCGAACAAATCAACCAAAAGCGTCAGCAACTATGTGAACAGATCGAAAAAGAAGCGATCGCATTTATAGAACAGACTCAGCTCGATTGGCAACAAGAGCGAGCTTTAGTCATTGTTCAACCGGAGTGGCATCATGGCGTGATTGGTATCGTTGCCTCTCGTTTAGTAGAACGTTACGGCGTCCCTGTCTTCATTGGCACTTACGAAGAAGACAAAGAACACATTCGGGGTTCAGCGCGAGGCATCCCCGAATTCAATGTTTTTGAAGCCTTAGAATTCTGTAAAGATTATTTAGGAAAGTTTGGCGGACATAAAGCTGCGGGAGGCTTTTCCTTACCGGCAGAGAACTTAGAAGCATTTCGCCAATCCCTCAGCGACTTTGCTCATCAGTGCTTGCAACCGGAACACCTCAAGCCGCTGATTGAAATTGATGTGCAAACAGACTTGACTCAAATTACCTCAAACCTTTACCACCAAATTGATGCGATTCATCCTTGTGGAATTGGCAACCCCGACCCTATTTTCTGGACTCCCAATGTTAAGGTGATTGAGCAAAAAATTGTAGGGAAGGGACACCTAAAACTTACCCTCAGTCAAGATAATCAGGCAGTAAACATTACAGCGCTTGCTTGGCGTTGGGGCGAATACTTTCCTCTGCCATCGCGGGTGGATATTGCTTACAAATTGCGAGAGAATACTTGGAATGGTAACACATCCGTTGAGTTAGAACTCGTTGGCATTCGCTTACCGGCCTCTCCTGCCTCTCCAACCAAGAAAGCTGAGTTTTATCACAATGAACGCCGCTACACTTGCAGCTTGTCGGATTCTTTAAACGAACTGAGAATTAGAAATGCTGAAGGGAAAGTTTTAGCCGTGCAAAAGGGACAACGAATCGGACTGTTAGGCATTAAACGGGAAGAGGCAAAAGAGGTCGATGTCACTCAACCTCACTATTATCAACTTATCAAAGCGGCAACTCGCGCTTTGGATCTCAATTAAATT
>CBKWLJ010000662.1:0-3819 GCA_966675205.1 uncultured bacterium
ACTACCACCAGCCAATGCAGTCTGTGTGACAGTTGAGGGTGCGGAATGTGGGTTTAAGACTCAATACAGTAAAAACAATATCCCTTTTGCCTTCTGCCTTATATCTTCTGCCTTCTTGCACTAGTGACTTCCTAAAGGCGATCGCGATTAACAAATGACCTCTTGAAGATCCTCTTCCTGAAGGAGGATGGTTGTTTCAGGCCCTAGTCGTCCGAAAATAGGCTCTGATGCCATCTCCATCTCAACAGCATAAGTCCATGTACTTGATTCAGGGTGGTAGCTTTTGATAATGCCTATACCGCCTGCAAAACTGACCATTTCGTCTATGCCCCATCTGGGGTGTTTCTTCTGATGTAAGGACATAATTTCAACTAACACTTAAGTTTTACTCTTACTAAATACACTTCATAGAACAGAACCATCAGTACAAAAAACTGATAATTATTGTTATACTTAGAAAGTAATCTTTAGCTCTCTATCAGAAGTTTTACATTCGAGGAAAAGTAGTAAAACGAAAGGAAGCAAGGTTCTAAAAATAGCATTGTAAAAAAGATTACTTTTTATAGAGGCGAGGCAAGCGTTACATCAGCCGTAAGAATGAATTCTTTAGATAGAGGAGGGATTCTAACTCCAGTGGTAGACTTGCTACATGGCAAGTGTAAAGTTACCAAACACACTGCTACTGACAGGACATCAAGCTTCTAGCCCCTACTGGCTAGGGGCTTTTTTTAATCTCATTTCTTAAAAGTTACCCCTGCTTTGTTAGAGCAGGGGTAGAGCTTACTGACAGGACAGCAAGCTTATTATTCACCTTAAGAAGTTTTTTAGAAATTATCCCCTACTCTAAGTACTATATCCAATTACTGAGCTGAATCGTGTATTAATCCCGCCACAAAGCAATACCTCCCAATAAGCCATTAATGTTAGGTACAACTTTCACATTGGCAGGTAAGTCAATCGTGATTTTTTTTGCCTCGCCACCGCCGATATAAAGGTAATCGTAGTTAAAGAGGTGTTCTAGGGTTGCGATCGCTTTTTGTAAACGATTGTTCCATTTCTTCTGACCCACTTGTTCTAGAGTTGCCCGTCCTAGTTGCTCTTCGTAGGTTTCCCCCTTGCGAAAGGGATGATGCCCCATTTCTAAATTGGGCACTAGTTTGCCATCAACAAACAGGGCAGAACCAAACCCTGTCCCTAGTGTAATAACGAGTTCAACCCCCTTACCTGTAACAGTTCCCCATCCTTGAATATCAGCATCATTAGCGACTCGCACGGGTTTCCCTAAACGCTCAGAAAGGCTGCTAGCAAAATCAAATCCAACCCAATCTGGATCTAGATTCACAGCGGTTTTTGTAATTCCGCCACTCACAACACCGGGAAATCCGATTGAAACTCGATGAAATTCACCTTGTTGGGATGCTAGAGAGGCGATCGCATCAATTATGGCATTGGGTTTAGGAGGTTGCGGTGTTTCTACACGATTGCGTTCCGTTATGGGATTTCCCGCTTCATCTAAAATCATCGCTTTGACGCCACTGCCACCAATGTCTACGGTAAGAGTGCGGATTGCTCCATTTGTTTGAGCCATTGAGTATTTTTACTCCTATTAAACACTATTAAGATGGGGAAGAAGAGTTGAACAAAATTATGAATTGTGAATTATGAATGATGAAAAAGCTTGAATTCACAAGGGGTTTAGAGTTTCCTCGCAACATTTTACTGCGCTGAGTTCGCTGGATTGGACATTGATTGGAATTGTCCTGACCGAATCG
Organism: uncultured bacterium; assembly: GCA_966675205.1. Taxonomy (GTDB): domain Bacteria; phylum Cyanobacteriota; class Cyanobacteriia; order Cyanobacteriales; family Coleofasciculaceae; genus JBFLZA01. The sequence continues at coordinate 1,773 of CBKWLJ010000662.1, forward strand.
TGAATTTTGGGCGATTCATCAATTCAATCTTCCTAATTCATAATTTAACAACCTTCAACCCATTTCTATTAAATTTGCATTAGCTTTTGCCTAGCACGCTCTGCACGCGATTCGGCACTGTCCATGACTTCAGCCATTTTCTCTAGCATTTCACCCGGATAATTTTCTAACACTCTGGTAGAAAGAGAAATCCGATTTTTTCCTTCATCCAAATCTGTAATGATAGCTTTGATGGGCTGACCCACTTGTAACACATTGGAAATAGACTCAATGAAGTTTTGACTGATTTGTTTAATGTGCAACAAGCCAGTGATTCCATCAAAATCAACAAAGACTCCGAAAGGCTTAATTGAAACAATTTTGCCCTCTACCAACTGCCCTACCTCTAACCGACTGAATCCTTCTGAGCGAGTAGCTTCCCGTTGAGATAAGACTAGCTTGTTCCGATCGCGATCAATTTCCAAAAAGGTGACAGTCAGGTTTTGACCCATTAACGAATTTAAGTCTCCTCGCTCATTAACATGCGATCGCGGAATAAACCCTCGCATTCCCCGCACATCCACGGTGACACCGCCTTTATTCAATCCCGTCACTCGTGCTTGGAGAGACTTTCCTTCTTCTTGAAGCTGCGTCAGTTCATCCCAAAGCCGCTTCACTTCTAGCTGACGACGGGAAAGCGTGATCTGACCGTCTGCATTTTGTTCCCCGATAATTAAGAAATCAAGTTCTTCGTTTAACGGCAGTACATCAGACCAATCTCCTGAAGTTCTTACTGAAACCTCATGCAGGGGAACATAGGCAAGGGATTTGCCACCAATGTCAACATAGGCACCATCGCTTTCATAGTTGTACACTTTACCGCGTACTACCTGTCCCTTTTGAAATTCGTAGTCGTGTTGTTCTAAAGCTTTAGCAAAATCATCCATTGAAAACGATGGTTGACCAGCTTGAGAACGTTTTGATTCTGATTTCATGTCACTTAATCGCTCAAAAAAGTAGTGAATACTCAGCGAGGGTTAGTGCTGAGAAGATTGAATAGGAATACCTGAGCGCGAGGAAAGGAAACCTGCGCTGTACCATAGGTCACGTAGAAGCCAACACGAGGTCTTGCCGAAAGAAATACTTCACCTGTTCCCAAGCATCGGCTGCTGCTGCCTCATTGTAGCTAGCTCGTTGGTCGCAGAAAAATCCGTGGTCTGCTCCTTTGTAACGCAAGATTCGGTGAGGGACTTGGTGTTCTTCGAGCGCTGCCTCAATCTGATCGATGTGTTGTGGTGGGATGCTGGCGTCTTCCTCACCAAAGAAAAGGTAGATTGTCCCCCCTTTGATGTCTTTTGTGCGTGTGATCGTAGGTTCACCGCCGCCTGGAGTCCAAGTGGGAATTCCAGCACCATAGAAAGAGGCTGTAGATTGAATGTCCAGCAGAGTGGCGGCAAGATAGGCAACATGACCCCCAAAGCAAAAGCCGATACAGCCAATCGAGTGAGCTTTAGCTGGTGTTTGACTAATCAAATAATCAATGGTTGCCTGGATGTCGCTGAGGAGTTGGCTTGCCTGAGTTTGTTCCTTATATTTTTTGCCGATTGCAATGTCTTGGGCTGTGTAACCGGTTTCAAAACCGGGCGCTTGGCGTTGATAAAGTGCAGGTGCGATCGCTACATAGCCTTCTTGCGCGATCCGCCGAGTGACATCGCGGATATGGTCGTTTACTCCAAAAATTTCTTGCAGCACTATAACACCTGGGAAAGACCCGGCTTCGGTTGGCCTTGCCAAGTAAGCTGGTATTTTTAGAGAGCCATTTGCAATGTGGACGGATTCAGTCTTAATTTCTTTATTTGCCATGATTAACTTTGACAGATACTTGGCGCTGGAGTTCAATCCAGTGCTGCTAATCTCGCAGGATTATCGTCTTTCTCTGGGAGATTAAAACTTCAGCCCTATTTTAGCGCCATGTTACCTAAGGAATTAGGTATTTTTCCATATAAAATTTTACTTTATATTAGAAGGACTTGACATCAGGATATGTTGAAAAATCCAACTTTCTGTT
>CBKWLJ010000663.1:0-3777 GCA_966675205.1 uncultured bacterium
GTAACACCACTCTAGTTTTTCTTTGAGTGCTTCTGTATCACGAATTGGAATAATGAAGCCCTCAACCCCATCAGTAACAATATCAGACCCACCTGCATTGTACGTAGTAATAATCGGAATCCCACAAGCCATTGCCTCTAACTGGACTAAGGCAAGTCCTTCAACTAAAGAAGGAAGCACTAAAACATTGGCTGAACTATAGTACTGATTTAATAAGGCATGAGGTAAAGACGGAATATAGCGAATCTGGTCTGTATAGGAGTCTAGCCAGCCTTGGAGAAACTCATTCATTCCGACTAAAAGCAACTCAGCTTCAGGAAAATTTAATTCCTGCCAAGCCTGCAATAAATAATGAACACCCTTAATCGGGCCCACCCGACCTACAAATATGGCTCGAAAACCCTGTTCTTGTTTAGGTTGAGGCTGGAAATAGTCAATCGGAGCACCGAAGGGGATGACAGTAATTTTTTCCGATGTGATGCCTGCCTCAAGTATGGATTGTTCTACAAAAGAAGAGGGGACAAAAATGTGATCAGCCAGTTGAATTTCCTGCTCTTTTCGCTCTAGTTTCCAGGATGGTTCCTGAATGGCTTGCAAGGATGGGGCTAATTCGGGAAATTGTTCAGCTTCCTGCATCAAGAGTTGACGACTCGTGCGATAAAAGGCAATAGGCAAGTCGTACAAGCACAAAATTCCCTGCTGTTTTGCTGCCTGAAACGTCATTGCGGCACCATCTTCATAGGCATAAACTGCATCAAGATTTTGGAGATGATGTAAAGCAACATGGTAGTCAAGTGAGGCATAGACTCGATCTACCAATCCTTGGTAACTCAAACCTAAGCGGCGATACAAATTTGTTTTCACAAGCATCAGCCGCATGATTTCCTGCCAGGGATGAGTCTGCATCAGCGCACCTGGAGGAGGATTCCAGGTTCTACGTCCTAGTTCTTGGGTTACAAGCCCTCTAATTTTCCCAGGAAGTAGAGAGAGATAAGACGACAAAGAGCCTGTGGGATTGTAGGCAATAGTAGTAATCACTTCCTTGAGGAGTCCAGCCTCTGATAAAGCAAGGGCGCAATTTCGCGAATTGGGATTACCGGTAGGGTGAATCAGGGAAATACGTGGAGAAGACATTTTCCTGCAAAAATTGCTGTTCTATTTGCCAATTTTCAATTTGCTCTATGCGAGGAAGTACAAAGATGAAGCTGCTGAAAAACCAGTAGTAGACTGCATAGGTAGGAGTAAATACTAGAAAGCCATTGATTTGAATAGCTTGGATGAGGAAAGCTACAAGGGCCAACTGGCGCAGAAATGGAATTTTTAAGCTCCAAAAAGTCTGTAGAAGGACTATCAGAATACTCACCCTCAGCCCATACCAAAACAAGAAGCCAAGAGGTCCTAATTCTAGAAGGATTCTACCCATTTCTGCTTCATAATAAGTGGGAATCTTTTCTCCCGTTGGTAAATTTAAAATTTGACGAAGCATTGGAGCCGCTTGATGGGTAGCGCCCGTGCCGTATCCATCCAATTCTTTAAACTTGATAAATTGAAGAGGCTCTGTAAAACTCCCTACGATACGTCCAGATACATCTTTATTAACCGTTGTACGCTCCCAAAATGCTTCAACCGCTGGTCGAAACCAGATAAAAGCGACAATAGAAATAGCAATAATAGGCAATGTTAACCGCTGCATTAGGCGCAGTATGCTGATCGGTTTAGCCAATCCTTTGATCAAGAAATAACCCACCAAAAATAGAACTTCAGTAAAAATGGTGGTGCGAGACCCTGTCATAAAGGAATTAACGGTCACTAAGAGGAGTTCAATGGCTGAGACAAGTTGCCATTCCCGTGACTGTTTAACCGAAAGCATGATTACCAGTAAACCGAAGCAGATTAGTAGGTAAGAGGCATATCCACTAATGTAGGAAAATGTTCCTGTAATCCGTACAGAAGTTGTAACTCCAAATGTTGCTTTAACGACGGCTTCTTCATTCGCGTAGGCATTAATCCAGCTCGATGCAGGGCTAAAGAACTGAACAATTCCGATGATGCCCACGGGGATAGTGAGTAAAAGGTGCGATCGCAAAAATTTATAGAGTTCATCTTCTGACTCAAACAGATACGGAATCATCCAAATCAAGGGAAGATAAATCAGATAGCCTCTCAGCCCAAAAATTCCTACTAGAGGAGACCCCAAGCTGGGATTAAATACCTGAAAAATGCACCAACTAATAGAGATAAAAATTAAAAGATTAACAATCTTTCCTTGCTTGGGTAACTTCTCTTTAAAAGATGATAAGCCATAAAAATTAAAATAAGCTCCCATTAAAATAACATCTTTAAGAAAATAAATCATCTCGCTAGCCTGAGGCAGCACCCACTTTCGCAATGCACCTTCTAGAACTAAGAGAAGAAATACAGCTTTGACAGAATGACGCCACTTCAAAGCTGAAAGGTAAAAAATAATGACACAAGCTAATAAAGCTATAACCAGTTTCACTCAATTACTCTCTCCAAAACCTGTAAGTATGCTTTAGCCACTGCCGCTTTTCGGTGACGCGACAAATGAGATTCTGATTTTTCTCTATAACTTGATAATTGATTAAGATTCGTCAATAAATCAAATAGAGCTTGAGTTAAAGCTTCAACATCTCCATTGGGAAACGTTATCCCACAAGCACCAATTGCATCTTTTAGCCCCCCTTTTTCTGAACCAACGACAATGCAACCACAAGCAATCCCTTCTAGAGCAACAATTCCAAAGGGTTCTTCCCAAAGTGAAGGAACGACCAAAATTTTGTGAGCATTGAGTAATTTGGCTAACTCATGTCCAACTTTTTTGCCGACAAAATCAACTTGAGCCGTAAGATCTAATTGCTGCACTTGTTGACGTAAATTGGATTCTTCTAAACCCGTACCAATAATCGTCAATTTAGGAGTTATTCCAAGTTGCTTGAGATTGGCTAAGGCATCTAGCAATAAGTGTACTCCCTTGTCAGAAACTAATCGCCCCAAAAATACTAGTTCTTGATCGCGAGGAATTTCTGGCATTTCATAAAAAATGTCTTCTCGGTAAGGATTAGGAATTACAGTATAAGAAGTCTTTAGCTGTTGGGCTAAAGCCAAACTTGCTGGAATATTAGTAGAAAAACGAGTGAGATAACGCTTTAAGAAATCCTGCCAACTGATTCTCCCATCAGTACGACAGTACCAATTTTGATGCGTCACTACCCAAGGCTTCCGAATTATGAGCAAAGGCCAAATTCCTTTTAAGCTAATACACCCTTGAAAATAAACCTCGCACCAACGAGTTAAATTTAAAAGTTTGTACCCACTCGGTTGCCGAATCACCTCAAAGGGAAAATCTTTTTCATCGGTTGCTGGAACTTGTGTCACTAATTTGACCTCATGCCCTTGATGAACAAATTCATGAGCCAAAATAGATACAGTTGTCTCTATTCCACCAATGCTGGGATAAAAAAGGGGAGAATAAATTAAGATCTTCACATTATGTAGATATATAAAAACACGCTTGAACTGGAAAATAGAGAACAGGGCATAGGGAAATATTGAAGAGGGAAAAAATATTTTAATCTCGCGAGTTGTGAAGTCCCAATTATGGGATCTCGCTTCTAAAGCTTAAGGCTATTTGACTTGTTGTTCTGAGTGACTTCTCAGAGCATTCCATCCTCGATTTTTGAACCGTTCGAGAGTCCGGGATACATCTAATGTTGCTAAGTAACTCGGCGGTTCCCAAGGGTGAACGAGCTTCTTACT
>CBKWLJ010000664.1:0-3652 GCA_966675205.1 uncultured bacterium
GAAAGGTGATAAATGGACCTAAAAATAATAAAGTCGTAATTCTCGCTCGGGGAAACCTGATGATATACGCTCCCATCACTCCTGCGATCGCACCACTTGCTCCCAACGAAGGAACGCCAGACTGCATGGAAAAAAACCACTGAGCCAAAGCCGCTAAGATGCCACAAGCAATGTAAAAAATTAAGTACTTGATGTGACCTAATTGATCTTCTATGTTATTCCCAAAGATCCACAAGAACAGCATATTTCCAAAAATATGCAAAAAACCACCATGTAGAAATTGGGATGTTACCAAAGTTAGTGGCTCTGGTACGGGTTGATTGACAGGAATACCATTGAAACTAGCACTTAACTCTTTGGGAACAACTGCATAAAGTTGGAAGAACTCCTTTAACTGAGGTGCAGTCAAACTCAATTCATGGATAAACACCAATACGTTTATAGTAATCAACGCATAAGTGACATAAGCAGTAGTGCGCGTTGGATTGTGATCGTTAATGGGAAACACAAAAGTCGTTCCTATCTATCCCAACTCAGGAAAAACATATTTTAGGGCAGAAGGGTAAGAAGATTTTTCATCCTTTGTTGTGAGCGATCGCTCATTGTACTAAACGAGTTTTTTCAGCTAGCGCAAGAAGGCTTCAAGGTAGGGGGCAGAAGGTCAAAAAGTTTGTACTTTTTACTTTGGGCTTTGTTGTTAACTGCTCACTTACTTCTGCTCTGCTCACTCGTGTCTTAACTTTAAGCAAGAAATCCCTCTCCAGGGAGAGGGATTTAGTCTTAGCAAAAGAAAGATGGAATTGAAAAAACTTACTAGCCCTGTTCAATCTATTTTAGAACATGGGCAGCAATATCTTTGATTTGATTAACAAAACAGATTTGCCTTGAAAGCTGGCTGGATAGTTTGATCACATTACTAACTGGTAACTGGATCTGATCCAATCCAGGCTCCATATCTTAAGGCTATCTCGATACAGTTGAGGAATAGCGACGCTCACAACAGCGATTGGTCAGTAAATTTAACCAACTCGCTGTATTACTAATCTTGAACGATGAGCTTCCCTATTCAACGATAATTGTACCTTGCATACCAGCGCCCCGGTGAGGTTGGCAGTAGTAAGGATAGGTACCGGCTTCAGTAAAAGTTGTCTCAGTAGATTCACCAGGAGAGAACAGCAATTTGTCGTGAGACAACTTCTTCGCTAATGCCTTGTCTCCAATCTTCGTATCATCAAAGACAGCATTGTGAGGAGGAACTTTATTCATCACCCACTTGACTGTGTCACCTTGTTTAATGGTTAGAGTTGGCGGATCGAACTGAAGCATTCCGCTATCTGTACCCATTTTGACTGTGTAGGTTTCGGCGGCAGCCGGCGCTGCTGATATTGCGAAACTAGCGACTACTAGCGCGATTGCAGACAGTAGCAACCCTAGCCGACGTGAAATTGCGGCTGTAAATTTCATCATTTTCTCCGAAAATTCGCCATTGAATTGTTCATTAATATCTTAGAGCAACTGTTTACCTTTCTTACGATTGTCAATTCAGTTTTGAGTTGCTCCTCTGAAGCTTGTCATACCCGATGTGGGTGATGTTTGGACTATCTGAGAACGAATGGTGCTAGCCAATTGGCCGCTTTGAGTTCATGAAGAGTTGAAAGTTTACCGCTGAAAAGATTTCAGATTGCAGGGAAAGGGGTTTGCCAGTCAGACTCCCATGAGCGAGCGATCGCAATGCAAAAAAGAGATTCTCTTAAAATGGACTGAATTTGCTTTTTGGCAGCCTCTATGTCTAGAGGAAAGGACTGAGCTAACCCTTCAACCATGAACCTTCAACCGTTTCAAACGCTTAACCATCAACCCTTCATAGACCAATTTCCACGCTAGAGATTAGAAGTAGACTTTTCCAGTTCCCCAACGTCCACCTTCAACTTTGGGTTGAAGCAGAATATGACCAGCAAGCGCTTCTAGATCATCATCCGTGAGATTTCTCATCTCAGGAAAGATATCGGCACTCCGAGTGCTGGGATGTAGCTCATAAATCTCAGTTTCACCGTCATAGGTGGTGGGATTTTTCATGTAGTCTACTAAAGCAGCAATGTTATCACGGGGTGGGGTGGCACCAGCAAGCGAATCAGTCCCTAAATTAACGTTAGGGTCAGTTTTCGTTCTGCCATGGGCATGGCATTGAGCACAAGTATCGACAAACAGGCGCTTACCCTTCTGCACTTGTTGAAGGCTGAGGGTGACAGTGTCACCTGCTTCACTTGCCTTCACTGTGCGAACTTCAGGAGTAAGTTCAACCGCTGCTGCACTGCCAACCGCGATGTGAAAGGCGAAGAATACAGTCGCTACAGCAAGCAAGATGAATCGCTTCATTCTTGGTTCTCCTTCAAAAATTGGGCTCATTCGTTTTGGCTACTCAACACAGCAGTGACTCAATCTGAAGCCTATCCTCTAAGGGAGTGGCATCACCGTCAACTCATGCTCGGCAAAAAAGACTTCTTATATTGCGTAGACAACACGCAATGGTAAGAGTGGGATATTGCCTAGCGGAATTACTTACGGATAGTAGGTAGAGTCTGCTCTTTCCTACTACAAGATGTTACTAAACCCTGTCTTTCGGACAAAATCATAAAAATAATTGCCTTGGCATCCTCGCCAGACGGGTTTCTTTCGTTTTGTAAGTCATTCCCATTGCTCGCCTAGGTGACATACTTCCTGAGGCGGAAAGTCATCTGTGCGGCAATTGTCGCAATTGACAGGTTTGCAAACCCCATAATGATTGGCTGGCAAAAAACCAGATCGAGCCTCTCTAAAATATGATGCCACTCTTACGGCGCTTTCCTTACATTATGAAGAGTGGGTTGGGATCAATCAGAACTTCTTACACTCAAGCGCATCGCTTCGGGAATGGGAAACATTGACGATGCTGTTGTGTGGGGTTGATGCAGGCGAATCAACTGGGCAAGGGTCTTCTTTAATTGGGTTCGGGGTACGATCGCATCAACGAAGCCATACTGAAGCAAATATTCTGAAGTCTGAAAATCGTCTGGGAGTTTCTCTCGAAGGGTCTGCTCAATCACTCGCCGTCCGGCAAAACCGATGGTAGCCTTGGGTTCTGCCAAAATAATGTCTCCTAGCATGGCAAAGCTCGCTGTAACGCCGCCTGTCGTAGGATGAGTGAGAACTGGGATATAAAGAAGTTTGGCCTCGCGATGGCGTTCTAACGCTCCTGAAATTTTTGCCATCTGCATCAAGCTAAGCATCCCTTCTTGCATTCTTGCCCCACCAGAGGCACAGATGATGATCACAGGTAAACGTCGCAGTGTGGCATGTTCAATGAGACGGGTCAGCTTTTCGCCCACCACAGAGCCCATACTACCGCCCATGAAGCGGAAGTCCATCACACCTAAAGCAAGGGGTAAACCCTCTAACTGACCGGTACCGGTTTGAACGGCATCAATCAGATGAGTTTTTTCTTGAGGTTCTCGTAAGCGATCATGATATTGTTTGCGATCGCGAAATTTGAGGGGATCGGTTGGCCGCAAATGCTCATCTAAGGGAACCCAGGTATTGGTATCAATGAGCTGTTGAATTCGTTCATCACTAAATACCCGCATGTGATGATTGCACTCTAGGCAAACCATTTGAT
>CBKWLJ010000665.1:0-3647 GCA_966675205.1 uncultured bacterium
AAGCTTAAAAAGCTTACTGTACAAACTTTCTTACCTATGCCCTAGCGGCCATGCTACGCAAACTGCCTTCTGCCTTTTTTCTTCTGCCTCCTGGCACTAGGGACACGGCAATGCCCAAAGACATCTTCGACAAATTCAGCCCCGACAATTAACCTTTAAACGGATTTTTGTAGAGTAAACTTTGGCATTCCACACCGACTTCAAATTTACAATCTGAACGGGGATAAGCGATGCAGAGGAGGACGTATCCCATTGCTTCTTGTTTGGGTTTTAATCCTACTGCTTTAGATTGCTCGACTTTGCCTTCAATTAATCGTGCGGCGCAGGTGATACAGGCCCCATATCGACAACCGACGGGTAAGCGTAAACCAGTTGCTTCTACTGCGTCTAGGATGTATTGGTTTTCGGGAACTTCGATAATGGTGTGATGGCGATTAATTAATTCAATTTGGTAGGTTTTCATGATGTATAGCAAAAGGCTCCAAGGCAGGAGGCAGAAGGCAGAAGGCTTTTCACTGGTATGTGGTTGTTTGAACCGTTCAATCTGTCCTAAACTTTATGGCGACAGCTATAAGATTTGATCCCCCCTAGCCCCTCTTAAAAAGGGGGGAATAAGAGATTTTGAGTAGGTATACACGAGTCCCAAAGCCTGGGTTAGAATCGCGCTCAATGGCAATATTTTAGATGTATGGCTGGCAATCCCGATTTACTGAAAAATCTCTACAATGCCTTTGATCCCTTTCGACCTTTACCCGCAGGTGACCCAAATTATGTAGATTGTCGGGAAGTGCGGGGGGATGGGGATATTCTGGAGGATTTGGGGATTCGACTTCAGCGTTCTAACCAGAAGACTTGCCAATTGTACTCTGGTCATCGGGGTGCGGGGAAATCGACGGAATTGCTGAGGTTGAAGCAATCACTGGAAGAGCAGAAATTCTTCGTAGTTTATTTTGCGGCGGATGAGGAAGATATTGAATCAGAGGATGCCCAATATACTGATATTCTCCTGGCTTGTACCCGCCATTTACTCGAAGATTTGCAAAAAAGTGCTGATACTGGCCCCTTGCGGAATTGGCTGAAAAGTCGCTGGCAAGAGTTGAAAGATTTGGCGCTGACGGAGATAAAATTTGATGGCTTGAGTGTCGAGGGACAAATTGCCCAGTTTGCCAAGCTGACTGCAAATTTAAGGGCAGAACCGACGCAACGGCATAAGATTCGGGAAAAGGTCAATCCTCATACGGTTACACTGATTGCCGTGTTGAATGAGTTTCTGGCAGAGGCGAAGAAGAAACTTCCGAATGGTTGCACTCAACTGGCGGTAATTGCCGATAACTTAGACCGGATTGCGCCGATTATTCAGGACAACGGACAGACTAACCACGATGAGATTTTTCTTGACCGCAGCGAACAACTCAAAGCTTTAGATTGTCATCTGATTTATACGGTTCCCATCTCTATGGTGCATTCTAAACGAGCGGCGGATCTCAGAGATATTTATAGCGATACGCAAGTGTTACCGATGGTGATGGTGCGGACTCCGGAGGGAGAGGTTTACCAACCGGGACTTGAGAAAATTAAAGAAGTGATTTCCAGGCGAGTGAGGCAATTTGCGCCGAAGCTTTCTCTTGAGACGGAAATCTTTGATAGTTCAGAAACTCTCAACCAACTGTGTTTGATGAGTGGGGGTCATGTGCGGAATCTGCTATTGTTAACGCAAGATGCGATCGGACGCACGGCAGAGTTACCGATTACTAAGCGAGCCGTGCAACGAGCGATTACCCAAGCACGGGATACCTATCGCCGAACGGTAAATCATGACCAATGGGAATTGTTGGCGGAAGTTTCACGCACGAAGCGAGTTGTTAATGATGATAAGTATCGGAGTTTGTTGTTTAATCGCTGTCTATTAGAATATCGTTACATGGATGATGAGGGTGAGGTGCAGCGTTGGTGTGATGTTCATCCACTGATTCGAGGGATTCAGGAATTTAAGGAAGCGGTGGAGCAAACTAAGTCATGAATACCTTCTCCGCCCTTACCCGCCAGGAACTCAAGGATACTATTGGCGGATTCGTGAGTGATAACACCCCGCACCCGATAAATGATGTAGGGGCGAAGCATTTGAGCGACCATCTATCAGGAAATCCTACGATCTTTGTTGCCAAATGCTTCGCCCTCCCCTGGCATCAGATAGGGCGAAGCATTCGGATACGAAAATCTGGATCAACCAACAAAATTGATCGCCTGAATGCTTCGCCCCTACATAAATTCGGAAGGTGTGGGGTCGCACCCCCTCTTAATTCACCGACAGCATCATTAATTCCCTGGTGGGTAAGAGGGCAATTGTGACTTCTAACCGGAGTTGATATGACATCAGACTCAAGCGAGTGGGACGAAGATTTACCACCTGATCCAGAAGAAGATTATCAAACCTTTATCCGCACGCTTGAGCGGACAGATGGCTTTCGCTTGTTATTCGTCCAGTGTACGCCTGCGGAAGGCAAACAGTTGATTGCTAGGGTCAAAGACGATTTGCCTCAGAAAACCATTGAAGTTTTGTGCCTGGAGCAGCCGATTGAGAATTTATACCAGATTGTTGAGCAGCTACCGAACCGAGAACGAGTCAATATTTTATTTATCCAGGGTCTAGAACATTCGTTCTATGAATACGAACAAATCAAGTTTGGCGACACCGATGAACGTGACTTCTACAGTTGGAAAGGTGTACCGCGCATTCTCAACCACTTGAACCAACATCGAGAGCGGTTTAGAGACACCTTTAAAATTTGCTTTGTGTTTCTATTGCGTCCATTCTCACTTAAGTATTTCATCCATCGCGCCCCTGACTTCTTTGACTGGCGCTCTAGCGTGTTTGAATTTCCCACAACACCAGAAATTTTAGAGCAAGAATCTTTTCGCATCCTTCTCGCAGGAGTCTATGAGGAACACTTGAGCTTAACGCCCGAAGAACGGATTAAAAAAATTCTGGATATTCAAGAATTACTGGCAGAAAATCATCAGACCCTTATTTTTAAAGCAAGTTTGTTGTTTGAACTAGGAAATCTACTTGTTGCTAGCAAAGAATACGAAGCTGCGATCGTCTCTTACGACCAAGCTTTAAAAATTAAACCTGACTACCACCAAGCCTGGTACAACCGGGGCATTGCGCTGGATGATTTAGGACGATTAGAAGAGGCAATAGCTTCTTACGACCAAGCTTTAAAAATTAAACCTGACTACCACCAAGCCTGGTACAACCGGGGCATTGCGCTGGATGATTTAGGACGATTAGAAGGAGCAATAGCTTCTGACGATCAAGCCCTCAAATTTCAATCCGACAAACACGAAGCCTGGTACAACCGTGGCATTGCGCTGTTTAATTTAGGACTAATAGAAGAGGCAATAGCTTCTTACGACCAAGCCCTCAAAATTAAACCCGACAAACACGAAGCCTGGTACAACAAAGCTTGCTGTTATGCCTTGCAAGGCAATCTTGACCAAGCAACTGAAAACCTGCAACAGGCAATTAATCTGAGTCCTGATGAATATCGAGAGATGGCAAAAACTGACTCAGATTTTGACAGCATTCGAAAAGACGAACGATTTCAAGCGTTGATTCAAGAACCATTACCAGGCAATTAGTTCAA
>CBKWLJ010000666.1:0-3638 GCA_966675205.1 uncultured bacterium
ATACGATTGCTCAAGATCGAGCAAGCTGTGTGGTTTACGGGATGCCCAAAGCAGCGGTAGAGTTGGGGGCGGCTGTTGAAGTTTTACCGATAGAAGCGATCGCGCCTTCGTTAATTCGGCTCCTACAGTGTAAAGCTATCAGCTAATGGAGAAGGATAAGCCCTTAGGTAGTTTTAACCGTTTTGCAAATTGATTATAAGTTCGCTGAGGTGGCGTTCCAGGCAATGCCTTGAATTTGCAATTGCAAGAAAAAAGTATCAAAACAACTCTACCTACTCCCTCAACTGCAAAAATTATTACCATGAGGAAGCAGGATGTTCAAGCGAGTCTATTCACTTCATTGTTGAAAGACCATCAAATTAAAGTGTTATTGGTTGACGATCAACCGCTGATTGGTGAAACTATTCAGCGGATACTCGCGACTGACGATAATATTATTTTTCACTACTGTAGCGATCCCATTCAGGCAATTCAACAGGCAACAGACTTTGCCCCAACCGTCATTCTGCAAGATTTAGTCATGCCTGATATTGATGGATTACTGCTGCTAAAGTTCTTTCGTGCCAATGCCGCCACCCGTGATATTCCGATGATTGTTTTATCTGCCAAGGAAGAGGCACACCTCAAAGCCGATGCCTTTGCAGCAGGGGCGAATGACTATTTAGTAAAACTGCCTGATCCCGTTGAACTGATTGCTCGTATTCGCTACCATTCCAAAGCTTATATTCATAAGTTGCAACGAGATGAAGCTTATCAAGCCATGCAGGCGAGTGAACAACGCTTGCGTATGGTTCTGGAAAAGATGCCCGTGATGATGACAGCTTTTGATCAAGAGGGTAACATCATCGTCTGGAATCGAGAATGCGAACGGGTAACGGGTTATACAGCCGAGGAAATGGTTGGCAATCCCAATGCGAGAAACCTTTTAAGCAGAAATCACCAACCTGAAACCAACCCTCAGAATGGGCAAGCATCTACTTGTGCGCCTTGGCTTTTGGTTCCGGGTTCGGCGGATTTGGAAATTACTTGTAAAGATGGCAGTATTAAAACGATAGCCTGGTCTAGTATTAGCGATCGCTTTCCGATTTCCGGGTGGGCGCAATGGGAAATTGGAGTAGATATTACCGAACGCAAGCAAGCTGAAGTTGCTCTAGAGAAGGAATACCAACAACTGCGGCAAATTCTCAAAAATGCCCCTGTAGCGATAGCGATGTTAGACACTCAACTGTGCTATGTCGCCTATAGTGACCAATGGCTCATTGATTACAATTTAGAGAGTCAATCTCTTTTAGGGCAGTGCCATTACGATGTTTTTCCCGATCTGAAAAAAGAATGGGAAGACCTCTACCAAAAAGCTTTACAAGGAGAATCTATCTCCAACACAGAAGAGAGATGGGAACGGGCAAATGGCTCAATCTACTATTCTCGTTGGGCAATTCAACCCTGGTATACAATTGAGCAAAAAATAGGCGGTATTGTTATCGTTGTTGTCCGGATTGATGAATTGGTGAAAGCACGAGAATCTGCTCTAGAAGCTGCCCAAGTTAAGGCTCAATTTGTCGCTAACATGAGCCATGAAATTCGGACTCCGATGAATGGAGTACTGGGCATGACAGAATTACTTTTACAAACGGAACTCACTGACAAACAGCGAGAGCAAGCGGAAACAATCAGTATTAGCGCGAAGCATCTCCTCAGTCTCATTAATGATATTCTTGACTTCTCCAAACTCGAAGCTGGAGAAATGCCCTTGGAGCAGTTAAATTTTAACCTTTATAATTGCATTGAAGAAGTCATTAATTTACTAATTTCTCAAGCTACGGAGCGGGGACTAGAACTCGCTGTTGAATTTGATGATAAATTGCCTCGTCTCTTACAAGGAGATCCAGTACGTTTACGTCAAATTTTACTGAATTTAGTGGGGAATGCCATTAAATTTACTCCAACAGGCTCTGTAAACATTAAAGCCAAATTACTCAATGAAACCTCTCAAACAGCTCGCGTTCACTTTGCCGTGATTGATACGGGAATTGGGATTCCGGCTGAAGCGATGCAAAAACTCTTTCAATCATTTTCACAAGTGGATGCTTCGACAAGCAGACAATACGGAGGCACAGGTTTAGGATTAGCAATTTGCAAGCAACTTGTATCCTTGATGGGAGGAAAAATTGGCGTTGAAAGTATAGAGGGTGAGGGGTCAACTTTTTGGTTTGAAATTGAGTTTTCTAAACAGCTCAATCCCCAGTCTGTTGCTAGCTCACAAGAAAAAGTTGCTGTTGATGAGCAAGAACATCTGGCTAAGACAGACCTAAAAATCTTGGTTGCAGAAGATAATATCATTAATCAAACGGTGATTTTGAATCAGCTACAAATGTTGGGTTATGAAGCTGATTGTGTGGGCAACGGTTCAGAAGCGTTAGAGTTGCTAGATCAACAAGATTACGATTTAGTGTTGATGGATTGCCAGATGCCAGTGATGGACGGCTATGCAACCACTCAAGAATTACGACGCCGTGAGGGGAGTAAACGTCACACCATCGTGGTTGCTTTAACGGCTAATGCCTTGAGTGCGGACCGTGAAAAGTGCTTAGTTGCAGGGATGGATGATTATCTGAGTAAACCCCTAGAACAAGAAGACTTAGCAAGGGTAATACAGCACTGGAGTGTGCAACAAGCGGCTAGCACAATAGTTGAGGATAAACCAGCAGGGATTTCTACAACTAACTCTCTGGAGATGACTGCCACGGAGGCAGTTGAGGTGGAGTCAAAAGCTGCGGATGGAGAGAAGGAAGTAACTTCTGTCCCACCTCAACCCCAACTCCATCCTAATGCCCCGGTTCCAGAGAATATGACTCCGCCTATCGATTTAGAACGGTTAGAACGAGTCTCTCGCGGCAAGGTGGAAGTGCAACAGCGGCTGCTACAAATTTTTATTGAGAAAACGCCCAAAGACTTGGTTGCCTTAGAAAACGCTGTATCCTCTTTAGAGGTTGATCAGATTAAATATTACGCCCATCGTCTCAAAGGTTCTGCGGCGAATGTCGGGGTGCCTGCGATGTCAGCGATCGCGCTTCAACTGGAGGAAATGGCACGCCAAGAAACTTTGGCAGGAGCAACAGAAATGCTCACGTCTTTATGGCAAATTATGGAACAAGTCCAAGCATTTGTTCAAAACCAGCTCAGCCAGACGCCATGAAAGCTCAACTGTGCAGTATCACTCTTCTTCTCGCTTCTTTGTACCTACCAACACCCGCTCACGCCTTCAATCCCACTCATCTAGAACAATTGCGGCGAACCGGAAGCTGTATTAATTGTGACCTCAGCAGTGCTCAATTTCCTGAAGCCCTCCTTAGTAATACTGACTTGAGAGGGGCTAATCTCACAGGGGCTAATCTGAGAAATGCTGACTTAAGAGGGGCTAATCTGGCTGGTGCTAACTTGAGTGGGGCTAGCTTGATTTATGCAAATCTCACGGGTGCCAATTTGAGTCAAGCCAACTTAATTGTTGCTGCCTTGATTGGTGCCAATCTCACCGATGCCAACTTAGTCGGTGCGGGATTAATGATGGCAAAACTTCCGGGTGCAAATTTGACGGGGGCTGACTTGAGACTCGCGAATCTCTCTGCTGCCGACCTTAG
>CBKWLJ010000667.1:0-3637 GCA_966675205.1 uncultured bacterium
TGTTCCGTCTGCATCCGATTAACATCACTCAAAAAGTCCTTGGTTTCCTCTACCAAGTTACTCAGGCGCTCACAG
The DNA here is from genome assembly GCA_966675205.1 of uncultured bacterium. GTDB lineage: Bacteria > Cyanobacteriota > Cyanobacteriia > Cyanobacteriales > Coleofasciculaceae > JBFLZA01. The sequence goes on from CBKWLJ010000667.1 coordinate 76, forward strand.
TTGGGACTTTGGCAAACCTGATTGCTGGGTTGTCTAGCAAATCGACGGGGCCCTGTCGGTACAGCCGCATTACAACAACTTTCAGAGGCTTCTTCTAATTGTTGGTCAAGGCGTTCTGCTTGGTCGAGAATTTCCGGCTTGAGTTTGCCGTCACCTCTAAAGATAGGTACAGTATTGTTCCAAATGTTCGCTCCCGTGATGTCGGATTGGTTGCCCGCTGCTGGATTACCTGCATGAGCAGAGTCGGTGAGCAACCCGCTACTAACCAGGGATGTTCCAATAGCCACCCAACCCATCCATTTTCTTCTCTTCATGGTTGTTCCTCCCATCTGCATCCTTAAAACTTAAATGCAAAACCGGTGCCTAAGACAAATCGAGGCCCATCACCAGCACCAACGATATCCCGTACCGCAGGTGTAATCACCAGAGGGATGTTTTTAAAGGGTGCAACTGAAAGTCCCACGCCTAAATCTTGTCCACTCCACTCTGCAATTAAACTGACGGGTTCAGCTACGCGGACGGCGACATTACCAAAAACGTTGATGTTGTTAGAATCATTGGCTACAGCATTTTCAGTGCGGAACTGTCCGTTTCCGACGCCGGCAGTAACGGCAACTCGACTAAAGGCTGAGTTAATGTCTTCTCGTGTCCGGAAAACTTTGGTTGCCACTCCATACAGAGAGTTTTCAAAGTCATTACGTCCACCAATGTTGGCAAAGCCGTTCCAACCTGCCGCAACTGCCAAATCTGGTGCAAGCTGACGATGAATTTTGGCGTTAAAACCGCCAGCGCCAAAGTCTCGACTGCCTCCAAAGCTAGCTGCTGTGTAAGAGAGCTCAACACCCACCGCTTTACGGGCATCTCCTAAACCGATGCCAATTCCTAAGCCACCATCACTGACGTTAGCGTACCGGGTTCGCTCTTGGAACGTTGCACTGATAAAACCTGTGTTGTTATCAGCACCATACCCAGTAGGAATGTTAATGCTAAGTGCGGGTGATGCTCGAAAAGCTTCTTCTACTTCTAGATCTTTCAAGTCCCGCAGTTGGTCTTGTAACCCTTCAACTTCAGCGCAGGGTTTGTTGGCTAGGCTGGGATTTTGCGCCAAAAGCATCTTACATGACCCAGGCTTGGCAGTTCCACTGCTCTGTGAGAGCATGGCTGTCTGTTGTGGGGAGGAAACGGTTTGTAAATCCTGCGCCGTATTAATAGATTGCGATGTCGTTGATACCCAGTTAGGCTCAGACGTACTGGTTTGGGAGGTAGGAGCAATCGGGGGAGCAAGCTCCTGGGTGGCAACTGGAGCTGATAGGGAGCGCTCGTTTGATTCTAGGATAGGAATCTCCCGTAAGTTTTGTCGCGCTTTATAGGTTTGTTCAGCAGCCAGTGCGAGTTCCTGGGTTGCACTGAGTTGAGGTGCAGCGAGTTGCGATCGCTCTTTTTGGACAGAGGTTCGTGCTAGCATCATCTCCGTTTCGGGAGGTGCAATGTTCGTACTTGCAACTTGAGGAACGCGACCTTCTGGAGTCGGTACCACTAGGTTTTCCATGCCTGAGTTAGGCGAAGCAATTGCCGATTCGGAAGCGGGAAGCGCTCCTGCTGCAAATTCTTGGCTGACCAGAGATTCAGGTGAAGCAATTGAACTAGACGCTAGTTCAAGCCTCGTTGCTTTTGTGGCTGCTTCTTCTTTAGGAGAGGGAACAGAAAGATTGCCCTCATCAGGCGGGGTGATCTCGACTACAGGCGTTGCCAATGCCTGATGAGTGAGATTTTGAGCCGCTAAAGCAGTTAAGGTATAAATTGCAACACGTGGAACGGATCGTAGAGAGGAAGCTAACCTCGATTCGGATTCTGGACATAAATCCTTGCGCTCGGGTTGAGCTTTATCGATGTCAGCTTGATGCTGAGGTAAATTTTGAGGATAAAGGTTAGAGACAGGCTCTGTGGGCACAAACAGCCTCCTGATTAAAGGTGCTGTTCACTTCTACGGAAACCCAGTCAATTATCAGGATAAATTAATACTCAGTATATTGACAAAATAACAAAGATATGTTCAAGATTTGGTGAAGAGAGGAACAATTGTAGACATTTTTGTATCACTCCCGATGTGGCGGCAGCGATCGCTAAAAATACATCGCGTTTCTCAATTGGATGAGGTACAAAGCAGTTGGCTTTAAGAAGGCTCCGAGGCAGATGGCAGAAGTTAGGTGTACTCCACTCATTTGAGAACTACTATAGTAGCCTTCCAGTCTGCTCAAAGAATACAGACTCAACTTTACAGCCCAGATGGAACTCTCAGTCGGCTAACCCATCATTCTTGTTTCTGTTGTTTGTTGTAAAGATGCCCCTGTTTACGTCTGAAAGTTGACTTCTTCGCTGATGCCACTGATAAAAGGTTAGTCAACTGAGAGACTGAAGCGATGGGCATTATCGGTAAACCAGAGCCGCATCGCACAAAGCGAACTACCTGCTGGCCAAAGTCGCATTCAACAGGATAGACAATATGGATCGAATTGCCCGTAGGGAGTCAGGATTATCGGTAAATACCTCAATAGGGCAATTCTGAATAAACGCATTGTAAGTACGAGTCACAATGAGAAACTGCTGTGCACTGACTCTGCCACTGGTCGTTAATCCCACCAAACTGGATACTAAATTTTGAGATAAGGTGCGATCTGCCCCTGCACTCACTAAATTATTGACAATCAGCGTCACACTCGCATCAACATTACCCGTATTAGTCAGGATAGTGGCTAAATTTTGCTGCACGGTTGCCGAAATCGCTGTCCGAGTATCGGTTGCGACTATCGGCAAGTTACGCTGCTCCAACTGCTGATTAATGGAAACGGCAGCATCGTTGGCGGCATTCTGAATCGCTGAAGTTTGAAAGGCGATGATTCGACGGCGACCCCCACCAGGGTTAAAGCCACCAACAATATCACTGGTTGTCACAATCACACCTGTGATATCTGACTGGTTTCCTGACTGAGCGTGTGCTCGTGGGGTTTGAGCAACAATACCAGCAATTGCTAGAGCTAAACCCAAGCCTAAAGAAAAAGGAAGATGCTTCACAGCCATAACTTTACCTCGGTAATTTAAAACTGAATCCCGTAACCCACACCTAAAATAAATCGCACACCATCCCCAGCATTTCCGGTAACATCAGCCGCTGCTGGGGTAATGACCAAGGGGACACCAGGGATGGGATAAATCGAAGCGCCCAAATTCAGATCTTGACCCGTCCATTCTGCAATCAAATTAACGGGTGGAGCAACTTTGAGGGCAGCACTTCCAAACACATTGGTACCTCCCTCTCGATTGTTGATATCCGCTTCTGAACGGAAACGACCCCCACCCAAACCGAGAGAAACGGTCAATGCGCTTAAGGGGTCATCTGGATTTTCACGCAAAGGAAACGCTTTCGTCACCACTCCGTAAACACTTTTACCTGCATCGGTATTACCCCAGTCAATGACATTTTCTACCCCAAAGGCAACGGCGAGGTCGCCTCCCGATACATTGGGAAACCTACGGTGAAGTTTAAAGCTAACACCACCATTAT
>CBKWLJ010000668.1:0-3616 GCA_966675205.1 uncultured bacterium
GAACTGTTGGTGGGTTGCCTTACTCACTTATGGGGAAGGCTGGCACAACAACCACCATGCCTATCAATACTCAGCTCGGCATGGGATGCAGTGGTGGGAAATTGACCTTACCTGGATGATGATTCAGTTTCTACAGGTATTAGGTTTAGCACAGAAGGTGAGATTGGTCGAAAAATAGTTAAAAGTTAGAAAGTTAGAAGGTTGAAGGTTGTAATTAAAACCAGTAGAAGTTACGAATGATAATTTCATAATTCATCATTCATAATTCATAATTCACCCTTCAACCCTTTAAAACTTCCCATTCCCCTGAACAATCTGCTTCAGGGTCGTTAGCGCCTCCAGACTAATCATCCCTCGGCGATAACCTTTCTGATTAGACATTCCTAGAAACACAGAATCTCCCCGTTTGGGGTTGCGGGAAAATCGCGGTGAGGAATTGACATAGACTGAGGCGCTATCAACGCCTAAAGCGAATTGGCGGCTTTCTTGATAAGACTCAGTCACAATGCAATCTGCATGACCACTACTGTACTGATTCATCCAGATGATCGCCTCTTCAATGCTATCGACGACTTTAAAGGCAACAATCTTATCTAGATAAGGTTGACTCCATTCGGTCTCTGTTGCCAAGGCTAACTGGTCGGGAAATTCGGCAACCAGTTCAGCATCCCCTCTGAGTTTGAAGCCCTTTTCTTTGAGGCTATTCCACAGAATCATTAAAGAGGAGGGTTTTTGGTGGCGATTGATCAAAATCTTTTCGATCGCATTCACGGGATCGGGTTCACTCGCATGACTGTCTAAAATAATCCAACGCATCATATCCAAACTGCCCGTAGCCGACCAGTACAGGTAACAGTTGCCCATGGCTGACCTCAACACCGGTGCTGTAGATTGCTCCATGACTTGCTGCACCAACGTGGGTCGCCCATAAGGAATGACCAAATTCAGATAGCGGTCTTGAGTGACTAAATCCCGAATCGAAGCGCCTTGTTCTGGCGGTAAGACTTGCAGGCATCCTTCTGGTAACCCGGCCTCATCAAGGGCTGATTGTAAGGCCTGAGCAATGACTAGGTTAGATTGGCTGGCTTCGCTACCGCCTCGGAGAATGATGGCGTTACCTGTCTTGATACAAAAGCCTGCCGCAATAGCACTGAGTTCAGGGAAAGCTTCATAAATTAAAGCAATTACTCCCAGTGGCATCAGCTGACAGTAGGTTTGGGAATGCTCTAGTTGATGGGAGGCATTCATCACCCGTCGGATGGGATCGGATAACTCCCCAATCCTTTGCAAGATCTGAATCGTATTCTGTAGCCGCTCTGGAGTCAGCTTTAGCCACTCCCAAATTAGTTCTGGTACAGCCATTTCTCGACTGGCTTCCAAGTCGAGAGTATTGGCTTCCAAAATATCATCAAAGCAGTCTTCCAGCGCCTGTGCCATGGCTTGAACACCGCGACTGCGGTCTACTCCTTTGGTGGTTGCTAACACCAAAGAAGCGCGATAGGCACGAAGCGTGGCATCATTGGGGTTGGTCGCAAAACATGAAGCCTCTATTTCCATATCACAGCTAACGCCGATAAGCTAACCAGACCATCAGTGCCGGAAGTACCGCTAGAAGTACAGCGAGCAACGCCCAGAAAATAATATTGGGGCCAGAAGGAGAGTGCAAAGCCAATGGTAGCCATACGATGACTAGGACGATGACAATGCCCACCGCGATCGGTAGGTAGCTTTCTCCAAGGCTCGAATTGGCTGTACACCACCGATGCCCTGTCCAACGCCAAGCTTTTTTGTAGGGATAGCTGGTGGACAGTTGCTCTATCACATACCCACTTTCTTCAACCACAAAGATCTGCTGACAGCGATTGCAGCCAAAGGCTTCTGTCAGTGTAATCGGTACTAAACAGCCCCGACGCCGACAAGGGCAAGGGTACTCACTATTCAAGTCAATTTTTTGAGCTTTCTGAGGTGGCACAAGCGCTATTTCATTACCCAAATACTTCTAGTCAAGATTATCCTAACTTTCTTTCGCTGTAATGTTGGTCAATCTGCCTCAAAGAACTGATAAGCCGCTATTACAGGTTAGAACTGTTCGAGACCCTGGAACAGAGCGATACTACAGGAAACGCTCGTTCCTATAATACTAGCGCTTTCCTGGAACCGCACAGTCCCCTATGTTGCTTTTGAACTGAGACCCTATGTAATTCTTAGGGCTTACCAGTAACATTAGCTCAGGATGAACACCCAAGTACATTATTTTTTATTCTTTAAACTTTCTTGAAGCGGGTAACGCGATTCGAACGCGCGACATTCACCTTGGCAAGGTGACGCTCTACCACTGAGCTATACCCGCATTGCTTTCACTCTTATTAAGATGCCAGAATCATTTCTGTTTGTCAACTCTTTTGGCACAACTTTTTGAAAAAAATCTAGCTCACCCATCAAGCAAAGGATGAAACGAGACGCTTCATCCTTCGGACTTCATCCTTCGGCTGACTCTGGAGCCATTGTTCGATTTGAGGAAATCGGTAACGCCTGAGGGGTAACAGTCGTGTCTTCATAGGAAGAATAGGCCGCACTTAACCCCTTGCCGTTGAACTGCTGCATTAAAGTCGCCATCTCCAAGGCATTGAGAGCATAATCCCAGCCTTTATTGCTTTTGATCCCGGCTCGTTCTAGGGCTTGCTGCATTGTATCTGCTGTCACAATCCCAAAAATGACCGGGACTCCTGTTTCAAAACCCGCTGCTGCAATCCCCTTCGCCACTTCACTACAAACATAATCAAAATGAGGGGTTTGACCCCGGATGACTGCGCCAATACAAATCACAGCATCATAGCGATGAGTAAGTGCTACTTGACGAGCCATCAGGGGAATCTCAAAACTACCGGGCACCCAAATATAGTCCACTTGAGTGCCATGAGGATTTGGATCAACACCGTGGCGTTTCAGGCAATCTTGACATCCAGCTAAAAGTTTGCCTGTCACCAAGTCATTGAAGCGACCGATGACGATCGCAAACCGCAGGGATGAAGTTGAAGTAAAAGTTCCCTCGAAAACTGCCATGGCTGTTGCCTGAAATCATTAAAACTTAAAGAATTTGGGTAAGAATTGCGCGAATTTCTATACCACCAAAAAATTCAATACGCCAACGAGAATCACCAAAGCGACCCAAACGCCAGAGCCCAAGAAAATCAAACTTTTGGATTGATTCCAGTTCTGGGGAGTGGCGTAAGCGACGGGAACACCGACAACCATCACGAATGACAAAATTACCAAAGCAGCAAGCGCAAGCTGAAATATGATAGACATTTCCTTTTTTTCTCCCAAAACTACTGATGGACTAGATATAAATGATTCAGCCCTAATCTTGACTGATATTATTAAATCCTTTTTTGACACTCCAACGCTTTAAAGCGTCAGTTTTTCCCTGTAAAATCTTTCTGGCTTGCGTTGGTGAGTCAACAACGCTAAAAGCCTTCAGGGATTTACTGGTATGTGCTTCCACTTGACAACAAAGTCGGTTTCCACCACAGCGGAGTGCCAAATACTGCGTCCTATCTTTGAGTACAAACTCTGAGTGTTTGCACTTTCCATAGACCGCTGGGATCTGTTCATC
>CBKWLJ010000669.1:0-3608 GCA_966675205.1 uncultured bacterium
ACACCTTTTGGAGGCTCCTATCTAGAGGAGAAACAAATTAAAGCGGGTGAATCTTGGCAGATTGGGATAGTCGTTCTCTCCTGGCAGAATATCCAATACGACATGAAGCATTGGCAGGATGGGCGCAATGTCGTACTCCATGAGTTTGCCCATCAACTCGACCAAGAGGGAGGAAATGCCTCCGGTGTACCGATTCTTGAGAAACGGTCAGATTATGTTTCTTGGGGACAAGTGTTTAGAAAAGAATATGAACAATTGCATCTTGATCTTGCACGAGGTGCAGCAACTGTTATTGATGAATATGGCGCAACAGATGCCGCAGAGTTTTTTGCTGTGGCGACAGAGACCTTTTTTGAAAAACCGTTCCAACTGCAAAGGAAGCATCCCGATCTGTACAATGAGCTGGAACGCTACTATAAGTTAGATCCAGTAGAGTGGATGCAAAGGTCGGGTCGGGGCAGACACAGGGGCATAACTGAGGGGTAGTAAATTTAGCGATCGCTCCTATCTTGCCAGTTGTACCCAGACAATACCCTGACTCCTTTTAAACTCCTAATCGTCTAGCAGCTTGTTGGGTTGCAGTAAGAGAGGCTGCGATCAGTGGCGCTCCAAACTGCCGTACCTGCTCAACTAAGACATCCCCAGCCCTTTCTGGAGAACCAACATCAAACGGTGGTGCGGGATTGTACTCCAACAGTAACTGAATCATTTTTGCCGTCTCCTCACCGCAGAGTTTACCCGCAACTACCAATGCAAAGTCAATGCCAGCCGTCACACCTCCACCCGTAATGCGATCGCGATCGACTACCACTCGTTCAGTTCCTACCTCTACACCTAGCATTGCCAACTGCTCTCGAAATGCCCAATGACAAGCGGCACGGTAGCCTTGAAGTAGCCCAGCCGCCGCTAAGATGAGAGAGCCAGTGCAAACAGAGGTAATATATTTGGCTGTCTTGCCCTGCGAGGCAAGAAATTGCAGTACCTCCGTATCCTGCATCATTTCAACTACCCCCATCGCACCACCAGGAACACACAAAACATCTAGAGATGGACAGTCCTCAAAAGGGGTGGTTGGCAAAATCATCATCCCCTCATTACTGGTTACTGCCTCTAGACTCTTCCACAACAAATGCACACGAGTATTCGGCATGAGAGCAAATACCTGGTGAGGGGCAGTAATATCCAGTTGAGTCATGCCAGGAAAAATCACTAAACCAATGTGATACTTGACTTGATTTGTCATCTCTCAACTTTTCTTAAACTGTTGCTAAGAATTATGGTAAAAATGACCATCAAGCTTGCATAGTCCCCGAATGGGTACAGTTTCACTATCATGGCGAATTCTCTTCATGCCTTATTTCATGCCATAGCTTCTGCTCCTAATCAGCGCGAACAGAGAGTGCGCTTTATGGATGACAAGAGGGCAAAAACCATCTCTTGAAGAAAATACCTTGTCACTGCCAGATGCGATCGGTCAGTATCGATACAGGACTTCTTCTAGAACAACAAAAATTTTTCTCAAAACATAGGTATCAGGGTCAGAAGTCTCAAGTTAGACGCCATGTGCGGTAGCGCACGACAAAGGAATGAAAATTTTCTTTCTCCTTCTGCCCTCTCCCCTCTGCCTTCTGCCTTATTTTCCGATTAGGGAAGATTGAGTTTCTATAAGGTTCGCTATGCCCTTTAAGTACCAAGTCTCTATGAAAAAGAGAATGATCAATCTCATATTATTTGTGAGTTTATTTTTATTGTTTTTCTTCCTTTCTTTTCAGAGATTACCTCTTTTTTTATCATTCAATCAAGATATTTCATCAGATAAAGGAGGCACTTATCAACGTTATAGACTAGAACATTTCCCTCCTGTAAAAGAACCCAATATTTTTGTCGAAGGGAAAGGCTATGTTCCTCTTTCTTCTCAGGCATCTTATCCAGGTTTTTACGTCCGAGGGCGGTATCTGTATGCTAAAGGGGGAGAGAAAGTTATCCTACGGGGAGTCAATCGAATGGCGGTTTGGGTAGAACCCAAAGGAGAGTTTAGCCTACCTCAAATTGAAAAGACGGGTGCTAATGTTGTCCGTATTATGTGGGCGATGGCAAAGCCTGCAAAAGAATTCGATGAAATCCTCACTAATACTATTAAATTGGGGATGATTCCCATGATTGAAATCCATGACGCGATCGGAGATTGGACTAAACTTGCGTCGGTGATTGATTATTGGGTTCATCCTGATACTCTCGCTGTTATCAAGCGTCATCAAGACTATTTATTGATTAATATCGCCAATGAAGCAGGCAACTTGGTGACAGATGATGCGTTCAAAGAAGGATATATGACAGCCGTTACCCGAATGAGAAAGGCAGGTATTCATGTCCCTCTAATTATTGATGCCGCTCGTTGGGGGAGAAATATGCAACAACTGCTGAATACGGGAAATTGGTTGCAGCAGCAAGACCCTGACCACAATTTGATGTTTTCGATTCACTGGTATTCGGGTGATAATAATCGAGAAAAAATCACCAAGGCACTAGAAAAAGCGGTTGATTTAAATCTGCCTTTAATTGTTGGAGAGTTTGCTCACCAAGATGGGTGTAAGGGAAAGGTTGCCTATAAACATATATTGAAAGAGTGCCAGCGGTTGGAAATTGGCTGTTTGGCTTGGTCATGGGGAGGGGAGCCGCATAATACTTGTCGGGACTTGGATATGACACCGAGCGGATTTTTTAAGGATTTGCGTGGGTGGGGAAAGGAAGTTGCGGTAACTGACCCCAATAGCATTAAAAATACTTCAGTTCGCCCTCAATTTATTATGAAAAAAGCACAGCAACTCTTGTCTTCTCAAGTAGACAAGTTGTAGGGTGGGCAGGAGCCTACAGAAGTTGAAAAGCTAAGTCTCGTGTTAGTGTACTCCTGCCCACCCGAAGGATTGTAGCCATGCTTCAAGATGTCAGTACTCCAGGCATTCCAAAATATAGAGAGGATAAGGGGAGAGCTTGGCGCAACTAATCTGAGAAGTATCAGATCCCCCCCAGCCCCCCTTGAAAAGGGGAGAGAATCAACTCATGCGTCCCCCTTTTTAAGAGGATTTAGGGGGATCGAAGGAAAGTGCATCGATGCAGGAATAGCAATTTTTCAGGCGTTCTCTAATCTAACGGCTGTTATCGTACTCTGCGCTTAACTTAGTGTTATCTTTAGTTGTCCTAGTGTTTGCTTGAAAGTTTTCGCTATAGCAGTGCAACATTCAAGCTACCTTGGGTAAAGAGATGATAGATGATGGGGATAGGGGACAGAGATTGTGAGGACACCGAGTTTATTTGAAGAGGATCGCTTGACGCTCACTAAGAGCATTGAGCTGTCTGCTGAATCTCTGTCACACTATGGCGCATTGTACAAACACTGGGCAGTTGCATTCAGTGGTGGGAAAGACTCGTCAGCAACTGTCACACTGGTAGCTCACTTGATTGAGCAAGGGCGCATTCCCAAGCCGGAAAGTCTAACCGTTCTCTACGCTGATACTCGGCAAGAGTTACCACCCCTTCATAATGCTGCGCTAGGTGTTATGGAAGCACTCCGGAAGCGGGGAATTGAGACTCGCATGGTACTGCCGGAA
>CBKWLJ010000670.1:0-3604 GCA_966675205.1 uncultured bacterium
GATTGACAATGATTTTTAAAAGATATCCTGACTTAGGACAGCGATGCAAGATTCGGCTATTTGCCCTAAAAAAATAAAATTTTGGATTGATTAGTTGATTTGAAAAACTATAGATTTTAATTCTATAAAATATAAATAAAAATTACTTAATTTCGTTCTATAAAGTTTAATCTGAAATAAATTACTAATAGATCAAAAGCATTTTTTTAATACAGAAACGATAGAATCTAATGCGCTCACCAGGAGTTAACTGGCGAGAATGATAATCAAGTGAACCCAAGTTAGATTCACTCCTGCGGGAAAACGGAAGCTGCCAGGAAGCCCTTGAGATAAGCACAACGCAGTTACAGTAGACCAGTAATATTTTTCGTCTCACTGACTTCATTAGATTGGTGGCAACTTAGCTATTCTTCCCTAATTCTTGAAATTCCCCAATCCTATTGTTGTTAAATTTTTCAGCAAATATAGCCATCCTAAATGAATTGTAAGAACTTCGTCATTTATCTGTGTACATCTATGTGCATCTGTGGTTCATTTTTCTCACCAATCATCTAGGACTGCTATATCTACTTAGACGATAGGTGGTGATATGGGACTTAGATAACTTCTCGCCCCTAAAGGGGCTGGAAACCTCTCTGGGTGAGGATAAACCCTTGTCAGTACTAGACTTATGCCAATTCGAGCTAAAAGTTTTTCTCTGTCTAGGTTTGAAGCCATTTTCCTCACTTTTTGTCTAAGTCCCGCCAGATTAACACTAATTCATTTGTCCATTAATCTAAAATATCGTCTTTTAATCGAGGAAGAGAACTCAACAAATACCCCTTTGGGCAGTAGCCTAACATCCGTAACTGATTGTATTTAAGTAAATATTAGAAATATTGTTATCAAAAATTAATTTTCTTAATACACCATTTCCTAGAAGAACGGGTCTAGGTAAGAATTACGCTATTTTGTTTAATTTTTAGGAGCAAAAAAATTTAGATTTATTAGTTGCCGTACTTCTATTTTTAATCAAATAAACTAAGTTGTAGATATTTAAAATATTAGATGTATGCTATTCTAAATGTGTAGCAAAAAAGTCATCTAATCAAATTGTTTACTACTGAAATTTGATATAAACAGGCTAATTTTGCATGAATTGACTTCACTCAATCATCTAAAGTAAAAATTACCTTAAAATAATTGAGTGATTTAAAAAATAACTTTGCAGCAGTTGTTTTAAAATCTAAAAATGTCCAATCCGAACCGAATAGTACCCATTGTACTGACAGAAATCGAATCGATTTTGGCAGATTATCCTCAATATCCCTATCAATTAGCCTTTTCAATGCCTGAGTTGCGTCAAAAGCTGATTGCTCACGTTCTGAATCATCTTCCCAATAGCTATACAGAATTTAAGAATAAAAAAGAATTATCTAGACCCATTCAGCCTACAAATTTTCCTCTGGAAGCTCGAATTCGCCTAGAAAATCTAATTCGCGGTAGTATCTATCATGTACTCCGAGAAAATGCAGATTGGGTAAGTAATCATCTTCCAAAACATGATGCTTTAACTAGTAATAGTAAGAAGATATAGCAACGGACATATTGGTTAGGACATTATATTGGGCTTTAAAGGACACAGGGAACACAATAGTGTCCTAACAATTGTGGCGACTGCTATACAACCTCATGCATATAAAATCATGGATAACAATTGAGGAGTTCAACACTGTGCTAACGGTTCGCCGTAATTCAAGACGAGCTAGAGTTCACAAAAACGCTCTAGTTGCCTATATTTAGTTGAGGTTTAAATCCCCATCTGAATATCAATTATGGTCTTTACCGTGGGACGAAGTCCATTACGAATTACGTAGCTTGCTAATGCGAGAGCCAATACTACGAATTATTAATTCGCGCCGTTTATTTTCCATTTTTTAACACTCCGTCTTCCAAATAAGCAACGCGATCAGCAACATCAATAATTCGAGGATCGTGCGTTACCATCAGCACTGTACACCCTCCTTCTTTAGCCAACCGACGCAGGAGTTCAATAACAGTATGACCGCTATGAGAATCTAAAGAGGCTGTCGGTTCATCAGCCATGATAATCTGTGGGTTCCCTGCTAAGGCGCGAGCGATCGCAACTCGCTGTTTTTGTCCTCCTGACAAATCAGCTGGTTTTTGATTCGCTTGCAGTCCCAAACCCACATGTTCTAGTAAAGTTTGTGCTTGGTAGCGAGCTTGTCTGCCTCGAACTCCCTTGATATTCAGGACGACTTCCACATTCTCCGCAGCTGTCAGTGCTGGAAACAAATTAAAGTTTTGAAAAATAAAGCCGATGTTGCGTCGCCTAAAGCGTGCTAGCTTAGAGCGAGACATGGTTGTAATTTCTTGCCCCAGCAAGTAGACGGTGCCAGTTGTGGGGGTCAGTAACCCTGCCAAAATGGAGAGTAGGGTCGTTTTCCCTGATCCAGAAGGCCCCATCAATATTTGAATATCACCGCTTTTGATTTCCCAGTTAATTCCTTGAAGAGCCTGAAAACGTCGTTGACCAGAGTAGTACACCATCTCTACCCCTTTGGCAATGATGGTTCCCTTATCGTAACGGTTTAAACCCAATGAACTAATATCACCCTGGCCTCGTTTTTTAGTAAACACAATAGAGTCAGTCTTAGCAGTACTCATCCTTGTCGAGTTTCAGCCAGTATAACTGGAAAATCAAGAAGGTTTGTGCCGCTCTTACAGATTGTCCACTGTTGGTGGAACTATCTTCAGTTTACCCATTGATTTCGGTCAGAGAGTGAATCTGAAGCGAGGAGTAGGAGCTGATACCGAGTTGCGTTCAAACGTAGTAGATAGACAGAGCTGGAGGAACTCCTAGAAGCTAGGGGAGAGAAAGTACTATCTTTGACTGCAACTTGGTAGGAGTTGCTCTTTTGGGTGAAAGTTTGCCACAAAAAAGGACTTACGCATTGACAAGAAGGCCGGGTACTTACCCAATTGAGCGATCGCATCAATAATAAGTCCTGTAGAGGTGAAAAACTCTAAATGTCTAGTTTCCCCCTATAAGGGAGCCAACTGAAGGGGTTTTAGTTGAGCCTGGATTGCCTGAAGCAATTGTCCTGTTAGGCTGAATTTGGGGACATAATCATTCGCACCCAATTTGATGGCATACCGATAATTCTGCTCTCTCGGTTCACCGGACAGAAAAATGAAAGGAATTTTGGCAGTAATTGGATCTTCTCGCAATTTCCTCAAAACCTGATAACCATTGAGTTCAGGCATACAAATGTCGCAAATAATCAAATCGGGTAGCTGCTCTCTAGCAACTTCTAAGCCCAAAAGACCTTTTTGCGCTCCCATCCCTTGAAATCCATGGAATTCCAGCCATTCTAAAAGGAGATCTAAAAATAGGTCATCATCATCAATAGCCAGAATTCTTAAAACTTTTTTCTATTATTCATCTTTTTCACCTCCACTTAAAAATTTTGCAATCTTGATCACGAATTTGAAATAATTTTTTGGGGTTATAAAATTTTGAGAAGGCTGTATCCTCTATGGTACAGCCTTAAATTTAGGTTATAAAAAGGGAATCTGAAGCCAAAGTAAAAAGGGAGACTAT
>CBKWLJ010000671.1:0-3565 GCA_966675205.1 uncultured bacterium
GCGTAACCTGAATGAAAATATATTGTTCTTTCAGGATGATTGGTTGTTGGGTATGGAAAAGGCTAATGTACTTGAAATTGTCCTCGATATCTTGCAGAAAGTTACAGACAGCACTCTTCTGAGGCTCTAATCCTAGCTTGTCCAGAGATGCTCTAATATTGTCCCAGCGAATGACATAACTCTCATCACTTTTACTACATTGAATCACCCCTACCACCCCGCCAAACTCTTCAGCAAAAACTGCTCCTCCACTAGTTCCTGAGTCCACCTTGGCATCAATTCTGTGAGATAGAAACGTAGAATTTTCCTGGGGTAGTTTATTCCAAGGATTAGTAGCTTTTATTTCACGAGTCCGATAGGTGGAGACAGTATTGAGAGGCGGACTGCGCCGGATACTTTGGGCAGAGACAGCGATACCTTCTGGGAAGTACTTTTTTTGGGATGGAGGAAATCCATAGACAGTTACGGAAGTTGAGAGATGTTGAGGATTGATAATCGGAACAGCCTTAGCATCCTTGATATCTATCTTAAGAATCGCAATATCAACCTCTGGGTTAGAGAGTTCTTCGCACCACTCTGCTGCGTAAATCTGCCCCTGATACTCGACATTCAGCGCATCCAATAGATAGATAACATGGTGACAGGTGACGAGATACCCATCTGAACGGATAATGAATCCTGAACCTGCAATAGGCTGCCCATCTGAACCGAGGATTTTTACCATCGATTCTCTGAGGCGATCGATGTTGTAATGATTCATGGCAAGCCGGCTATTTCAGGTTCTACTGATATTTATACGAGTTCTACAACCGCCCCGGAATCAATTCCGGAGCTAATAGCAGAAGTTCTCTCAAGAGGGCTATCAATCAACGAGAAAATTTAACAATTTTGTAGTTTTGTTAATTGAGTCCACTTGAGCGGATTCGAGCTATGAGCAAGGGGATTAATTCCCTTGCGGGTGAGTGCGTTAGTGGAAGCTCTGAGTTCAAGGCTGTTTATTTTTACTTAAATCCCACTCAATCGTCACCTTAACATTGGCTTGCGCTGTTCCTTTGGTAACAAAAGGAATCCCGCTTTCCCCTCCAGCTTGTAAGCCAAATTCCATCGTCACTTTACTGGGAGTACGCAGGTCAGCCATACTTGTCTGTACGGTGTCGAGGACTATCTTTGAATAGCCCCTCACTGTACTGACCATTGTTGTTTTAAATCGTTCCGTTCTTTCCTTAATATCATCAATAAATCCCACCGCTTGAAGCTCATCACTCTCTTCGTCGTCGTATTGGATATAGATTGTCTCCCCATCAGGGCCAAGTATCTCCGTCAGCTTGTTCGACATTTCTGGAGTTCAATTCATGATTTGTCGCTTTCATCCTAACTGCTGTTGCCCCGTATCCCCCAGTAAAGGAGCGAGTAGCAGCAATAAGATGCGATCGCATAAACCCAGCAGACGCTATTATCGCCGCTAACGCTATAGGTATAAGTAACAAACCCTACTTAACAGTAAGGTGGGCAGTGCCCACCCTACCTTTAAAGACTCTTAATGAAGTCAACAAAGGAAAGACTTTTTTCAGAAAATACCCATTAAATCGGCATTTTTGCTAATTAGCTGATTTTTTTTGCCATTTTAGGTTAGGTCTATGGATATGGTAAACTCTAACCCCTATGAACAGTGAACTACTTCAACAAGTCCGAGTATTAGACCCAGTTTCGGGAACTGACCAACTGGCTGATGTGCTGATTGCAGACGGCTTGATTAAGGCAGTTGCCGACAATATTTCTGAAATGCCTGCCGACACCTCGGTGCGAGATTGCCGAGGATTGATTTTAGCACCAGGACTCGTAGACCTTTACAGCCACTCCGGAGAACCGGGATTTGAGGAACGGGAAACTTGGTCATCACTGCTAGATGCGGCAACAGCAGGTGGCTTTACTCGCTTAACCATTTTGCCCGATACTGCCCCTCCCGTCGATAACCCTTCCGGTTTAGCCCGATTGCGGGAACAGGTGCGTCGGGAGGCAGCTTTCCGCAACCCTACCACCCTACCTCAGATTCATTTTTGGGGTGCCCTCACGCAAGAACTTGAAGGGCAGCAAATGACAGAACTCGCTGAATTGGCAGCAGCAGGAGTGGTTGGTTTAACCGATGGGCGTCCCCTATCGAATCTAGGGTTACTGCGACGAATGCTGGAATACCTGCAACCTTTAGGTAAACCCTTAGCCCTCATGCCTAGCGACCAAAAATTAGCGGGTAATGGGGTGGTGCGAGAAGGCGTGCAGTCCATTCGCTTTGGCTTACCTGGAAATCCTGCGATCGCAGAATCTACTGCTCTAGCTGCTATCTTGGAACTGGTTACTGCCATTGGTACTCCTGTACACCTGATGCGTATCTCCACGCGCCGCAGTGTTGAACTCATTGAAGAGGCGAAGGCAAAAGGATTGCCTGTAACTGCGAGTACGACATGGATGCACTTACTGCTTAATACCGAAAACTTGAGCAACTATGACCCTAATTTGCGCTTGGAACCGCCCTTAGGTAACCCGGTTGACCAAGCAGCACTCCTACAAGGTGTTCGAGAGGGAATTATCGATGCGATCGCAATTGACCACACCCCTTACACTTATGAAGAGAAAACCGTCGCCTTTGCTGAAGCTCCTCCGGGTGCGATCGGTTTAGAATTAGCTTTGCCGATACTTTGGCAAACCTTAGTCGAGAAGGGTGATTGGTCAGCGCTGGAACTTTGGCAACGCATTAGCACAAAACCCGCAATTTGTCTACAACAAAATCCCCGTGCGATCGCTCCAGAGCAACCCGCTGAACTTGCTCTGTTTAATCCCCAAGAAGCTTGGACGGTTGAGAAACGCACACTCAAATCTCTTTCCCATAACACGCCTTGGCTGGGGAAAGAACTGACAGGTCGTGTTGTGCAAATATGGTGTCCGGGGAGTTGAAGGTTACAAGGTTGGAAGGTTGGGAGGTTGAATGTTGAAGGTTAAAATCTTCTCTCCCAGTTTTTTGCCAGCTAACTTGTTAACCTGCAACCTGTTAACCTGCTAACTTTTAAACCCCTGATCAATTCTCACTGCTGCTTCAGCGAAGCGGGATAGGACGGTTGAGGGTCGATTTCGCCAAGCCGATTGAGAGGCCAGAAGCGCACTACAGCTCGCCCGATAATATTTGTCCGAGGTACGAAGCCCCAGTAGTGGCTGTCGTAACTATTGTTACGATTGTCTCCTAGTACAAGGTATTGGTTCGGCGACACAGTTACGGGACCAAACTGGTAGTTTGGTCTCTCTTCTATATATTGTTCCTGTAAAGGTTGATTGTTGACGTAAACCCGCCCATCTCTCACCTCAACCGTTTCACCAGGAAGACCAATCACACGCTTGATGAAGGCGTCTTTAAAATTCTGCGCTTTGAGGGCTTGAGTCGGTGAAAATACGACAATGTCTCCCCGCTTTGGGTCTCGGAATTCGTAACTGAGCTTGTCAATGATCAGGCGGTCATTAATTTGTAGCGTTGGCAGCATCGATCCGGAAGGAATGTATCGCGCTTCCGCGACAAAGC
>CBKWLJ010000672.1:0-3511 GCA_966675205.1 uncultured bacterium
CAGGCTCACCCATCTCGTTACAAACCAATAACCGTGTTCTACTCCAATCGTGGAAAACCAAAGTCCGTCAAGCTGCCATTTCTCAGTTACCTATTGGAACAGTTCCGACTATTGAATCAGTTCAAATTATCATCATTCACTACTACGCTGCGAATCCACCCGATATTGATAACATTGCCAAGCCCATTCTCGATGCCTTGAATCTATTAGTTTATATCGATGATAAACAAATCACTGACCTTACGCTTAGAAAGCGCCATCTTAGGAATCTATCTAACATTCAGAACCTTCCTGAGACTATTACTGAAGCTTTAGCAAAAAGTGAACCATT
This sequence comes from uncultured bacterium, assembly GCA_966675205.1. Classification (GTDB taxonomy): domain Bacteria; phylum Cyanobacteriota; class Cyanobacteriia; order Cyanobacteriales; family Coleofasciculaceae; genus JBFLZA01. The sequence continues at coordinate 332 of CBKWLJ010000672.1, forward strand.
TGTTTATGTAAGAATTGATGTATCTCCCGCTCTAACTGAATTAGTCCTATGACTACACAAAGCAATTTAGAAGCACAAGATATACGGAAAACACCTGAAGACAATCAGTTGTATGATTATCCGCGTCGAGATTTACATGATATTCAAATTTATCTCGAAAGAGTTTTAGAAATTATTGAGTTAGAAGCTTTTGATGCTGCCGTTTGCTCTGCTGTATTTATAACTGAAGCAGTGATGCGCTCGCTCGCAGAACGTCACTCCATTGATTTTGAGTCAAAAACTCCACAGGAACTCGCTCACACATTTTATGAGCAGAACTTAATTTCTCAAGAGGATTGCCAGATATTGGCTCAAGCCATTAATATCCGAAATACAGTGATGCACAAGAGAGAAAAAGTAGCTGTTGATTCTAGTTTTGCTCGTCGAGTCGTTGAAGTGGTACAGCATCTTGTCAGTCAACTGAGTTAAAGCGCGGTTAGAGAGTGAAAATACGATAGCGCTTGCGCTGCTGCAAGCGGATCGCTATTACAGTGAACCAAACCAAACATTACCTCTTGATGCTCACACCTATCATCTCGAATAAGATGCAGGGAAGGCAAGTATTCATTGGGCGTTCGTATTTTCAAGATTAATTAAGATTCGACCTCTGAGGGCAGCTTTATTGATATTACCCCTACTCTAGAGAGGAAATGCTATTAGTCAGCGTTTTGTTGCAAAAGTAGGAACTTTAACATTGTGTTGGTACAATCAGGCGCAAGCTTGTAATTATAGTAATCTGGGTTTGAGACCTGCATTACTAAGCGTTAAATTAACCGCGCTGTTGACAGTCAGGGCTTGTGGCATGTTGAAGCACCGTCTACAGATAGCAGAGTTTGTATTTATCCTCGGCTCTTTCATTGGCGGGGCTGTAGCGCTAGCGTTAGGGCAAATTGTTTATGCCGTAGTTCCTGTTGCGATCGCTTTATTACTGAACTTAATTAATCGCCTACGCTTAGAACAACAGATGAAGCGTCGAATTGCAGCAGCGATGACTCAGTTGCATCGGCAAGTTTCAGAAGAAAGCTATACTCAACATCAACAACAGCTTCAAGACGCGATCGCAACCTTAAAAGCTCAAATTCCAGAGTATCTTGCTCAACTAGAATCCCCAGAACTGCAATCCAGCGCCCTGCAAATAATTCAGTTTAGAGGACGATTGGCAAGCTTGGAGCAATCCCTCAACAGTGTGGTGCAATATCTCAATAGTGCGTCCCTGCTTTCTAGAGTAGACCGTTTAGAAGAAGCGATCGCATCCGCTACCGCTGAAATTTCCCGGATTTATCGCCAGCTACCAGACACCCAGCAGCGTCCAAAAGATGAATCGGAAAGCACTCTTTCCACATATCTACCTGAAAACACTTCAACATCAAACCTTTCTGCTGTTAGTGCATTTCCAGTTTCTACCGCCTCATCTATTCCCTCTATACCTGAAGAATCGCCCCAAGTTTCACCCCCTCCAACAACAGAAACACTACCTGTAGAAAAACCACAAAATATTTCACCCGCCCCTCCAAGCTGGAGTTTTTTACGCACTTTAACAGGACATTTAGACTGGGTGGGCTCACTTGCCATGAGTTCGGATGGGCAAATTCTTGCGAGTGGTAGTTATGACAAAACCATCAAGTTGTGGCAATTGCCGACTGGAGAACTGATCGATACTTTATCTAGACATTCCAAGGGAGTGCTTTGCCTTGCCATGAGTCCGGATGGACAACGGCTTGCAAGTGGAAGTTTTGATGAGAAGATTGAGCTGTGGCGTCTGGATACGAGAGAATCGATTAAGACTCTAAAAGGTCATACGAGTTCAGTGCGATCACTAGCAATTAGTCCAGATTGTCAAACGCTGATTAGTGGAAGTTTCGACGAAACAATCAAGCTGTGGCGTTTGGATACAGGAGAATTATTGGGTAACCTCACTCAAACTGCCGGACAGGTATCGGCAATAGCGCTGAGTGCAGATGGGCAAACGCTGGCGAGTGGAGGCAGTGACGGCATCATTAGCTTGAGATTGCTCGATACAGAGGGAGATATCCAACCCTCTCCCGCACTCACACTCACAGGGAATCTCAGTTCCATAGGCTCTCTTGCCATTAGCCCTGATAGTGAAATCTTAGCGGCAGGTTGCAGCGATGGCAACGTTAAGTTGTGGCAGCTAGGAACCTTAGAACTCCTCAACGTTTTTCAAGGCCATGCAGGGCCAATTTTGTCAGTCGTATTTAGCTCAGACGCATCCATCCTGCTGAGTGGTAGTGCAGACGGTACGATTAGGATTTGGGATGTACAAAGCGGCCAACCTTTGGCTGTCCTCTCTGAAGATACAGGGAGTTCAGTAATGTCTGTGGCGGTGAGTCCTGATGGACAGTTCATCGCCAGTGGTGGTGCAGATAGCAGCATTACACTCTGGCAACGAGATTAGCTTTTTCTCCGGAAGCCCCGCCTGCTTTTGCACAAACGTTAGAAGACGCGACTTTCATCATATACCAGTGAAATTCAGAGGAGTTCGCCTTGATTCGACCTATTCTACCCGATGACACGACCGCGCTGCTTGCCCTGACTGATGCGATCGGTTTCGAGCCAAACGAGCTTGAGGTGCTCAACAAAATGCTGGCCGACTACTTCGCCGGCGACAGCGACAGCGAGCAATTCTGGATCACCGATGACGACGACGGGCCGGTGGGAGTCGCGTACTGCGCGCCGGAACGGATGACGAATGGGACATGGAACCTGTACTTGATCGCCGTCCGGCCCGATCGCCAAGGGCAAGGACGCGGTGCGGCATTGCTGCGCTACATTGAGGAAGCGTTGACGGCACGCGGTGAGCGCTTGCTGCTGGTGGAAACATCGGGGCTGGCTAGCTTCGAGCGCACAAGGGCATTCTACCGCAAGTGCGGTTACCAAGAGGAAGCACGGATACGCGACTTCTACAAAGCAGGCGATGATAAGATTGTTTACCGCAAAGCCTTGGCCGCTCAAGAGCAGTAATCCCAAATCCGAGTTAAATAACCCCTTGTTAAGCAAGTTGGGAAAGCTGAGAGAGAAACATCTGTTTCATTAAAAGGGGGCTATATATAGCCATCCTCAATAGATTCAGGACTTACGCAAATTTACTGTTAAACCGCCATTTGTAGGGGCGATTCATGA
>CBKWLJ010000673.1:0-3499 GCA_966675205.1 uncultured bacterium
AAGTTAACAGGGGCAGAAACAATCAGAATAAATTGGTTTATTCTTCTGATTTCATTTCCTCAATTTCAAACAAACTCACAATCGCACCAGCGATAGGAATAGAAATAAAAATCCCCAATAAACCTGCTACTCTAGCCCCTATTAATAATGCAAAAAACACCACAACAGGATTAATTTTCAATGCACCTTGCATCACTCTAGGGGCAATCAAATTATCTTGAATTTGTTGAAGAATAATGCAAGCCAATAAAACATGAAAAGATAACCACAAATTTTGAGATAGCACAATAAAAAAAATGGTTATAACCCCTAGCGTTGCTCCTATTCCAGGAATGACATCAAAAAATCCAACTATTAATGAAAGCAGTAAAGGGAAAGGTACATTTAAGACTAGAAAGACAATAAAAGTTGAAGTTATCAAAAATAATGTTATTATAATTTGCCCCCTAAAAAAGCCTAAAAAGCTGCGTCGAATGACTTGGTCAAATCGAGCTTGTGAATGTTTAGGAATAAAATTTAATATAAAATTCCAAATTCTTTCTCCGTCAAAGAGCATAAAAAAGGTAATCGCTGCAATAAAAATAAAAATAAAAATGTTAGAAAAGAAACCTTTAACAGTTTCCATACTATAACTGATTCCTGTACCCAGCCCTGCTAAAAGCTGACTTCTCAGTTGTTCCTCAATAGCATATAAATCTACTTGAATATTTCGATTCCTTAGAAACTCTTCTATGCTCTGTATTAACGGCAGTAGAGAATTTAAAAAAACGATTGAGCTTTGAATTAATTGTTGCCCTTGCGAGAACACCGCCAACCCTACTGTCACGGCAAGACTGGCAAGAAATACCATACCCAGTAAGAAAACGAAGATAACGGCTAGGCTATGGGGTAAAAAACGACGCAGCCATCCCACTGGATAGCTGAGTAGAAAAGCAACAATCGCTGCAACGGTAAAAATGACAACAACGGTTTCAAAGTAATCCAAAATCTGGATAAATGCCCAGCCAGAGGCGAACAGAAGTAAAAATCGGATTAACACCGAATTGTTGAGTCGCTCCAAAAAATTTTTTATAGATGGCTCACTCATAAAAATTAGACCGGAAGCGAATAGATAACTTCCTTTTCAGGATAGTTCGCCTCTGTGGCTGTTGGCTTAACGACCTAAGTCATGCATGGCATTAATGACTTCAGCGCAATGCTGGGTAACAGCTTCGAGTTCTTCCCGTTTAGTCGAAGTGGGAGCATCAATAGCCTGACCAATCCGTACTGTTATAGGAACAGGTCGCGGTATGGGTGAACCTTTGGCGAGAATTTCCTGAGTACCCCATAAACTGACTGGCAAGATTGGAGCTTTTGCTTTAGCCGCAATCCAGGCAGCACCTGGCTTTGGATCTAGAATTCGGGCGTCAGGTGTTCGTGTTCCTTGTAAGTATAGACCGACAGCCCACCCATCTATTAAGCAATTGAGCGCTGAGCGAATCGCACTGATGTCTGCAGCTTCTCGCTTCACAGGATAAGCTCCATACAGCTTGATTCCCTGCTTCAGAATGGGAATATGAAACAATTCTTCCTTGGCCATGAAAGCCACAGGACGCCGTAAGCAACTGGATACAATGGGTGGATCGAAATAGCTAGCATGATTGCACACTACCACTAAGGGTTTTTCTTGCGGTACATTTTCAGCACCATAGATGCGACCCCGAAAGTAAGCGTGAAGCATCGGGCTGACGACCGACCACTTAAAAATGTGGTAGAGGACTAAGCTAGCAACTGGTTCGCGGTTTCTGCCCATGGAAGGTGTTAGAAGGTTGAAGGTTGAAAGTTGAAGGTTAGTAGGACGTTCTGGCAAAACGTCTGTACTAAGTTAGAAGGTTGTTAGCGCAGTGGGGCGTAGCTCAGGTTGGAGATTGGAAAGTTGGAAGGTTGAAGCTTTTAAACGATGAATGTTCCGAGTTGAACTTCTTAGGCAGGTAACTCGGTGAGGCTTCCAACGTTCTCTAACGCTAAGTTAGGACACATCCGTTTAATTAAACTGGTCAGAACTTTGCCAGGACCAATTTCCACCACTCGTTCAATGTTTTCCACGGGCAGTTGCATCGTGATTTCCCTCCACCGTACCGAACCTGTCATCTGACGCTGTAGTCGATTTTTTAAGGTAGCTGCATCAACTGCTGGTAAGGGTTCTACATTCGACAGCACAGGCACTTGTGCATCGGTAAACGGGACAGATTCCAAAACCTCTTGGAATTGTGCAGCAGCATCTGCCATTAAAGGGGAGTGAAAAGCACCGGACACATTTAAGGGAATGGCCCGTTTTACCTTAATCTTATCCATGACTTCCTTTACGGCTTCCGGTGTCCCAGAAATTACCACTTGGGCAGGACTATTATCATTGGCGAGGACAACATTCGGCGTTTCTTGGATTTGTTGCTCGAGTTGCTCCCGGTCAAACCCAATCAGTGCTGCCATCATGCCATCAGACGAGCTATCCATCAATTCTGACCGACGTTTGACTAGACGTAAGCCTGCCTCAAAGTCAAATACCCTAGCGGCATAAAGAGCAACATATTCTCCTAAACTGTGGCCGGCTACGAGATCGGGAGTGTTGCCTCGTTCCAGGAGTACATCAGCTAGAATGCTCTCAACAACATACAGGCAAGGTTGAGTGTAGAGCGTGCGGGCCAGTTGATCATCCTGACTTTGGCAGATTTCTAGAATGTCCCATCCTAGAATCTCCTGAGCTTTTTCAAATTTTGACTGGGCAGAAGGTAGATCGGTTAAATCTAATCCCATGCCAACGGCTTGAGAACCCTGTCCTGGAAACACCCATACAGTTTTAGTCATTTTTCAGTTGTCATTAGGGGACAGGGATTCATTATCTGTTATTGGTGTACCCTATTGAGTTTTTCAATCTGGGTGTTTGCTCTTGCCGAGCAAGCAGTGGTGCAATACCTGGCTGTTTACAACATATGACAAGTAGGGTGAGGGCAAAGGTATGGCAAAAGCCAAAAAGCTCCAAGGCTATTAAGTTTATTACTAATACCTGGTCGTTTGGGTCGTTAAATCTGTCTTAACCTTTATGGGGACAGCTATAAAAAATCAAGGATGTCAGCACTCCACGTTAGCCTTGAACTGTTCCTCTTATACTTCAGGGATTTCAGAACTTCCTGGTGAAAAATGATGTGTAATACAGGTGCGATCGCTCTTTTGAGCAATGCTAAAAGGTAATCACCAATTAGTCGTGCATCCTAGCTGTATAACAAGAATTATACGAGAGAGTGGTATTTATCTTTCGTGAAGGTTTGTTCCAGCTCAATAAATCCAGGCATATGAGCAATTTTTTTAATTATACTCTCAGTAATAATTTATGAGATTCACAAATTTTCTTCACAGATTTTACACAGTTTCTTCATCTTCCCCTTTTCTTTCGCTTAATGCTTAGCTGTATTATCGATTAAAGAACATTTAAGCTGGTTTTTCTTGCAAAATCGTTAGATCC
>CBKWLJ010000674.1:0-3493 GCA_966675205.1 uncultured bacterium
TGAACTTTGGCGGATGGGTGAAATCGGGGGGAACCGATGATAAAAGAAATCCGCATTTATATAGAAGGTGGTGGGGATAAAACAGAGACAAAAGCTCGAATACGCGAAGGCTTTAGTGGCTTTCTTCAAGATGTTGTGAAGATCGCACAGAGTAAGCGAATTAAGTGGAAGATTATTATTTGTGGTTCTCGTAATGATGCTTTCTATAATTTTAAGAATGCTCTGGAAGACCACTCAGATGCCTTTAATGTTCTACTTGTTGATTCAGAAGCTCCTGTTAAAAAATCTCCTTGGGAGCATTTAAAGCTCAGAGATAATTGGGATTCACCCGGCGTTGATAATACTCATTGCCATTTAATGGTTCAAACGATGGAGGCTTGGTTTATTGCTGATATTGATACATTAAAAAAGTACTATGGGCAGGGATTTAGAGAAAATTCAATTCCTAAAAATCCAAATGTAGAGAAGATAGATAAGGATTCTTTGGTGCGAAGCCTCAAGGAAGCTACCCGAAACACAACATCGAAAGGAGAATATCAAAAGATACAACATGCTTCGGATCTATTAAAGAAATTGGATGCTACCAAGGTACGCAAGGCTTCTCAATACTGCGATCGCCTCTTTAGCACTCTTGCCCAAATTATGGGAGAGACAATCTAACAGTGCCAGGTGCAGTATGAAGGGATATGCGATCACTTTTCCTGATTTACGCCTGTCTGCTTATTCACAAACACTCCCATCCGGCATTACTACTCCACTCAAATTCACATCACTCAAATCTGCTGCCTCAAGATTCGCACCTGTTAAATCAGCACCACTCAAATCGGCACCACTCAACTTCGCCCCCACTAACTTCGCCCCAACTAACTGAACATTCCTCAAATCTGCATTCCCCAACTTCGCCCGACTCAAATCAGCACCACTCAACCGCGCCTCTCTCAAATTTGCCCCTACCAGTTTCGCTTTCCGTAAATTGGCATTCGTCAAATCTGCATTACTCAAATCCGCAATTACCAACTTCGCCCCATCCAATTGGGCATTTCTCAAATCCGCACCCCTGAGAATTGCCCCAATTAAATTCGCATTCCGCAAATCTGCCCCCGCTAACTGCGCCCCCGTCAAATCTGCATTCTGAAAATTCCTCCCCCCAGTGTCGTAACGCTTCAACAGTTCACTGACATCTGTTGCACTAATCTCTCGTTGCGGCGGACGGTGGAAGGTAAAGGTGAACGTGTCCCCACTCCGCATCACCCGCCACATCTCCTCATACATGGGATAGGAACCCAACCCACTCAACTTCACCCAACCCTTGGCTCTAGTTAATGCCACAAATAGCTGATTCCGCAGTTGGAGATTGCTCTCATCCTTCGCTACATTATCCAACCCCACCACATACACCATGTCCGCCTCATTTCCCTTAGCGCGGTGGATGCGCGATATCGTAACCCCACCCTCACACCAAAACTGATTAGGGTCGCGGTTTTCCTTATCGGGTATTAAGATGTTGCAATCTGGAGTACTGGGAATATAGATATCAATGCCTTGGGATATCAAAAATTCCGCTACAGCCGTTTCTAGTTTCATCGCCTCGAAACCGGAACCTAAAACAATAACTAAAATCTCCCGACAGGGTTTAAGTCCATCATGGCGGAGATTGTAGAGGATGCTTTGTGCCAGGGCAGTCAGTTCTTCTTGGCGCGATCGATATGCCACAAACTCCAGCACTGGCCCATCCCAAAGTTCAGGGACGAGATTGGGAGAGTTTTCTTTTGGACGTTGTAGAGTAATTTGCTGACCCGGAATAAAACGCCCCGTCACTTCATACCCGATCGCACGCCAATCTTCAGCACGAGTAATCCCCGTCAGCATTCCCCCATAACGCAGCAACCCCATCCCAATCCCATGCGCTGCCGTCAAAATCGGGCCGGGAGTACGGTAGCAGCGATGCATGATTTCACTTTTTCTAATCCCGCCGGTATATTGCCCCGTCACCAAATGCCCCAACTCTTCCCCAAACAACTCACTGGCATTGGGAATATTCAAACTCTCCAAACTTTGAGCTTCGTCGTACCCCCAGATTAGCCGTCGCTGTTCCGGTTGAGCGGAGTCAACGGGTCGTAAGGCTTGATACGCCATCCAATAAAACGGCTGTTTGTCCTCAAACTTTAAATGATTATCCACAATCAGGTCTTGCCCTTCATCAATTAAGATGGCATCATAGAGTGTAGGGACGACCGTATGCTGAAGAAAGTTTGTGCATACTTCAGCAAGCGCTTCATTGGGTCGCTTACTTTCAGTATCTTCAACAATCAAACGCTTTACTCCCGCAACTCGGCAAAGGGTGCTGTAGAGTCCAGGTTGCTTTCTTGCTCCCCACGCGTGCAGGACTTGTAATTTGCCATTTTTTGAGTCATACCCCACCTCGCCACTACTAAAGCGCAATAGCCACTGATCCAATTGAGCAATAATTTGGTGGTACAGGCTGCGGCTGAAAAAGACAAAGGCAATATCCCAATCAGGATGTTTTAAGTGCATGTGTGCAGCCTTTTGGCACAGCAACACGGTTTTACCTGAACCGGCAATACCACGAATTCGCTGCGGACCTGGGGGTATGGTTTTGGCGATGCGTTCTTGTTGTAAGTCAAAGTCAAACAGGTGTTGCCGTACCTGGGTGAGGACACTGGCACGGGTTTTTCCAGAGGGTTGGAGGGGCATCGGTCGTGCCCTTTTGCGGAAGACTGGGGTACCGCTGATGACGGCTTGCAGGAGTTTCCATTGTTTCTCGGTGAGGGGAGAACCTTTGATGATGGGGGGGGTTTGCTGAAGTTGTTTGATTAAGGAACCGCAGATGGACGGCAAAGAACGCAGATGGTTTTGGAAGAGGATGGGGGGGCAACTGGGAAGCTGGTAAAAGCCGCTTTTGTACCATTGGTCTTCGGTAATCAGGGGCAGGCAGACGAGGGCGCGTCCGCTCACTTGGCGACGCAGGGAAAATTCGCGATCGCAATATCCCAATAAGGCAAAGAGCTGATTTTCCGCTTGTTCATAGGGGTTGCTGCTGGTGGTGTAGTAGTTTTGAAACTCCCAACGATGTCCGGCAATTGCCACAATTTGGTCAAGGGTTACCGATTTGATTTCGATGACAATGAGACCGAGTTCTTGGTCAGCAATCAAAATATCGGGTTCTTTGCGGGACTTCCCGACTTTAGAAAAGATGGGATAGCGCCAGTAGCCAAGACATTTCCTCTGGGCAAAGGCATCACGGACAGCATCCCAAACATTGAGTTCACCAATTTCGCCACTTTTTTCTAAGGGTTCAGTGGTAATAAATTGGCAGGGGGATGAAGTTTCCGTTGCCCATTGTTTGGCTCGACCCCAATCCTGTTCACTAAAGTTTTGACTTGAATCTTCACCTCTCACTCCTCACTCCTTCTATCAAATCCGTTTAGATAGCCATCATCAAAACTCTGGAGCGTTTCCCCGTCTGTCCTTA
>CBKWLJ010000675.1:0-3482 GCA_966675205.1 uncultured bacterium
CCATAAGATTATTCTTCAACAAGAGAACAAACATCGCTCGGGTGAGTAACTATGGCTTTCTAAAAAAGGAGGCGGGAGTCCCCTAATTATAAGAAATTACGTAGGGTTTTCAGTACAAAAACGAACATTGATTTCGCACCTTCCCTACGTTTAAATTTCTAGCACCCTTAGTCTTAGTCAGGAAGTTTTTGTCAAGTCAGTCAATTTTAGCGTCCTCAATCAGACTTACCTGTGAGTTTGGTCACAGACAGGTCATCAGGTGGTTTGACTAATGTACACTTTGAGCGGTACGTAAAACCTCTCAAGAACACTTGCTGCTGATCACTGACTAGGACATCGGTCTAGACTAAATCTCTTGAGTTCTAGCTACCAGCTTTGATGCACTTCTCCACTAATGGCATGACCTGCTCGACATCTTGCCAACCTAGAATTTCTGTGACTTTCTTCTCTAGGTTTTTGTATGTCCTGAAAAATTCTGAGATTTCATCTAATCGATGCTGTGCAATGTCTCGAAGAGATTTTACTTGAGCATAACGTGGGTCTTTGTCGGGAACGCAAAGAATTTTTTCGTCGCGATCGCCGCCATCAATCATCTCAAGCATCCCAATTGGTCGTGCAGCAATAACACACCCCGGAAATGTTGGCTGATCCATCAATACCATACCATCGAGCGGATCGCCATCATCTGCTAGGGTATTGGGCACAAAACCGTAATCATAAGGGTACTGCACTGACGAATAAAGCACGCGGTCTAGTGCAAAGGCTTGTAAGTCTTTGTCAAACTCGTACTTGTTCTTGCTCCCCGCCGGAATTTCGATGAGAACGTTGATCAGACCTGATTTGGGTTGAGCCGGAATGCGTGATAAATCCATTACCGAATTTTTAAGCGACACAGCAGATTGGGGGAGTGTTTTAGCAAGCTCTATTGGCGTAAGAAATTGAGCCTCATGAGTAGCGTTGACCAACCCCCGTGTAGCATTCTACGCGAAGAGAGGTACGATCAGCTTGGGGTTTATGGCTTTGGAAACGGTTGAGTCTATAAATCTTCGTCAAATCTTCACAAGTTTGTAGTCAGCAGTTGTTGATTGAGGATTCGGACGCTCCATGATTTTGGGCTGATCACCCACGGGTGCGATACCGTTGCTCGAAATCTTCAACAGCGACACGCTCAAATGCCTCAGCAGCTTAGCTCCGAGTTGCTAACTCCCATTGTTTCTCGGCACACTTAGAAGTTGTCCAAAAACTAACCTGTCTTTTGTAGGGGCACGGCATCAGGAGCATCCCAATCCTTGCCTAGATATTAATGTTGCCATGCCCAAAGAAAGGCAATGGTGAAGTTATTTTTGGACAAGCCCTTAAGGTTGGTAACCTTTAACCATTAGCCTCATCTGAGACCGATGTCTTTCCTTGCTTGCTGTGTCAATTATCTCGATAATCACTTGTCTGGCCTCGGCAGCGAGTAATTGGTCTGTTGCAAAATATCAACCCGGTTTGAGGAGTAGTTGGCGATAACGAACAGGGGTAAAGTGAGGGTTAATAAAGCAATTACCGCTCCCATAAACTCTGCCCACTTACTAGGGTGGGGGTCAGAAGAGTTGGCAGACGGGCCACTGGATTCCATAAATAAATTTTAATTGGAACTCGGTCTAAAAAAGGATGGAGTCAGGGAAGGATTTTTCAATCCTGACCTTACCTACTTTTACATTTTAGCGATTTGTTCCATTTTGATTGTCTTCTAGAAAACAATCTCAAGAAAGTCTTGCTTAAGAAAGATACTGGCTTGTTCGCTGGAGGTACGGTCATCTACCCATGGGTAAGCTGTTCCGTTGCTATAAATTTAAAAAACCGCCTCTAGCAATAGGGCGGTGAGATTAAGCAATCGGAGGGTAGTACAAGCTTACGTTGCCGCTTTTGTCTAGCGTTGTAACAATTTTTACAAAAACTACAAATTGTCAACTATCTTTGGGCATAAGCTCTTATCGGTTCTTTGATAAACCGGATGTACATGTGTTTAAAAGTGGATTGAATGACACGGGGGACGCCAAAATCAATCGGAATCAAGGCATCGGGTAATTTCCAGTCCCTGATTTGCAGATCTAGGGGTTGCTGGTGGGGAAAGTGAATGTCTGTAATCTCTGGACATAGTCCTAGCCGCTGACTGGCTGCCACTGTAGGCACAATCGCTGGTTTGACATTGAGGAGTTCTACAATTGAACGATCTAGGGCAAAAACATGAGAAGAGGCTCCCAAAATATTTAGCGATCGGGGTTCGCCACCACTCGGACCATTTCCTTCATGACCGATGATACCATCTGCGATCGTTAAGTCAGGAGCGATCGCGCGTGCTGTTTCCACCAGCATTTCCCCAAAACGCGTCTCATCCTTCCCTGCTTCCATGTGCCACCACGCTTTCATTTTGCCAGGAACGCAACCGAATAAATTTTTGACACCTAAAGTTAGTGTTAACTGCGCGTGAGATTTCACCTTCGGCAGGTTAATTACAACATCAGCATCCAAAGCTTCTTTACACAAGCGCAGATGGCTGAAGGTGCTGCTGGCTGTTTCGTAACGAACCCCATGAAATTCAACAATGGGTAAGTTGAGTTCCTCCATCATGGGTAGATAGCCATTTGCTTTCGCTACACCTTTAGCCGTGCCAAAAGCGGGACTATCTCCGAAAAAGGGTTTACCCCCTGCTTCTTGGACTAATTGAGCGACGCAGGAGACAATCTCCGGGCGAGTAATGCATTCTTTGCCAGGACGCCCAGCCGTGAGAAGGTTGGGTTTGAGCAAAACGCGATCGCCAGCTTTCACAAACGCTTTCATCCCTCCCAAGGGTTCTAGCAAGGTTTCTAAAGAAGTTCGCAATCGCTGTCGATTATAGGAGTCAGCACGAATCAAACTAACAGTCGGCATAATTTTAGATTGTGATAATTCCTGTATTTCCTAAACTTTCGCTCCATGAGTCAGCGGTGTTACACGCTGGACATCGGAGAAAACACCATCCCCTTGAATTTCAGACACAGGAGGCTTCACTTCTACTTTCACAACTTGAGCCGTACAAATGAATACCGTGCTATCAAACAGTTGTAGAGTCAACCAAGGCTGGTTGAGTAAGGCTTGCAGTTGCTGCTGGAAGGCTTGTGGAGTTACTGGAATATCAAAAGATTCTGTTTCACCATTCTGGTAGTGAAAGGTCACTTGTGTGAAAGTTTCAACACTTTGCATCAGCAATCTCAACTCTGACTAGTGGTAACTTGAGTAAGGTTTTTTCACCCCTGATTTTGAATCTTCTCGTATTCCAACGGCAAGATTCAGAATTTATTAACTCTCCTCGAGGGAAGTCCCTAATGTGAAGCGTAGCGGAACTTGGGGATAAAAACGATAGTGAAGTCTGTAGAGCAGATTTGCGGAAATAAGTGACCCATTCAACGTGTTCGCGGGAGTCCCCAGGTTCTGCGTAGCAACCTGGGGAGGGACAG
>CBKWLJ010000676.1:0-3469 GCA_966675205.1 uncultured bacterium
AAGGGGCGATCTGACGGTTGAATTTGATCGAGCCAGTAGAAATTATCCAAAATTATCTTTGCATCAAGTCATTGGATTCATGGTTAGTGGTTCGTGGTAATCGATACGGGCTAGTCGTTATGGAACGACTAGCGACGAACTACTAGCTACTACTAACTACATAATTACCAACAACAAGCAACAATTCTCAACCTGTATTTCGCATTCCAGCAGCAATACCGTTAATTGTCAACAGTGCGCCTCGTAATAGCTCACCTTTGCTATACCGCGAATGGACGATACCGGATGTCGTTTGGCTGCTGTGCTGGCGTAGGCGTTTTAACAAGGATACCTGTAAGAAACCCAAGGGAACAATGGTCCCGTTGCGTAGCTGCACCGAGCGCTGCAAATCCGGATCGCCATCCAGGAGACGTTTGTGCCCTGCGATCGAAAGAACAATGTCGCGAGTGAGGTTAAATTCGCTGGTAATCTGCTCGTAGAGCCGTTCAAAGCGTTCGAGGTTTTCTGGACTTGACAATTCGCGCACATAGTGATGTGCAATTTGCAAATCCACTTTCGCCAATGTCATCTCTACTTTAGAAATGACCATTTTAAAGAAGGGCCACTTGAAGTAAAAATAGCGCAACAGCTTCAAATGTTCCTCAGGCTCCTCATCCAGAAAAGCCTTGAGCGCTGTACCCACTCCATACCAACTCGGCAGCAAAAAGCGGCTTTGTGTCCAGCTAAATACCCAAGGAATAGCCCGGAGACTACTGAAATCTTTCTTCCCTCCCCGACGTGTAGGCCGCGAACTAATTTGCAACTGACTAATTTCTGGAATGGGCGTCACTTGATGGAAGAAATCTAAAAAGTCGGGTTGCTCGTAAATCAGGGCACGATAATGAGCACGAGCTCGCGTCGCCAACTCTTCCATAATGTCATTCCAAGGCTGAATATCATCAAAGCCAGTACGCAGCAAGCTCGCTTGAATCACCGCCGTTGTCACTGTCTCCAAATGGTAGAGCGCTAAATCGGGTAAGGAGTACTTCGAGGCTAGCACTTCTCCCTGTTCGGTAATCTTAATTCGCCCATTGATACTGCGACCCGGTTGCGCCAAAATCGCTTCATGCGCCGGCCCGCCCCCACGACCAACAGAACCACCCCGTCCGTGGAAAATGCGTAAGCAGATGCCATAGTCTTCTGCTATTTTTTGTAGCGCTTTCTGAGCTTTATGAATTTCCCAGTTGCTACTCAAGAAACCTGAATCCTTATTGCTGTCCGAGTAGCCCAGCATCACCTCTTGTAAGTTAGGAGTCAAGGTTGAGGAACTAGGGGGAGTTTGGTTTGAGGGCTGATTATTGTCTGAACGGCTTTCAACTGGCTGGCTAACGTTCAACGCTTCATAGCCACCTGCAAGGCTAGCTCGATAAAGGGGTAACTCAAAGAGCGATTTCATCACAGTTGGTGCCCGCTTCAAGTCTTCTACAGTTTCAAACAGGGGTACCACCTGCAAGCTACTCATCCCCGTGGCTGGGTCGTAAAGACCTGCTTCCTTAGCCAGCAAGAGAACTTCCAGAAGATCACTTGCCTCGTGACTCATGCTGATAATGTAAGTTTGGCAGACTTGGGAGCCGAACTCCTGTTGTAACTGCCGTAGCATCCGGAAGGTTTCTATGGTTTCGCTAGTTTTCTCGGAAAATGGCACTTCAGAGGGGATTAAAGGTCGTCGAGTCTTTAACTCGGTTGTCAGCCAAAGGGTTCGTTCTGCTTCCGATAGCTCGTTATAAGGCTTCGGCAAAATTTGTAGATACTCGGCAATTTCATTAAGAGTATCTGAGTGGCGGGAGCTTTCTTGACGAATATCCAGATTCGCCAAATTAAAGCCATAAATTTCCACCTGACAAATTAAATTCTCCAACTCCCGACAGCTCAACCCTGTCTCGGCTAGGTTGCGTTCGATGACGCGCAATTGCGCCAAAAATTCGGCACCTGAACGGTAAATACCGGGATTTGTATTGGCTTGGAGGTCTTGCTGAGGGAGCTTGCCATTATAAAAATTGTAAAGCTGTCGGTTGCGATCGCGAGTATTTTCCAGCCGTTGCTGGATGTAAGCTAGCTTAAGTCGGTAAGGCTCTTGTCGATAGCGAATAGACAGGCGTTCGTATACCTCTGGCAGTTGGGAGCGGTCTTGCTCCAGAGAGTCCAACAACTCCGGTAATACATCACTCCAGTGCAGCGACAAGCTCAACAAATTGATCAGACGCCCTACCGAATTAATATATTTTTCAATTACCAACTCTCGCTGATAGCAAGCCGTTTGCCAAGTCACTTGGGGCGTGACTGAAGGGTTGCCATCTCGGTCTGAGCCAACCCAAGAGCCAAACTTGCAGAAGTTGTGAGCTGGCGGTTTGATCCAAGGGAACGAAGATTTTAAGGCATACTTTAGGCGGTGATAAAGTTGAGGAATTGCCTCAAATAGAACTTCTTGGAAGTAGTGGAGTGTGTAATCGACCTCGTCAAGTACAGTAGGTTTAAATTGATGTAACTCATCTGTACGCCACCAGAGGCGAATCTCTTCCATGAGTTGTTCTTTATAGGTCTCTATCTCCCAAGAAGAGTCCAACCCTAACGATCTGTACGCTTCCTCAGCTTGGTCTAGCTGTTGCAGAATTTTGGCAATCCGTCTTTGTTTGCCCCGAATCGTGTGGCGGACAATTTCGGTAGGGTGAGCGGTGAAAACTAGCCGAACATCCAGATTTTCAATGAGCCGCTGAATTTGCTGGGGTGGGACATTGAGCTGTTGTAAGTGGGGAAATAACCAATGAAACGTCTCCTTCTCTCGATGCAAAGGAGCTTTATCTTGCCAGTTTTTTTCCAGTAAATCCGCAACCGGGTCAGCACCGAGGGGTTCTGCTTCAACCGCGTTAATCGATACCATTGCCGAATTACCATTCTTTTTCAGATTGGCTGATTTTAAAGAAGAGCGATCGGTGGCAGCCGGAGGGCTGGATGTGGCTCGTCGTGAGAGTTGTTGAGTACGCTGTTCGTAATGTTGTTCGACAATATTAATCAACTGAAAATAGAGCGCAAATGCCCTTGATGCCCGGATTGCCGCATTGAGGTCTAGCTTTTCGATTAACTTATGGACAGAGGAGGTCGGTGAGTCGGTGGCTTGTCCCTCTGGCGAACACAAGTCTCGTAGTTGCTTGAGGAGATCGACTAGTTCCTGACCGCATTCGGATTGGAGAACTGATTCCCACAAATCCTCTACAACTTTGAGACGATGGCGCAGAAACAGGTCGGAGGAAGAAGAAGTAGCAATTTCCTGATCGGATGAGCGGATGAGGGAACTCATAGGGCCTGTTCACAGGGAGACAAAGATGATTCATTTTAGGGGGTTAGCTACCCTTAGCATCGTTTGATAGGTAACTAACTGTAATACCCATGCACCAACTCTACAGGCAGTTGGCACATATCTCAATTGCCTGCT
>CBKWLJ010000677.1:0-3441 GCA_966675205.1 uncultured bacterium
CAGACGCTGGCGAACACTTTGTGTCATCCCACAACCGTTGTCTGCGATTTGGATAACGGCGTGAAGGGTAGATTTCTCAGGTATTCTCATCTGTGTCTGATAGCATAGCGACTGCGGCTTAGCTTCTCGAGAGATCGCGTCCTTGATGATAGTACGAATGGTGATGGTTGGTGAGTGCCCAGAGCCTTGAGACTTACCATTGACAAATTGTGACTCTTTAGTTCTCAACTCTTCGAGGGCATCGATCGCATTACTGATCAGATTCATAAACACCTGATTGAGCTGTCCTGCATAGCATTCCACGAGGGGCAGATCGCCGTACTCTTTAATCACACGAATTTCTGAACGTCCGGCTGAGGCTCTTAACTGATTCTGCAAAATCAACAAGGTACTATCTAGCCCCTCATGCAGATTCACCGACTTCATCTCAGCCTCATCAAGTCTAGAGAAATTCCGCAAAGATAGCACCAAATCCCGGATGCGATCGGCTCCTAATTTCATTGAATGGAGAAGTTTAGGCAGATCAATTTTCACAAAATCCAGCTCAATTTCTCGAGATTTTTCCTGAATTTCGGGTATTGGCGAACAATAGTGCTGCTCATAAAGTTGCAGCAAATCCATAATGTCTTGAATATATTGACTCGCGTAAGCAATATTACCGTAAATAAAATTAATTGGGTTGTTAATTTCGTGGGCAACACCAGCCACCAAAAGCCCCAAAGCAGACATTTTTTCAGTCTGAATGAGTTGGGTTTGATAGGAATGTAGTTCCTGTAAGGTCAGTTGTAGCTGAGTGGCTTGCTTTCTCAATTCTTCTTCACTTTGGCGCAATGCAGCTTCTACTTGCTGACGCTTTTGAATATCCTCCATCAGCCGTGCGTTAGCTTGAGAGAGTTGGGCTGTTCTCTCTTCAACTTGGATTTTCAATTGATCATGCGCTTGCAATAAGGCTAATTCCGCTCGCTGACGCTCGATAATCTCGTGGCGTAGTTGTTCATTTGTCTCCTGTAATTGGGCAGTACGCTCCTCTACCGCCTGCTGCAAGATTTCAATAACACCGTACATATCGGCTGGATTGAGTACCTGTAACAAACTAGTTTGGGAAACAATGCCGACTAATTCTCCTGCACTTCCCGTAATCACCAAGCGGCGAACTCGGTGACGGTGCATTTCTTCATGGGCAATCCACAAAGAATCTGAGGGATGAAGGCAAAATAACGGCGTACTCATCACATCTTGAGTCGTCGTTCTCGACAAATCCAGTTCTAAAGCCTGAAACTGTACAATGTCTCGCTCGGTGACAATCCCTATGGGAATTACAGATTGAGCACTTTCTTCGGTAATCACAACACAGCTAACCTGATGTTCTGTCATGAGTCTGGCTAAATTGAGTACCGAAGACTGAGGCGAGGCATGAATCACTTGAGTAGTCATGACATCCTTGACATACCGCAATCGTGTCAGTAAATTGACGGGTTGCAGCGCCCTGCGAATACTGTCGTGGGTCACAATTCCTACAGGTTGCCCCTGATCATCCACAATCGGTAAGTGACGAATTCGATGTTGGCGAAATAAACCTAGAGCTGTAAAAATGTCCTGAGCATGAGATTGTTGAAGAGAAATTAAGGGCTGCCTGACAACATCGGCGATTTTGACGTTTTTTAGAGAATTTCCTGTCGCTGTGAGTCTGACAATATCTCGCTCTGTGAAAACTCCTACCAGTTGGAAATTGTCAACCACTAACACGCAGCCTGTAGCAGTATCAGCAGGGTCACAAAGCGTTTCCTCTTCCTGAGAAAAGCATAAAATATCTCCCTCCTTGTGAGCCTTCTCAGCGTTTTTGTCTAAATCACAGATGGGTAGCATACAACTGCGAAAGCGACTCATTAAAGTGATCACATCAACAAGTGATGTATCCGGAGCTACGGACAAATAATGAGAGTCAATCGCAGGGGCTAAAGCTAATGACTGGAGGGACAAACCCTTAGACTGCATGAGCAATTTCTATGGTGTTAGCGTTGGTGCAGCAAGGTTGCATTTTTGCAGCCTTCTCGGTTCTGATTAGGAATTGCCCTACTGTTATCAGTAAAAGTCTTTTCCTATAAGGATTTTAGAGAAGGCGAATCTCCTGTAGTTATTGGGATAGCAACACAGAGAGTCGGATGAATTGGCTTAACAAAGATTATGAGTAATGCAGGCAATTGTACGCTGTGATACAGTCAGCTTTCTGCTGATTCTTTAGTTATCGCAATAAATCATTACATCTTGGCAATTAATTTTTACAATTATTAGAGTTGAACTTAAATACATCCAGAGGCGAATTTTTGGAGAAAAATATCTATTAAAAAACCGTACTCGCTACCAAGCTGGTTGTAACGGTACGGTTGCTTAATTTTTCTAAAAACCTTTAACTTACTGTCCAAGCATTACTTTGCCGCAGTGCTGGGGGTTCTTTGAGGGTATAGACTTGGGTTTCTTGCGCGATCGCATTACGAATATAAGCAGGGGTTTGGAGCATCCCTAACAGAGTAATACCATCGATCAAGCGAAAACCCCCCGTTGTTCTTTCTTGCAGGATTTGGTCGATGGCGGCGGGATCGGGTCGAGTATCAAGCTGATTTTCTGATGCGATCGCATATCCCCAGGGTGAGCCGTAAGTGGGAGTATAGGCTATAGCAGAATGCACATGAGGAAAAACGGTCTGCAACGTGCGTACTAGACGCGCATGAAGCTTAACTTCAGCAGGTGCTACAGGCCCAGCTTGCACAACCAAATAGCCCCCTGGTGCCAGCACATTTTTAGCTTTCTCAAAATACTCTTGCGTAAACAGTTGAAACGATGGTCCTTCCTCAATGGGGTCAGAAAGGTCGGAAATGACAATATCCCACTTCTGGTCGGTATTGTCTAAAACATCCAAGGCATCGCCAATGACTAGCTTGGTTCGTGGATCATCAAAAGCCCCTTGGTGCATCTCTGGTAGGTGTTCGCGGCAAGCTTCTACCACATCACCGTCAATATCTACCATCATCACCTGCTCAACACTCTTCCAACGCAGGATTTCACGTATTGTTGCTCCCTCACCGCCCCCCAAGACCAAAATGTTTCGAGGAGACCCATGAAAAATCATTGCTGGGTGTACAAGGGCTTCGTGGTAGATAAACTCATCACCCGTACAAGATTGCCATTTTCCATCTAAAACTAGCCCCTTGCCATAAGCACCCGTTTCCACAATGTACATTTCCTGGTAAACGGTTTTTTTGTGAGCCAGAATTTGGGTTACGCCATGAACATAAATATCCCAGGGCGTAATGTACTCAGTGATCCACAAATCTGAACCAACTCGGCTACCGGCCATAGAACACCCTCCTTTGCCCTAAGTAAACAAACTGCCATTATTGCAGAACAAGGACGAATTTCTACCGGTCGGTTAGAGGAAATTGG
>CBKWLJ010000678.1:0-3425 GCA_966675205.1 uncultured bacterium
TGATGTTGCAATTATTATAATCTTTTTCAGTTCTGTTAATTGTCTGAGCTGCCGAGTCGCCTCAAAGCCATCCAGTACTGGCATCACCAAGTCCATCAAAATTACATCTGGCTTAAACTCAACGGCTTTATTTAGACAGTCTTGACCATCTATCGCTTCAACGATTTCAAATCCCAAAGGCTCAAGGAGATTGACTAAAACCGAGCGATTTTCCCATTTGTCGTCCACCACCAAAACTTTGCGCTTTTCCCCTTTAAAGCCAATAAGATGGTGTTCCTGACAATTGGTAATTTTAGGCGCTTCTAGCACTTCAGGCAAATCCAAATCGAGCCAGAAAACACTGCCAGAACCCAACTGACTTTTTACCTCCAATCTAGTACCCATCAACTGAGCTAATTTCTGGCTAATCGCCAGCCCCAGCCCTGTACCATCAACCCAGTGACGGTTAGTCTCCACTTGATGGAAGGGTAAAAAGATTTCGGTCAATTTTTCTGGAGCGATACCGATACCCGTGTCCTCTACCTGAAGCCGGATTTTTCTAGTTGAAATGGTTACAGGCTGCAAGTGAGTTGAAGTTGCAGGTTGCAGGTTGGCAGGTTGAAAGTTATCTTCCAAAACTTCACCACTCAACCTTCTAACCTTCAACTCATGGGAAGCTTCAACCGTCAACTCATTCAAACCTTCAACCTTCAGCTCATTCAAACCTTCAACCGTCAACTCATTCAAACCTTCAACCGTCAACTCATTCAAACCTTCAACCTTCAACTCTTCGACATAACCAACTTTAAAAATCACCTCGCCGCTTTCGGTAAATTTAATGGCATTTCCAAGTAAGTTAATTAAAACTTGTCGCAGTTTTTGCTCATCTCCTCTGACAAAAGTAGGTAGAGGGGAAAGCGATTCGTAACGAAATAAAATATTGTTCTGTTCAGCACGGACACGGAAGATTTCAGTAATATTGTTGAGAAATTGAGAAAAATGAAAATCACTTAGGTAGAGTTCCATTTTCCTGGCTTCAATTTTAGAGAGGTCTAAAATGTCATTAATGAGCGTCAGTAGGTGTTCTCCACATTGTTGAATGATACCCACTCCATTCTGTTGCTTTTCAGTTAAGTTGTTTTCTTGCTTGAGAATGTGAGCGTATCCCAAAATCCCATTCAACGGGGTTCTCAGTTCATGACTCATGTTCGTCAGAAATTCACTCTTGGCGCGGTTAGCAGCTTCAGCGGCTTCTTTTGCCTGATGAAGTGCTTCCTCTGCTTGCTTGCGAACGGTGATATCTTCATGGACGGCTACATAGACCGTTCCATACTCAGGATGTTCAAATCTTGAAGTGTGAGCTCTACACCAAAAAGGTATGCCACTTTTCTTGATATTGTGAACCTCATATGTAGCCTCACCCTGTTGATTTAATTGCTGCATAATTTCACTAGCAATCTGTTTGGCATCTTGCTCATCCGAAGCGTAGTTCAATACTTCCACAGGTTTTCCATTTAGCTCACCCAACTCATAGCCAAACATACTCTCGAATTTGGGATTGGCATAGGCAATAGCACCATCGGTGGCTCTGACAAGGCAAACTCCTTCAGCCATATTCCTCACTATCACACTTTGGAGTTCTAGCGTCTTTTCTGTTCGCTTGCGCTCTTTGATCTCTTTCTCCAGTTCGTGGTTTGCTGCTTCCAACTGTGCTGGGCTTGGGAAGGCAAGTGCTTTGGGAACTAATGGCACCAGCTCCGCAGCCGTGTAGAGTGAGATGACAGAAGTTATGGCTTTGAGCAACCCACTCAGCCAATAAGTAGGATGCCAGAGCGTCCAAATCTCCATTAAATGGGTAGTACCACAAGCAACGATAAATGCTCCAAATAGCAGAAATATCCAGTTGAAGGGCAAATCGCCGCGCTTGCGAACAAAGTAGACGAGTGTGACGGGAATAGAATAGTAGGCGATCGCAATCAGAGCATCGGCTATGATATGAAGCCCCACTAACTCAGGCTTCCAGAGGTAGCAATGTCCATGAGGGATGAACGCTCTAGAAGCAAAAAGGTGTTTTAAACTCTCCAGCATCAAATTATTCCTAAAAAAAATGCTTAGTTAGTAGAGCGTCCTGCGATCGCAATTTTTCCCCTATCTCACACCAAGAGCGAGAAAGATCTAAATTCCTAGACTATTTATATTTTGTTTTCAACTCAATTGACGGCGGAACTGGCGAATACTTAAGGTCATTAACACGATTGCAAAACCCAATAAAATCAACACTTGAGGCCAGAGTGCCTCCAACCCAACACCCTTGAGCAATATCCCACGAGCCACCTCAACGAAGTAGCGCAAGGGATCGAGATACGTCAGCCATTGTACAAAAGTTGGCATGGCAGAAATAGGTGTAGTAGCCCCGCACAAAAGAATTAGGGGTGGGTTAACAAAAAACGCCGTCAACTGAGTTTGCTGTTCGCTTTTTGAGTAGGTAGCAATCAAGATACCGATACTGATACCCACCCAAAAGTAAAGCACTGCAATGATGAGAAATATCAGTAAATTACCTCGTAAAGGCATCCCAAAAACCAGTTTTGCTACAGTTAGAGCGATTAAAACATCAACACTGAGCAAAATTAATAATGGACAAACCTTAGATAGGATGACTTCGGTGTTAGATGCAGGAGTCATCATCAGTTGCTCGATTGTTCCTGCTTCTTTTTCACGCACTACCAACGAGGCGGCAGCTTGGGAACCGATAACGGTAAGTACAATTCCGAACATTCCTGACACAATGAACCAAGAAGCATTCAGTCCCGGATTGTATAGGACTGATGTCTGAACTTGAACTTGATGGCGTTGAGATGCTGGGCTACCTGTACCGCCTCGGCTGTTTGGTTGGCGCAAGTTGTAATCACTCACTAATTGGTTGAGGTAAGCAGAGGCAATGCTAGCTGTGTTGGCATCGACTGCATCAAAAAGTGCTTGTACTTGAGCTGTGCGGTTGCGGGCAATGTCGTTAGCAAATTCTGGAGGAATTGTGATGCCAACTGTGAGCTTACCTGTCGCTAGGGCGTCTATCATTTCCTGTTGGTTGAGGTAGTATCGGTTGATGGTAAATGCCTGAGTTTGGTCGAATATTTCAACAAATTCGCGGGAGGCTCTGCTGTTGCTGTAGTCGGTAATGCCTACTTTGAGGTTTTGAAAGTCGGGACTTAGAGCAAAGCCGAATAATATTAGAAAGACTGTAGGTGGTACCAGAAGTTGAATGACGAGTTGGCGGTTACGAAATATTTGGGCGAATTCTTTTTTGAATAATGCCCAAAAGCGACTGCCTAAAATTGGGTTTAAAATATTTTCTAAGTTTGGTTTCATAGTTGTCTTGAAAATAGGAGTCAGGAGTCAGGAGTCAGGAGTTAGGAGTTAGGAGTTAGGAGTTAGGAGTTAGGAGT
>CBKWLJ010000679.1:0-3407 GCA_966675205.1 uncultured bacterium
GATTTGAAGTGATGCACGAGCGCAATGCTCACAACTTCCCCCTCGATTTGGCGGCGGGTGAAGCTGCTCCGGTTGCTCTAACCGCTCCAGTTATCAATGGCTAATTCGTAAGATTTAGCTAACTAAAAAGCGTCTCCTTTGAGGGGGCGCTTTTTTATTTGTAATTCACTGGAATGACAACGGAGGATAAGAGTTTGTTTGATATCGAATCTGTTGGCATCGACATTAAGTATTTTTTAACGCAAAGGAGCGCAGAGGGACGCAGAGTTTTTGAAGCTGATCTTGGTTAATTCCGATGCCAGAGGAAATGATATTGCTCCATTCGGAGGGAGAAGAATTAACAAGTTTCCCCTTTCCCCTTTTACCTTTCCCCTTTCCCCTAGTTCTTAAAGGAGTAGGGTTTATGGCAATTGCCAAATCTTAATCGTGTTGTCGAAACTACCACTAACTAAAGTTTTGCCATCTGGGCTAAAAGCGAGGGAACGCACATCGTCGGAATGCCCTTTGAGTGTTCCTAGTAGTTCACCTGTGTTGAGATTCCAGATTTTAATTGTATTATCGCGACTGCCACTGCCACTAACTAGGATGTTTCCATTGGGGCTAATAGCAAGAGCACGCACCCAATCTTGATGCTCATTGAAAGTATTAGCAAGTTGACCCGTCGCTAAATTCCACAGTTGAATGCTGCCGTCTTCGTTGCCACTAGCCAAGGTTTTTCCATCGGAACTCATAGCAAGGGCAAACACTCGTTTAGAATTACTGTCGAGGGTATGGCGAATTTCTCCGTCGTCCAAGTTCCAAATTTTAATCGTATTGTCAAAACTACAACTCGCTAAAGTTTTTCCATCAGAGCTAAGGGCAATGCCGAAAATCCAAGCCGTATGTCCCTGTAGCGTGCGTTTTAAAACAGGTTGGATACCGTTTTGCTGATTGTTCAATTCCCAAACTTTGATAGTGTGGTCGAAACTGCTACTGATTAATGTTTTTCCATCTCGACTGAAAGCTAAGTCAGATACCCAAGCCGAATGTCCTTTAATCGTGTGAAGCAGTTGACCCTTATCAACGTCCCAAATTCTAATAGTATTGTCATCGCTACCACTGACTAAGAGTTTGCCATCTGGGCTAAAAGCGACGGAATTCTCCCCATACAAATCCCCTCCTAAGGTGCGTCCAGATGTGGGGGTTGTGCCCACTGCATTTTGCTCTAAATTCCAGAGTTTGAGCATACCATCTCGACTGCCACTAGCGATCGTCTTCCCATCGGGGCTAACAGCAACGGTGTTGATGCCATAGGATGCCCCAGAGTATATGCTGGCGATAGGTTCTTCGAGTTGTTCCTGTAGGGCATTCGGATCATATTGTTGCGGAATTGTTCGAGGGAGTACAGTAGCTGTTTTGGGAATTCCAGCTATTGCATCTTCTTCCATTTTTTGAGGCGAAATCGTTCGAGGGGGTACAGCAGTAGGTTCTGGGGAAGACGATAACTGATTATTAGTGATTAATGATGGGTTATAGAGAAAATTGAAATCGTCGTATATTAATACCCCTACTACTCCCAAACCGATGAATACACTGCTTAAGAGGAGAAGGTTTTTTGGTTTGACAACTTTGGTCAACAGTTTTTTGAGTTTTGTTGTTGATGAATCTCGGTCATGCGCCAAAGTTTGCAACTGTAAACTTACCAGAGAGTTTGTAAACTCAGGCTTCTGCTTCGAGAACTGTAGGGGTTCCCAGTTGTGGTCGATCGCCGCAATGCGCTGTAAAATCACTTGGGTATTGTGCGGTCGGTTGTCGGGGAAAGGTGCCATCAAGCTATCAATTAAATCGGTTACTCCCTTCTCAACTTGAGGGGCTTGGTGCTGCCAAAGCAACTCTCCGGTGCGTGGATCTTCAGGAAAGTGATGGGGAGATTTCCCGGTTAGCAGATAGACAAAGGTTCGCCCCAAGGCAAAGAAATCAGATTGTGGTACGGCTTTGCCCTGGGCTTGCTCTAGTGGAGTGTAACCTGGAGAAGTCATACGCTTAATTTCTTGCTCGCCATTAACTTTCACGAGGGAAGCATTGCTCACTTCTCTGGCACTCCCAAAATCAATTAATACTAACTGCTCATCGGGAGTGAGGAGAATGTTCGAGGGTTTGATATCGCGGTGAAAATAAAGTTTTTGGTGAATTCGATCTAAGATTTCAACTAGCCGTTTGAGCCAAGCTAGCGCTTGAGCTTGAGAGAGGGGTTGGTTCTGATGCTGGTACTGCCATTGTTCTAAATTAATGCCCTCAATTTTCTCCATCACCAGGCAGTGTAAGGGCTGATCACTATCGGCTGGGAAGAATGTAAAGTAGCCACCATCGCGCTCAACGTAGGGGATACCGGGATGACGTAATTGGCTCAATACTTTGGCTTCTTGTTGAAAGAGGGAAACGGCTTTAGGGTCATTAACCAACAGCACCTTTAAAATTTTCGGCGTTCCTCGGTCGTCCACTTCATACGTTTTGGCAAAACGCCCTTCGCCGAGTAGATGCTTTACTCGATAGCGTTCTTTTAGTACAAGCTGAGAACCACAACTACAGCAGATGACGTTGTGAGCATTGAGTGGGTCAGCAGGCTTTTGACATTTGGGATTGATACAGTAGCTCATAGGACGTCTTGGGAATTTGCGTACTGTATGAGTGTGATGCACTCACTCTTGTAAGCATAACGGTAGATGTGGGGATGCGATCGCTCACAAATAGCATCTCTTAATGTAGAGGGCATCGCTACAGGATAGAATCTTGTAGTATCATGTTACAAGAAAAAGGTAGAGAAATTTTTCTCAGGAAGAAGAATTATGACAGAGTCGGTTGCCATTAAAACGCCCCTGACTATCCAGACGCAACGCCGTATTCTCACAGAGTTTTTCCATCATTCCCACAAACATGAATAGACTTCCGAATTCCTCTGTGAGCCTTGCGGTAAACCCAGGCCCACATCAAGGAAATTTCAATGGATTTAGAATTATTAGGCTGGAACAGTTTTTTTTCTAAACAGATTCCAAGCGATCTTCTATCGGGATATACCGTTGGTCGAGTCGCCCTTGAGTACAAGAATACTTACATCCTCTACACCGAATTTGGGGAACTGTCGGCAGAAGTTTCGGGAAAAATGCGCCACCAAGCTAGTGGACGCATAGATTTTCCAGCAGTAGGAGATTGGGTAGCTATTAGTGTCAGAAGCGATGAACACAAAGCAACAATCCATGAGGTTCTACCAAGGAAAAGTAAATTTTCCCGGAAAATCGCAGGTGCATTGACACAAGAGCAGATTGTTGCAACCAATATTGATACAGTATTTTTGGTTTCAGGTTTAGATCTTGACTTCAATCTCAGAAGAATCGAACGCTATTTGATTCTGATTTGGGAAAGTGGCGCGA
>CBKWLJ010000680.1:0-3387 GCA_966675205.1 uncultured bacterium
CCTTCCGCCCTGAAGTGCGGGAATTTTTGAAATCACTGGAAAAATCGATAATTTTGGGACTGCCGCAATCAGGAGTCGGCAGTTGCTTCGTCAGGATGAGGAAAGTAAAGTTGAGAGTTTTGCAGAACTTACTGAAATTTAGTTTAGGTGTCTTGGGTTACTCACTAGTACTGACAAACACTGCACTGGCTAGTGATACCGAGTTGCGTATAAAGATAGTAGCTGAGACAGACACGGGATACTCCGGACGCGGAGACACACCAGAAATGAATTTGCTACAGATGAATGCAACTGAGTCTGAGTTGCGTCCAATCCCAACAGATATACAGCAGGGAACACCAACTCTCAATTCATCTGTGCCGATTTTAGAAGAACTCAGCCAGTACACCGAGGAAGCTAGTGCCTTAGAGCAAGTCACCTCTGTTTCTCAACTCTCAGATATCAGTCCTGATGATTGGGCATTCCAAGCGCTGCAATCTTTAGTAGAGCGCTATGGTTGCATCACTGGTTATCCTGACGGTACTTATCGAGGCAATCGGACGCTGACTCGATATGAGTTTGCCGCAGGGTTAAATGCTTGCCTCAATCAAATCAATACCTTCATTGCTAGTCGTACCGCTGACTCTGTGACAAAGGAAGATCTGACGACGCTGCAACGATTGCAAGAGGAGTTTTCAGCAGAATTGATCGCTGTGAAGGGGCAGTTAGACAGCCTAGATGCCAGAACCAATAAATTAGAAGTAGGGCAGTTTTCTCCCACAGCCGAGCTTGAAGGAGAAGTCATTCTTGCTGCCGTCAGTGTTAACGGTGGGAAAAAAGCAGATGGAAGTGGTGAACCCGTAGAGAATAATCTGACTTTGAGCGATCGGGTACGCCTCACCTTTGAGACTAGCTTTACTGGAAAAGACGAGCTGCAATTTCGTTTACAAGCTCGCAACATCCCTGAATTAGAAGACGCCACAGGGACAAAGATGGCTAATTTAGGGTTTGATGGGGACGATGATAATGAATTAGAAGTAGACGAGATGGAGTATCGATTTCCACTCGGCGATAACACCAGAGTTTATTTGAGTGTTGTTGGCATCGGTTTGGGGGACCTCATCCCCACAGTCAGCCCTTTGTTTAGTGGCAGTAGTGAGGGTTCCATCTCTACGTTTGGGCGAGAAAATCCAATCCGGCGGCAAGGAGATGGAGCGGGAATTGGCATCTCTCACAACTTTGGGAAAACCGTTAATTTATCTTTAGGATATATTGCCAGCGATCCGGCTGACCCAGAAGTTGGACTTTTTAGCGGGCCTTATGGAGCCAGCGCACAATTAATTTGGCAACCGAGTGAAGCCTTAGGGTTGAGCTTCACTTACGTGCGTTCCTACAACAGCTTTAGCACGGGAACCGGCAGTATTTTAGCCAATGAACCCTTTGATGGTGATGCCGATAGCGTGAGTGCCAACTCATTTGGAGCTGAAGCCTCTGTACAAATTACCCCTACTGTTACCTTAGGAGGTCGGGTGGGTCTCATTCAAGCTCAAGCTGAAGACTTACCCAATCAGCCAGAGGCCGATATTTTTACCTGGGCTGTACTATTGGCTCTTCCCGATTTGGGTCGAGAAGGCAATGTGGCTGGTATCGTCATTGGTCAACCCCCTAAGGTAATTAACAATGACTTCGGTACTGATTATGAAGATAAGGATACTTCCTTACATCTAGAAGCCTTTTATCGGTTCCAGGTAACCGACGATATCGCGATTACCCCTGGCTTATTCGTCATTACCAATCCAGAACATAACGATAATAATGATACGGTTTACATTGGCACCATCCGAACGACTTTTACTTTTTAGCCTAATCAAGCTATAGCAATCCTAGATGGAATGGCATTAAAGAGGGTGGGCAGTGCCCACCCTACGAATTTTCTAATGGTCAATGACTAAACAACAGGCTAATCTTCTACAATTTCAGGGGCTTTTGCTGGCATCGGAAAGAGTGAGGCAAAAGCTGTCTGACGCTGCTGTGAGGGTTCTTCCGTCAGATTCCATAAGGTTTCGTAGAAGAAGAAAGATACCCCAGCAAATCCTCTTTGTCTAACCGCCTCAACTTGTTGCTTGATTTGGGACAAGGGAATTGACTTTTCTTTTAATCCGCTCAAAATCCCGATCGCAACAGGAATATGATTGCGTGCTGCCTTCACTTCCGGTTGTTCCAATTCAGAGACAAAGACATTGAAGTCGTTGCGATAAATCTGCACGATCAGTTCTTCTACATAACCCCGTCGCTCCCAAGTTGCCCAATCGGCTAAAAAGAACTCATAGGAAAAACGCTGGGGGTTAGGAGAAACCGAGACGACGACGTTCTTCTTCTTGTCTTTAATCGCCCGGAACAGCTGCGCCATAAAATCTGTGATTTTGTTCGCCCGCCAGCGCACCCATTCGGGGTCTTTAGGGTTACTGGGGGGGGCTTTACCTTGGTGTTCTTTTTTGTATAGCTCTACGGTGTACTGGTCGTAACCAAACTCTCCAGGTAATCCAAAGTGGTCATCTAATTGAATGCCATCAACATCATACTTGCTAACGGTTTCCACCACTAAATCTTGGATAAACTGCTGCACTTCGGGTTTAAAAGGATTGAGCCAGACGATTTCATGGAGCTTTCTGTCCTCTGGCTTAGTGCCTTCTGGAATTTCAATCTTTGTCCCATCGCGCTTTTGGGTGAGCCAATCGGGGTGACGTTTGGCTAACTCAGAATAGGAGGGAGCCATAAAGCCAAATTCAAACCAGGGAATAACTCTCATGCCGTTTTGATGTCCCACCTCAACAATTTCTTTGAGGACATCTCGCCCCTGTTGCAATCCCTTATTGGGATCAAATGACTCTTTCTCTAACTCCGTCGATATCCGTGCTTCACGTCCGAATGCTTGTTTGGCTACCTGACTAGGATACAGGGTGTAGCCCCAGTTCCAAATTGTAGGATAGACCGTATTAAAATTTAGTTCTTTGAGTCTTTGCAACGCACTGTTGGTTTTTTGCGTTGAAAACAATACATCACTATCAATATTAGTTAGCCACACCCCCCGGATTTCACCTTTGGCTGTATCGGAGGGTTGAGTTCCCGCTTTGGCAATGTACTGGGAAGGCACTAATCCAGCAGTACTAGTCGCTTGGCACAAGAAAGCGGCTACATCGCCTCGACTGGCTAATTGATTGGAGTTAAGGGTGCGAACATTGGGATAATTAACAACGAGCTGTTTTTCTGTCGCTGCTGCGATCGCACTTCGGGAATATTCAGGAATTCCTGCCACATCGGTAAAAGCGCCGTTCAACGTGTCTAAAGCAGGTTGATTCGGGACATATTTCAATCCACTTGCCAAAGAAACTAACGCTTGTACGCGGG
>CBKWLJ010000681.1:0-3269 GCA_966675205.1 uncultured bacterium
CCTAATCCTGCTTGGGCGCAGGCATCCTACACGGGGACATTTAAGTTAACTCAATCTTGCGATGCTACAACCTCTATTAGTGGAAAAAATCCCGTAGCTCTCAACGTTGAACAAACCTATCAAGCAGTAGGTTTAAATAAAAATCCAGGTGCAACCCATGCTTACATCAAAGTTCCCGATGTTGGCAATCGTTGGGTGGCTTTGTCTTGCGGTACTCTCAGTAGTGGAACAGGGTCAATTCCCACTGAGCAACCTAAATTGTTACCTTTCTTCGATACAGTTGACAATCCTGTCATGGTAGGATTTGGAGGTAAGCAAGACCTGACACCACTTCCACCTACCTTGAATGAGTTTGATGTAGCTGTAAATAAACTGTGTGGTGAACCAGGTACGGTGGTAAGCCCTGAAGATTTTAAGGCAACGCTCAATCAGTTTCCCGATGTTCTAGCTAATATTAAAACCAAGGCTGGTGGTGAGCTAGTAGCAGGACGGACTTCTGATAGTGAATTTATCGAGGATTTAACTGA
The DNA here is from genome assembly GCA_966675205.1 of uncultured bacterium. Lineage (GTDB taxonomy): Bacteria > Cyanobacteriota > Cyanobacteriia > Cyanobacteriales > Coleofasciculaceae > JBFLZA01. The sequence goes on from CBKWLJ010000681.1 coordinate 528, forward strand.
TATTTGGTTTAAAGCTCACGGCTTTGATCATGTCTTCTGTGGCGAACCTACCTCAAGAAACATCGGTGGATTGCATTTCGCCGGACGCTACCTAGATTTACAAAACAGAGGTTTAGCCGGACGTTTACCCAATTCCGACCATAGAGCAGAAGTTGAACCGGGTGCTGTGTATTCGATGGGTGTGGTTATGCTGGTGGGCGATCGCGAAGTGAAATCTCCCATCAAAGGATATGCTTATACCTTGAATGCGGAAGAAATTTTAGGGATTGCTGCCAAAGCCTACAAAGATAATCCCAATTTAGGCTCGGAAAGCCAAGCTTGCCTTCTGAGTGTTACGGACGACGGAAAAACATTTGCTAACATTTTTGTAGCTAAGAACGGCGGCATTCGGACTTTTTATACGGATGCTACTCCGGATTACGTGAGAACACGCGGATGCAAGATTTAGGCTAAATATGGTGGCTCTCAATTGAGCGGAATACACATTATTTGTAGGGGTACGGCAATGCCTTGCCCTTATTATATTCTATGCTTGCTGAGAACTACTTTTGCCTCAGTTCCAATCCTGATCAGGTGGGAATTTCCCTATCCCATTTGCCCCTTGTCCGTTCACCCTTCTCTTTGGAGAGTTCAATCACGGTAGGGTGGGCAGTGTTAATCTTAAAATTGAATCCTTAATGGTGTTATTAGTAGCAGTGCCCACCCTACTTTTATACGGGTGACGGGAGACAAATAACATTATTTCTCCTGTGTTAGTGCGTTGAGATGAACCAATCGATAAGTTTTTGGGCAATGCTCAGTTTAGAAGGAAGTTGCGGTAAGTTGTGTTTGGTGAACCAGGCGGCATCTGCTAATTCTTCTGGTGCGATCGCAATTTCACCACTGGCGTAGGTAGCGGTAAACCCAATCATCAGGGAGTTAGGAAACGGCCAGGGTTGTGAACCAAAATAGCGAATGTCTTTAACCTCAATTCCAACTTCTTCCCGAACTTCTCGCACTACCGTCTCTTCTAACGATTCTCCTGGTTCCACGAATCCCGCAAGTATACTGTACATCCCGATGGGAAATCGATGGGCACGAGCTAACAAGAGTTCTTCACCGCGAGAAATAAGGACAATAATTGCAGGCGAGAGGCGGGGATAATTAACTAATCCACATTTTGGACAACGCTTGGCACGCTCATGAGGGAGTTGGGTTGTTGGACTCGCGCAGTATCCGCAGTATTGATGGGTGCGATCCCACTCTACAATCTGAATGGCACGACCACTCAGCGCCAACACCTCTTCGTCTAAGCTGCCGTACAACTCGCGCAGTCCACACAAAGCCATACCATGGGGAGCAATTGTATCCTCGGGTAGTTGTGCTGAGTAACAAGGTTGATTATCCAGGGTACCGAGAAATTGCGTTCGCACAGGCACCAAGCCAATCTCTGTCAGACTAATTAGCTTGGGAATTTGGCTCACTGTCCCTTCGAGGTGAACCAGCAGTTTATTGCCAACAAAGGCGAACCACCAAGCAGGTTCAGATTGTATTTCGGGTGGAGCAATGCCAGGGATGAAGGTTCGATGCATATCCGATAGAGTGCGATCGCGTAGACTGCCGCAGGCAATCGCCTTGATCGTATCACTCCACACAGGTAGAGATTTTGCTTCTTTAGGGAGCTGACGCTGCTAGCATCCTTCGTCTATTAATGAGAGCAGATCCAAGAATCTACAGCCACTAGCTTGAGGAGAGGCACGATGAGCAGCCAGTTTGTTGATGAAATCTTACAAGATTATCGATCGCATTTGGACAACTTGCTCCACACCGTGCAACAGTTGGCTGCTGACATCAACCATGCCGAGTTACGAGAAACCGTTGAGAACCTGAGAAAAAATATCAATGAGCCTTTTCTATTTGTCGTAGTCGGTGAAGTGAAAGCAGGTAAAAGCAGCTTCATCAATGCCCTATTGCAAGCAGAAGTTTGTGAAACCGACATTGAACCCCGTACTGATTCAATTCAGCAAATTGTTTATTCCAATGAGCGATTTGTTCAACCTATGGGGCCAAATTTAAGAAAGATTGGTCTACCGCTTGAGATTCTCAAAGATATCTCAATTGTTGATACACCGGGAACCAATACGGTTATTAAAGAACACCAAATTATTACAGAACGCTATATCCCGAACAGCGACCTCACCTTTTTTGTGTTGTTTGGCAAAAATCCGTATCAAAAAAGTGCTTGGGATTTTTTAGATTTCGTCAGTGCTGAATGGCGAAAAAAGGTTGTTTTTGTTTTACAACAATCTGATCTGTTAAAACCAGCCGATTTAGAGAAAAATATCGAACGGGTTAAAGAATATGCCAATCAAAAACAGATCAAGTCTCCCATCATATTTGCCACCTCGGCTGAACGAGAGATAAATAATGAGGAAGGCAGTGGATTTAGTGAAGTTAGAGACTATATCAAAGATATGGTTTCGAGTGGGGAGAGTTATAAGATTAAATTGCGATCGGTTAGCGGCACAACGCAAAAAATTATTGACGCCCTCGCGGGTGACATTCAGGCATTACAAGTTCAGCTAGAGGCAGATAAGCGGACAGTAGGGAGCATCAAACAGCAAATTGAAGCGGGTAAGACGCGATCGCGCTATGAAATTGATAACCTTGTAGATAGACTCGTCGGCAGATACGATAGTATTTCAACCCGAATTAAGCGCGAGTTTCGAGAAAGTCTTTCGGTATTTACTGTGATTCGACGCT
>CBKWLJ010000682.1:0-3261 GCA_966675205.1 uncultured bacterium
AACTGATTTTCCCCTGGTGCTTTTCTACTACAATTTGATGGCTAATCGATAATCCCAATCCTGTGCCACGTCCCACAGGCTTTGTTGTAAAAAACGGGTCAAATATATGCTGGTATACGTCTTCACTCATACCAGGGCCATTATCAGCAATCCGAATGATCACGCGAGGATGAGAATGAATTGAGTGAGTTTCTGATGGAATGGATGGAGCAGAGGAGCAATTGGAATGTGTCCACTTTGGACTTGAACTGAGCGAAGTGCTAATGGTAATTCTTCGTGGAGATGGATGATTTTCTAGCGCATCGATCGCATTATTCAACAGATTCATAAACACCTGATTGAGCTGACTCGCATAACAAGTTACATAAGGCAGTTGACCGTAGTTTTTCATTACCTGAATTTCAGCGCGATCGCCTACTGCCCGAAGTCGGTTTTGCAAAATCAGTAAAGTGTTGTCAATGCCTTCATGAATATTGACAGGTTTTAATTCTGATTCATCCAATCGCGAGAAGCTTTTAAGAGATAAAACAATCTGATTAATCCGTTCAGCCCCCACTTGCATCGAATTCATTAATTTCGACCAGTCTTGAAGCAGAAAGTCTAAATCGATTTCAAAGGCTAACCGCTGAATTTCTGCTGTCGGGTTTGGGTATTGCTGTTGATAAAGTTTAATCAATTTCAGCAGGTCTTGAAAGTATTCATTGGCAGGAGTAAGATTGCCATAAATAAAGCTAACAGGATTGTTGATTTCATGGGCAATTCCTGCTATCATCTTTCCTAAACTCGACATTTTTTCAGTTTGAATAAGTTGAGCTTGGGTACTTCGTAATTCACTTAAGGCAAGCTCTAGCTCTTGTGCTTTTTCTCGTTCTCTGGCTTCCGATCGCCGCAGGGCTTCTGACTGCTTTTGAATCTGCGCTAATAGTTCCGCTTGCTGTAAGGCGACTCCTAACTGATTGCCAATCTCGACTACCACATTGGTTTCTGCTGTTTTCCATTGACGGGAGCCAGAATTTTGATAAGTTGCTAACAACCCCCAAAGTTTAGGGCCACAGAAAATGGGGACAATGATGTAAGCTCTGGCTTGCAATTGCTCTAACAAGTTGATGTAGCAAGCGTTAAACTTAGCTTTGTAAATATCCTGAACGACTGCGTAACTTGCACCTTGATTGTACGCACCACCTTGGGTTTCTTGGAGATAAGTATCCTGTAGTGAGAGAGTACCAAGAACGCTATCGCATTCTGCGGCACTATCGAATCTTTTCACAGCGCAGCGCTCATCTTCTAGTGTATTCTGGGTTAAGTTAGGGTTAGAAGCTTGCTCCTGCAACAGCGAAATCCACCCAGCCCCTACAGACTCGGAAACAATCTCTCCACTCCAGTCAGGATTGAAACGATAAATCAAGACGCGATCGCAGTTAATTAACTGCCGCAATTCATGGGTTGTAGCTTTGAAAATCGTTTCAATATCCAAGGTTTGGCGTATTCTTTGAATCGCTAAGGCGATCGCTCGTTCTCGCTGTACACTCTCCTGCAAGGCTTCTTCTACCCGTTTGCGATCGGTAATATCCAATGCTGTTCCAAACAGTCGAATCACCTGCCCTTGCTCATTCACAACCGCCTCTCCTCTGCCCTCGATGTGACGGACTTGACCATCAGAGCGCACAATGCGATAGTCAAGTTCGTAGCATGTCCCTAAAGTGAGCGCTTGTAAGGTAATTTGTTGAAATCGCTCTCGGTCATCGGGATGAATCTTCTCAAGTAGTTCACTGTACTTCAGTTCCGGTTGAGTCGGGTCAAGTCCTAGAATGTGGAATTTCTCTTCTGACCAAGTAATTTCTCCAGTGGGGACATCAAATTCCCAGTTCCCGATATGGGCAATTTTTTGGGCTGTTGCTAGATTCGCTTCACTACGCTTGAGTTGTTCTTCTGCAAGCTTGCGTTGCATCGCTTGCCGATAGGCATCGCTAATATCTTTTTGCGTACCCAGCATTCGTAATGGCGCACCCGATGCATCGCGATCAAAAACTTTACCGTGAATCAAAATCCACTTCCACTCACCAGATTTCGATCGCATCCGAAATTCCACTTCGTAAAGGGGAAGCGCATTTTGAAGATGGGCATTCAAAGCCTCTATTACCTTAGGCTTATCCTGGGGATGCATCAACCGCTCCCAAAATTGGTAATTATTCTCAATCTCCTCTACCTCGTACCCCAGCATTTTCTTCCAAGAGGAGTCGAAATCAATTTGTCCTGTGGTAATGTTCCAATCCCACCACCCTAAAGCACTGCCTTCTAACGCTAGCTGCAAACGTTCTTCGCTTTCTCTGAGTGCCGCTTCTGCCTGCTTCCGTTCAGTCATTTCCCGCTTCAATTGTGCGATCGCTTGCTGGAGTTCGGCTTCAGCTCGCAGGCGTTCTTGAATTTCATTTTTCACCGCTTCAAATTGCGCTGCACTCGGCATTGCTAGAATTTGAGGCAGTAAGGAAACTAACTCCAACGCTGTATATAAGGAGACGATGGCAGCAAACGCTTTAATCAAGCCGGATAACCAATAGTTCGGATGCCAAAGCGTCCAGATTTCCATAATGTGGGTTGTGCCACAGGAAACAATAAAAGCACCAAATAGCAAGAAAATCCAATTGAAGGGTACATCTCGCCTCTTGGCAACGAAATAAGTTAGCATTAGCGGAATTGAATAATAAGCCAGCGCTGTCAAGGCATCCGAGATGATGTGTAGCCCAACTAATCCTGGCTTCCAAAGATAGCAATGCCCATGAGGAATAAAAAATTCCGCTAATACCATGCTGATTATCTTAAAATTTTTAAACTTCTATCTGAGGGTAGATGCAAATTGTGGAAAAAATTAGTAGTAGTTTATCTTTGTAGCGAGGTGCGTACAAATCCTATATAGATGCTTCCATTTGATCTGAAGCTATCAGTAGTTTGAGCCAAGCCTGAGTTCGTTTCAACTTAAGATTGCAACTTAAGATTGCAAGTTAAGCACAAAAATTCAAAAGAGGAATGTATCTTCCAATAGATGCGAAGATTAATCATTGAGAATAAGCCGTGTGGCTTAAAGCAGAGTCAATCCATATCCATGAAAAGTCAGTCCCCCAAACGAAAGCGGGGTGTAGTTCTCACGCTTCAAGGTTGGCAGCGCCTTCAAGAAGCGCAGCGTCAGTCGGAAATTCATGACAACGCTGGCAGCTTCTACACCTTGGAAGAACTAAGCGGACGAACTAACTTGAGTCCCAATAC
>CBKWLJ010000683.1:0-3251 GCA_966675205.1 uncultured bacterium
TTTTACGATGATTTAATTCACTCTATCTTACAAACTTTAAATACTCCTGAAACAACACCAAAATATCTTCAGAATAACCAGCAAATTATTCAGAAGCTTATCAACGAAGAGCAAGCCCAAAAAATGGAGGAACTCTCCAAAACCTTAGACAGTTTATTGAAATCTACCATTATTCAAAAACAACAAGCAACAGATACATTCAAAAAAGCCAAAGTTTTGCGCTTAATTATTATTGTCGTGAGCATGGGGTTATCGATGGCGATCGCAGCCACTTTAGCCTTTTATACCAGTCGTGCGATCGCTCGCCCCATTAAAGCTGTTACTAAAGTAGCCAAGCAAGCTACTCAAGAGGGAAATTATGAGCTCCAAGCCCCCGTCACTACTGATGATGAAATCGGAGTCTTAGCCACCTCTCTTAATCAACTCATCGAACGAGTAGCTACTCAAATTCGAGAATTGAAGCAAGCTCAAGCTCAATTGATTCAGGGAGAAAAAATGTCTAGTTTGGGTCAGATGGTAGCAGGAATCGCTCATGAAATAAACAACCCAGTTAACTTTATTTATGCCAATCTTGATTACGCTCATAGCTATACCAAGAGCCTTCTAGAATTAGTGGAACTGTATCAGCAGTACTATCCCAATCCCGAGTTGGAAATCAAACAGCATATAGAAACGATTGAACTCGATTTCATCAATGAAGATTTACCGCGAATCATGTCTTCAATGCATACAGGGGCTGAGCGTATCCGGCAGATTATTCTATCATTGCGTAATTTCTGCCATCTGGATGAAGCTCAGATGAAACAGGTAGATATTCACGAAGGAATTGAAAATACATTATTACTATTAAATCACCGCATTAACACCGGAATTGAAATTGTCAAGCAGTATGATAATAAATTACCTTTAATCGAATGTTATCCAGCTCAAATCAACCAAGTTTTTTGGCACGTTATTAGTAATGCAATTGATGAACTTTTAACTTGTAATAAAACATCTCACCCTCAGATGATAATTCAAACTCAACGTATTAATTCTAAAGAATTTGAAGTGAAAATTAGAGACAATGGCAGTGGAATTAGACCGGAAATAAAAGACAAAATTTTTGATCCATTTTTCACAACTAAGCCAGTCGGAGAGGGCACCGGAATGGGACTAGCGATTTGCTACCAAATTGTGGAAAAGCATCGGGGTAAAATTCAAGTCCTATCTGCATCAGATCAAGGAACAGAATTTGCAATCATTTTGCCGATAGAACATCATTTATCAACTCAAAAGCAGGAGTCTTGCCAACTTATAGTTTAGAGTTTTAAAGATTCATTGAGTTAAGTCACATAATCACCGACGGGATTTTCGGCTCATCCCACAAGAAAACTCTTATTTCCCAACTTTCAAGTTAAATGTGCGACAGCCTATACATTTCTTGGTTTTCCCCTAAATCAAATTAGGCACCATGAGCTGCGCTCACCACTCGCGGAATGAAAACCATAATTTCCCTGTTCCCCGTTCAGGAGTTCTTTATTTTCAAGACAGACGCCCAGGTGCTAAAGCTCACAACGAAAAAACCAAACATTCCCTCTCCTGAATTCTGACGCCTGAATTCCCTCTCCTGACCCCTATTTTCAAGACAGTCCCCCACGGGCGATCGCCCACAATGAAAAAATGAAAATTCTTATCCCTTCTGCCATCTGCCGTCTACCTTCTGCCTTATTTTCAAGCTAGAGGCTTATACCCTAAATTAATTCCGAATTGCGAATTCCGAATTTTTCAGGTCATTCTTCGTTGAATTGTTCTGGTGTTAGTTCTGGTAAAGGTAAGGGAGAATTTATAAAATCATCCTCACTCATTAGGGGGTGAGATTGAGGAAAAGGGGAGGGAACAGAACGTAGAGTATTAACCCAGTTACTCGGCGATTTTGACTTGATTCCTTCTGGAGAAATACGTCCCTTATCTAGTAATTGACTTAAATGGTGCAGCCCTTCACATAATTTATGTAAATGAGCAGCGCGGTAATCAGCCGCTTGCCAGTCTCCGGCTTCAAGGGCTTCGGCATATCCTTTCTGTAATGCTCTAATCAGTCTAAGTTGGGTTTCAATAATGGGATAGTTGAATGTCATCGGTTTTACTGTTGTCCAGGTTGAACTGGAAGCTCCTTTCGGAAACGATACAAAAAATTTAGTAATTGCTATTAATTGATAGTGAAACGAATACTCATCATTAACAGCTATGAGTATGTTTCCGTTAAAATCTAAGAAAAGGGTTGGATTTCCAGTGATTCATAAAAATCAGAACTTACAAAAGCCAGCCATTTAAGGTTCAAGAAATTTAACGGATTAATAGCCCCTGATAGGTTGCGCGATCGCAGACTATGCTAACTTATTTTGGCTCAGGTAGGAGGAGATGGCAACGCTCTCTCGTGGACAAAGGCGATCGCTCTCTTCATCTTTCGGTGGAATTGATACTAAATCCGGGTTAAATAGTCTCTTTTTTACTAATTTTTCTTTCTTCCCTGACTTTCCCGACTTCCTCCACTGAATCTCATCCAGGGAGTTATTACTAAGGTAAACATCAGCGTTGTTTCTGCTCTCCGTAAATCCACGGTTACAGGGCAAGGGTCAATCCCTCTATAATGCCCCTAGGATTTAGGGATTGAAACCCATGTATGACAGTAAATTACAGAGCCGTGATGATTGTAATAACAAATTTGAAAAAGTTTGCCAACAAGTCAAAGAGCTATCTATAGAAGAAAAAGCGGAATTGGTTGAAAGTTTATTAGGTAAAGGTTCAGGTTTAGTGGTAGTACCTGCAACCCTGAATTTAGCTGATTATATAATCGCTCAAATGAGTCTTTTATCGGCTGAGGGCATCGAATATGTTGTCAGCGCGATCGCATATCGCCTCGTTTCCGATCTTGAAAGTTCTAAGAATTAACCGGGATAGGTAAAGATAGACATTCGCAAAAAGTCTTATTTTCCGTTACTTCAGGGTGAGATTGTAAACTAGATGAACTTGATCAAACAGCCGATGCTCTTGGTTTAGGGCGTCGGCTTCGTACATTGACACAAGAGAACGACTTAAAGATTTCGAGCAGTCAACCTCTCCTGCCAAATGTTAGCTGCATTCTCCCCTGTTTAAAGATAAATCCATACACCACTGTCAACAGTAGAGAAGACTCGCCTATAATCAGAGCGAACTAATCTTGACAAATGGCGGTAAAAATGCAAACTGCTGCGAATTCCCAGCAGCGATCC
>CBKWLJ010000684.1:0-3236 GCA_966675205.1 uncultured bacterium
AGAAGACTTAAGCTGAAAAGGGGGTTATCAAGGTGGATTTAGTATCAGATATTACTGAATGAGGAAACTGAACTTGTAGGATGTGAAGCAATACTTCGGGATTAGTAATGTTTAATCCTGGGAGATCCCCCCAACCCCCCTTAAAAAAGGGGGCTTTGTTTCTCACTTTTTAAGGAAGTTTCACTCTGCGTTTTTCCTGTTGTGCAATAACTGGGAAATAAAGCTTTGCTTCTGCTTTTTTAAGGAGGTGTCACTCTGAGTTTTCCTGTTCTGCAATAGCTTGGGAAGGGAGACTTTGTTCCCCCCTTAAAAAGGGGGGCTAGGGGGGATCGAACCCTATTATCTTTTATCCCTTCCTACTAACGCCCTCCCACCGCTTCTACTCGCTGTTTGGCGGTAATTTGTTTGTAAACCGTGAGTGCTTGAGCCACGCATTGATCCATGTTGTAGTACTTGTAGGTCGCTAACCGTCCGACAAAATACACCCCTGGTGTTGCATCAGCTAGCGCCTTGTATTTCTTGTAAATCTCGGCGTTCTCTGGACGTGGCACGGGGTAGTAAGGGTCGCCCTCGGCACGCGGGAACTCGTAAACAATGCTAGTTTTAGCGTGTTCCTGTCCCGTCAGGTATTTGAACTCCGTAATGCGGGTGTATAGCTGCTCGTTGGGGTAGTTTACGACTGGCGCTGACTGAAACACCTGCTTGTTGTGCGTCTCATGCTTGAACTCTAGTGAGCGGTAGGGTAACTTGCCATAGCGCATATCAAAGAATTCATCGACTGGCCCGCTATAAATCATCTCGCGGCAGGGGATAGCCTGCTGAATTTCACGGTAATCCGTGTTGAGCATTACCTTGATGTTCGGGTGGTTCAACATATTCTCGAACATCCGGGTGAAGCCATGTAGAGGCATCGCCTGATAGGTATCGGTAAAATAGCGATCGTCGCGGTTGGTGCGGGTGGGGATGCGAGAGATAACGGATTTATCGAGTTCAGATGGATCGAGTCCCCATTGCTTGCGGGTGTAGTTACGGAAGAACTTTTCGTAGAGTTCCCGCCCTACTTTGCTCACAACAACATCTTCTGATGTGCGGATGTAGTCTTTGGGTTCAGCTAGCGATGCATAGAACTCTGGAATCTGGAACGAGGTGAGGTTTAGCCCGTAGAGCTTATTGATAGTATCGAGGTTGATGGGAATAGGAACGAGTTGTCCGTCTACGCTAGCAAGAACGCGGTGTTCGTAGGAGCGCCACTCGGTAAATTTTGAGAGGTACTCAAAGACTTCGCGTGAGTTGGTATGGAAGATGTGGGGGCCGTATTTGTGGACGAGGATGCCTGAATTGTCGTAATGATCGTAAGCGTTACCGCCAATGTGCGATCGCTTATCTACAACCAGAACCTTCTTCCCCAACTGAGTTGCGATACGTTCGGCAATGACACTGCCAGAAAACCCTGCCCCAACAACGAGATAATCGAAAATGAAGTCTCTCGTAACGATGCTAGGGGGTTCGTGGAGGTCTATCACTTCACGGATTTTTCCGTTTGCGGAAGGCTGCTGAGTAGCGATGCTCTTTTCTAGGCGGGTTGCTAACGCAGACTCGATCAGTTGCAACATTGAATTCCAAGTGCGATCCCAAGAAATCTGCTCTAGGAAGCCATCAACCCGACGTAGCCACCCCGATTCTTCGCAGTCCTCTTTCATTGCAGCATCAGCCGCAGCGACAAACTCTGCAACCGTGTCTGCAATCCTCACCAAACCTTGCTGCCCGTAAGGTCGGACTACATCTCGGATTGACGTAGATACAACAGGTTTACCAGCTGCAAGGTACTCTGGCGTTTTGGTCGGGCTAATAAAGTGGGTTGACTCGTTGCGTGCAAATGGCAGCATCGCCAAGTCCCACCCAGCCAGATAGGAAGGCAGCTCTTTATAGTCTTTACCACCGAGATAATGGATGTTCTCGCAACGCGGCAAGCTTGCTGGATCGATTTTGACAACTGGTCCAATCATGACCAAATGCCAGTCAGGTCGTGCTTCAGCAATTCCTTCAAGCAGTTCGAGATCCATTCGTTCGTCGATGACCCCAAAGAATCCAAGGCGCGGATGAGGAATGTTCGCTTGGTCAGCTAGGTCTTCTTTAATTGCTCTTGCCTGTGCAAAGTGCGCTACATCTACACTGCTGGGAAATGCATAGACGTTCTCGTGCTGGTTGCGCTTGGCTTCGTAAAGGCTTTGTCCCCCAGTAAAGACTAAGTCTGCACGGCTAAATAGTTCAGCCTCGCGTTCTCTCAGCAGAGGGGACGCTCCCTTAAAAGCAGATAGCTCATCCATGCAATCGTACACAACTGCCAAGGGTTCTAAGTGGCGTGTAAAAGCCCTAGCCATTGGCGTGTAGTACCAACAGATATACTGGCTAATTTCGTGTTCTGCAAACAAAGCATCAAGGAGTACCTGTTGAGCAGCATTTATCTCCTCCTCATTCAGTCCCTCCCGTAAATGAGGCACGATAACCCAGACTCCACTCTCGTGCCTGGTAACATCCAGCCAGCCAATTCCCCCTATAGCCTTGAAATTTCCGGGAGGTACAGAGGTATCGGAGCTGAAAATTGGCTCTTCGATAAAAAACACCCGCCGTCCTTGGGCGCAGCGGGTCAAAAGATGCTGGGGTCTTTGGAATACGAAATTCCAACGCAAATGGGACAAGCAAACTAAGTCGGATGTACAGGCATTGGAAGCCTGAACGTCTTTGTTAGATAAGTATAGAGATGAAACTTCACGCGCTTCTGCATTAGATCTGCGCGTACCAGATATACTTCCTGACAAGATGTTACCTTTCAAATTACTCGATTTTTGTAGCGTTGATTGCTTCCCTTTATCCATTTTTGGTGAGGCAAGATTACTGGCATCTTTGTTCTTTATTTGGCTTTTCTTAGGGGACATAGACTGCCTCATTCCTTGGTTGTTTAAATCTTGTGTATCCATGAAAAAAAACTATGCTAAGAAAGGCAAAAAGCACTTGGGTAAAAGTTCTTGCTCAATAGTTATGCACTAATAAGTATTTTGAAGATAAAAACAATTGCCTCAAATTAGACCTGAGCAAATTACGCAACGACAATGTACATTTAAGTTCCCAATAACTATTTTTATCTTCACCCCAAAAAACCTTTCAGTGCTGTTTGTCAATTTTTTAATTGGTGCTATCACTTATCAAAGAATAAATGTTAGTAGTCCGCTTTGCTT
>CBKWLJ010000685.1:0-3236 GCA_966675205.1 uncultured bacterium
CTGGGCAGCTAGGTACGTTTTAGTCCGAGCTAAAGCATGAGCCGCTTGAACCAAAATAGTTCGTAAAACTCGATTACCTTTGCGGGTGCTTTCTCCAAGCTTCTTACCACCGCTTTCATAGTTACCTGGAGCCAGCCCAGCCCAAGCCGCCAAATGTTCGGCACTGGGAAAACGGCTCATGTCTGTGCCAATTTCCGCGACAATCATCTCAGCAGCGCGACGAGCAATACCAGGTATTGTGTCAACTAACTCCACCGCTTGGTCGAAAGGGTGGCAATACTCCTCGATTTGTTGGTCGAAAAGTTCAATTGAGCTGTCAATACTATCAATTTGAGCTAGGAGCTGGGCAAGGATAAACTTTTGATGGGGACGAACTCGACCCTCAAGAGCCTGAACCAGCAAATCATGCTTTCTGGTCATCGTGCCTTTTGCCAAATCCGCCATTACTTCCGGAGTACTATTCCCCTCGATAATAGCAGCGAGCATTGCTCGTCCTGATACCCCCATGACATCGCTGGCAACGGAGGCGAGTTTGATATTGGCGGCTTCGAGTACTTTTTGGACTCGGTTGACCAAGTTCACTCGTTCCCGAATAAAATTACTACGATGACGGGTTTAGTAGCGACAATTGGCTATGCCTCTGGATATCCCGGTTCGACTGCCTTTCAGGCTAAAGATGCTCTACTGAAGGAACAACCTCTTTTGTGTCAGCCTTGACGGGAAGTTACCACATTTTCATGTATGGCTGTGAAATTTTTTCATCGGGACTGCCTTATACAGCCCCCTGAGCCGTGAGTGGACACTGGCAGAGAATCTAAGGTAAAGTTGTAATGAGTTTGTATTAGTAAGTCTGGTATCGTACTTAAGTAGTTGCTAGCTATCTTTCTACAAGTTTAGGAATCGTCCTGACAAGTAACGACTGGGGCTTAAGTTGCCGATGCCTGACTTGGAGAGGCTTGAGTCGGGTCGTTAAAATGAGAGACAACACAGATATGGAAAAGCTAAGCAATTCATTAAGATCATCAACTATGCCCCATGAAGCGGCAACCTTAAAACCCATTCGTTCATTAGAAGACGCCCTTAATCGCTGCCAAACTTTGGGGATGCGTCTATCGCGCCAACGTCGCTTTATTTTGGAGCTTCTATGGCAAGCGAAAGAGCACCTTTCGGCACGAGAAATTTATGACCGATTGAATCAGCAAGGAAAAGCGATTGGTCATACTTCTGTCTATCAAAATTTAGATGCGCTATCCGGCCAAGGCATTATCGAGTGTATCGAGCGCTCAGATGGACGCCTGTATGGGAATGTTTGTGATGCTCACAGTCACGTCAACTGTATAGATACAGACCAGATTCTTGATGTTTATGTAGAATTGCCTGAAGAGCTACTCAAGCAAATTGAGGAACAAACAGGGGTGAGAATTACTGAATACAAAATTGATTTTTATGGCTACCGCATGAATCAATCGAACGGAAAAATGAATTAAATGATGAATTATGAATGATGAATTATGAAAACCTGATTCTTCAATAGTCACTCTTTATCCTGCTCAAATCTAAGAGAACCGATGGGATTAGTGCAAGAAGGCTCCAAGACAGGAGGCTCCAAGGGATATTGCTTATACAATAAGCTTTTTACCTTTTTGAAGGGGTGGAGGATTTCCGCAGCGCTGCACTAGCTGAGTACGATTAAAGTTATCGCACTCTTGATTTTCAAAATTTATAATTCATAATTCATACTAAGTGTAATCTAGGGGATTGGCGATCGCCGTTTCTATATCTACATAATCATCATCACTGACATTGTATTCCTCTTGAGAAAAACGCAACTTTTCCTGCTCGATGTTCTCAATCTGTGCTGTCTCTCCTTCATAGTCTTCATCATCTCGCTGCTCCCTGTAGAGAGAATCGGGTAACACCAGTTCTCCTTCTGAACTTTCAATAAAGATTGGTGTTTCTTCCTCCAAAAGGGCATCATCTTCAATATTGTCGATAATCTTTGTCGGAGTCAGAGACTGCTTGTAAGCCTGAAACTCATCCGGAGAGAAGATCGCTCCGCTATGAATCGCTAAATTTTTATTGGCTTCATCTAACTGCGCTTGAAACAGACAAGCGTGGGTAAGAATTGCTGCTTTGAGATTGGCTCCTTTGAGGTTAGCCCCCGATAAATCAGCTCCCTCTAAATTCGCATCTGAGAGATTGGCATGGGAGAGATTAGCACCAGCAAGGCTCGCCCAAGATAAATTGGCGTGGTAAAGATTAGCCCCGGACAAATTGCTGCCGATTAACTCCGCCATTGATAAATTCGTTTGTCCCAAGTTTGCCTCAGCTAACATCGTCTGATTGAGACAAGCTTCTGCTAAGTAAAGTTTGCTCAAGCTTGCTCTTGCCCGCTGCCAAAAAGCAGTGGGAGAGAGTACAGCCGTTCGACCGATAAAACATAATAGCTGGTCGGGATCAAATTCTTGAAGAATCTCTGGATTACCACAAGGCCAAAAAGGTATTTTGGCTTCTCGTGCGCTTGCACAAAGCAATAAAAAAACATTCAATCCCACTGCTGCATCCACTTGTAAGACATTCAAGGAATTATGAAGGGCTTGCAGTTGAGAATAAGCTCGGTGAGCAATGCCTTCATCGAGCCACTGCCCTCGACAGTAGGCGCGATAAAAAGAATAGAGACGTCGATAGAGGACAGCAAAGGAAAAAATCTCAGCATTTCGCTGTTGCTCTCGTCTTAGACGCTCAAGGACAAGAGCTTCAATTTCAGCAGACAAAACTCCATAACCGAGTAGCCCATAAAGATGCTGAGCAACACCAAGCGAGTCATGAATAACAAATGTTACTTCCCTGTAGGGGTTTTGTACTTTTTGGGTGAGGATTGTTAATTGCTTGGCAATTTCTTCAGCCCCTAGATATTCTCCTAGACTGGGGTGAGAGAACTCAACACTCAACGTTGGGGATGAAACGGTTGAAGGCTGTACGGTAGTGTTGGATTGAAGGGTTGTGAGTTGAAGGTTAGAAGGTTGAACGTTTGCATGCACTCCTTCAGAAAGACCGAGAGATATATTGTATTTGGAACTTTCAAGGTTTAATCTGCCAACTTTCAACCCTTTAGAAGGCTGAGAACGGAAGAAGAAGGCTGGGAGGCTTGGAGCCAAGCTATCGGCTTTTGGTTCTTGGCTGAGGCGTTGTTGAATGGCATCGGATAAAACTTGATGTTGACCGGTTTGTAGAAT
>CBKWLJ010000686.1:0-3216 GCA_966675205.1 uncultured bacterium
TGTTAAACCGCCATTTGTAGGGGCGATTCATGAATCGCCCCTACTATATATGGTACCCATGCGTAAGTCCTGGAATTGTTAACGATGTTTTCCCAAGGCAATCGCCATTGAACCAACAACTACAAAAATTGCTCCAAAGACTCCCAATACCGTTAAATTTTCGGGAGCAAGCAGAGTGGGGGTAACTCGCGAGGCAATCCATACAGACGCTAACGTCACGAGGGGTGTCAACGCGAGTACTGCACTGACTCGCGAAGCTTCCCAGTGTTCTAAAGCTTCAGCAAAGGCACCATAAGCTATCAGTGTATTCAGGCCGCAGAATAGCAGCATACCCAGGTGTAGAGGACTTAGGGTAAAGAGGCGTTGCGGTGTGATCAAGGGGCTGAATAAGAGAGTACAGCCTCCATAAATTACCAGCATAATGCTGGCAGAGGGTAACTTTTGTAAGAGCTGTTTTTGTACTAAAGCATAAATCGCCCATGCGATCGCAGCAATCACGAGAATACCATTTCCCAGCAAATAGGTTGCCTGTGCCGTCAGTACCGTCTTAAGCCCCTCATGAAAAAACAGGGCAAATCCTAGCGTTAGGACACCTAAGCCACCCCATTGATACAGGGTGTAGCGTTCTTTGAAAATCACCAAGGCACCCAACCCCATGAGTACAGGTGCTAACTGAATCAGCACTTGGGCGTTAGTGGGTGATGTCTGCGCTAAACCTTGCAGGTAAAGCAGGTAATTTATCCCTAAAAATAGGGTAGCGATCGCAAGCATTCCCAAAGAAGCATCGCGCAGTTGTTGCCAACTAGGGAGTTGCTGACGTGTGGCTAAGTAAAGCGCAAGTATCCCAAATGCCATGAGGAAGCGAAACCAGGTGACGGTGTAAACATCGAGTACCTGAAGCGTCACAGCTAAGGCTATTGGTAGAATGCCCCACAAAAAAATCGTTACCAGCGATAGCGCTAACCCCAAGCGCCAACGTCCAGAGGTTTGATGCAGTTTCATTTGTTGTTTTCTGTCAGTTTGCCCAAGCGAATGCCCAAGACAACGGACAATAATTTGCACTACAGTTCAAATTAATCTTGCAGCAATTCCAATAGCTGGGCTTCAGTCAATTGGGGGATGCCCAAAGATTGAGCTTTTTCTAACTTAGAACCCGCCTCTTCTCCAACCACTAAATAATTAGTTTTGGCACTCACTGAACCCGTCACTTTCCCCCCTGCTTGTTCAATCAATGCCTTGGCTTCATCTCGCTTCAGGGTGGGTAAGGTGCCTGTAACTACAAAGGTTTTACCCCCTAAGGGTTGACTTTTGGGTTTATTTGTGGTTTTTATTTTTGTGGCTAACTGTAATCCGGCTGTTCGCAATCGGTCAATTAAGGCTTGGTTGGCCCGAACTTGAAACCAGGAATAAACAGATTGTGCAATTTCCGGCCCAATCCCGTAAACGCCTTCAATCTGTGCGGCGGATGCACTCGCTAACTGTTCAACGGTAGGAAACTGTTGAGTGATGGTTTGAGCATTGACACTGCCAACATGACGAATACCTAAACCATAGAGGACGCGTGGCCAAGGTTGGGTTTTGGAATGTGCGATCGCATTTACCAATTTCTCGGCGGACTTCTTCCCCATCCGCTCTAGGGAGGCGAACTGCTCAACGGTAAGATCGTAAAGGTCGGCAACCGAATGCACGACACCTTGATCGACCAGTTGCTGTACCAGTTTTTCCCCCATCCCATTGATATCGAGCGCATCACGGCTTGCCCAGTGCGCCAGTGCTCCTTTTAAAATCGCTGGACAAGAGGCATTAATACAACGAGTTACCGCCTCACCTGCGGGACGTACCACCGGTTGTCCGCATACGGGGCAATCGGTAGGCATTTGGAAGGGTTGAGTATTCGGGGGGCGAAGTTCAGTCAGTACCCGCACCACTTCGGGGATAATCTCACCAGCTTTGCGGATAATGACGGTATCACCAATGCGGATATCGAGTTCGGCAATGCGATCGCTATTGTGCAAAGTAGCTCGTTGTACTGTTGTTCCCGCTAGTTGCACGGGTTGCATTTCTGCCAAGGGAGTGAGTGCCCCTGTGCGTCCGACATTAACACTGATATTCTTCACTAAAGTTGGGGCTTCTTCGGCGGGGTATTTGAGTGCGATCGCCCAACGAGGAAACTTTTGGGTAAAGCCTAATTGTTCCTGAAGGGCAAACGAATTCAGTTTCACGACTACCCCATCCGTCATATAGGGTAAATTTCGCCGTTGGGTATCCCAGTCGTTGTAATAATCCCGGACATCTTCTAACGAGGCGCAAATTTTGCGATTAGGATTCACCCGAAAACCCAGTGTTTGCATCATTTCCAATGCCTCCCACTGAGTACGAGCGACTTGGGCATCCTCCTTTCCGGGAATATGTAGAGTATAGGCAAAGAAATCTAAGCGCCGCTTGGCAACAATTTTAGGGTCTAATTGCCGCAATGTTCCTGCTGCTGCATTTCGAGGATTGGCAAACAATTGCTCACCTGCTGCCTCGCGTTCTTGATTAATTTGTTCAAACACGTCTATCGGCAAAAACGCCTCTCCCCGCACTTCTACTACTGCTGGTGGGTTGTCTCCATTCAGGCGTAAGGGAATAGAGCGAATCGTGCGGACATTGTTGGTAATCTCTTCACCTGTCACCCCATCGCCTCGCGTTGCACCTCTTACCAAAACCCCATTTTCATAAGTTAGGGCCAAAGCGTTGCCATCAATTTTAAGTTCGCAGACATATTCAAATTCTCCACTAGCAACGGAGGGGGCATAGCGCTGCCAACGTTCCTGCCACTTCGTAAACTCCTCAATATTGAAGGCATTTTCCAAGCTGTACAGAGGGATGTTGTGCCGTACAGAGGGAAACTGTGTGGTAGGTTTTTCTCCTACTCGTTGGGTGGGACTGTCAGGCGTTACGAGTTCGGGATGCTGTGCCTCTAAGTTTTGCAGTTCCCGATACAGCTTGTCGTAAACCGTATCCTCCATGATGGGATTGTCGAGGACGTAGTAGGCATAGCTAGCTTTTTGCAGCAACTGCCGCAGTTCTTGAACTCGCTGTTCTAGTTCAGGCGTTACTTGGGCCACAGCGTCTATCATCCTCAACTCGCACTAGACTCTAGTTTAGCGAGAAGGGAAGTTTTTCAAATCCTCAGTGCGAACAGAGTGGATGAGCGAGCGATCGCTTACTCAC
>CBKWLJ010000687.1:0-3195 GCA_966675205.1 uncultured bacterium
CTTGCCTCCTTTCCGATAATGTTGAGATACGTCTCTTGCTGACCTGCAAAGGAGGCCGTCGGTAAATCATCGGCAGTTGCGCTGGAGCGTACTGAATAGGCATTTTTGTCTCCAAGCCTGGAGAGAAGGTGGGTAATCTCTTCATTAATGTCTTCAGGGATGGCTATTCCTTCGATGACCCTGCGAATCTCGCCGCTAAGTTCACTGATTTTCTCCCGGTCATCCACCAATAGATGCGATAACTGATCAAGTAATTCGTTAATCGACGACGTTTCCCCAATGATTCTTTTAAAAGCTTCAGTAGAAATACAAAAGCCATCTGGTACGTGTATTCCTTCAATCCTGGAAAGTTCCCCTAGGTTCGCGCCTTTACCTCCAACAACCCTGATTTTTGTTTTGTCAATGTCCTGAAAACCAAGCACATAGGAACTCATCTTAATATAAAGAAAAAATGGCAAAAATGACATTAATAAATTAGACAACTAATGAAAGCCATATAGGGAGATGACAAAGAAATTCCCATCTCCCATTTCCTCATAGCTTATTGAATGTTACCCGACTCAATCAGGAGACTTCACGACTTAGTTGCTGGCTCAATATTACTGCCACTAATGGCTTGACTAGTTTCAGCATGACCATTGTGACCATTATGCTTTTCTAAGTGCCGTGCTGCCAGGTATTGATACAACTGCCAGCGAGTATTCACATCCTGTTGAGCTTCTTGGAGTAAGCGCTTCGCTTCTTCTGGTTTGCTGCGAGTCAGCATCTTGAAGCGGTTTTCCGCATACATAAACTGTTCCACAGATAGCTTGGGTGAACGGCTATCGAGAATCAGTGGGTTTTCACCTTGCTCTGTCCGTGCGGGGTTATAACGATACAGTAACCAACGTCCGGACTCTACAGCCGCTTTCTGCTGTTGCATTGCAGTTGCCATATTGATGCCGTGAGCAATGCAGTGAGAGTAAGCAATGATGAGGGATGGCCCATTGTATGCTTCTGCTTCTAGGAAGGCTTTCAGGGTATGTTCATCCCGTGCGCCCATTGCCACACAAGCGACGTAAACATTGCCATAAGTCATGGCCATTAAACCCAAGTCTTTCTTCGATGCGGGTTTCCCACCTGCGGCAAATTTAGCAACTGCGCCTCGTGGGGTGGATTTGGACATTTGCCCACCAGTGTTGGAATAAACCTCAGTATCGAGAACGAGGATATTCACATTCCGCCCACTGGCCAGAACATGGTCTAAACCACCGTAATCAATATCGTAAGCCCAACCATCCCCACCGATAATCCAAACACTTTTTTTCACCAAATAGTCAGCTAAGGATTTGAGATTTTGGAGTTTGGATTTGAGATTATTGTCTGGGTTGGCATTGAGAAGTTGAACGAGGCGTTGCTTCAACTGGGCAACTCTTTGGCGCTGTTCCCAAATATCGGCTTCACTCTTTTGCTCTGCATTGAGGATAGCACTGACTAATTCCTCACCTACTTCTGTACGCAGTTGATCGAGTAATTCAGCGGCAAAATGACTTTGTTTGTCAATCGAAACCCGGAAACCGAGTCCGAATTCAGCGTTATCTTCAAACAAGGAGTTTGCCCAAGCTGGGCCCCGTCCTTCGGCGTTGTGTGTCCAAGGAGTGGTAGGCAGGTTGCCGCCGTAGATGGAGGAACAACCTGTGGCATTGGCAACGACCATGCGATCGCCAAATAATTGTGTTACTAACTTAAGATAGGATGTCTCCCCACAACCCCCACAAGCACCGGAGAATTCAAACAACGGTTCCTGCATCTGCTGTTGAGCAATCTTGTTGAGCTTCAACTCCCTTCGGTCAGGATTGGGTAAATTTATGAAGTAGTCCCAATTTTCCCGTTCTGGTTCCCGTAGGGGTAACTGCGCTTCCATATTAATGGCTTTCTTGCGCGGTTCCGATTTGTTTTTTGCAGGACAGACATCCACACAGAGGCTACAACCCGTGCAGTCTTCGGGTGCCACTTGGATGGTAAATTTTAACCCTTTCCAATCATGGTCTTTAGCATTGGCACTCTTAAACGTTTCCGGTGCATTGTCTAGCTGCGAGGGTTCGTAAACCTTACTGCGAATTACGGCATGAGGACAAACCATCACGCACTTACCGCACTGAACGCAGACATCCGGGTCCCAAACGGGGATTTCTTGGGTAATATTGCGTTTTTCCCACTTAGAGGTGCCACTGGGGTAAGTGCCATCAATCGGTAAAGCACTCACCGGTAAGTCATCGCCTTCGCGGGCAATCATCTTGCCGAGAACGTCTCGGACAAAAGCGGGGGCAGTATCCGGGATAGCCGGTCTCAATTCTTTCGCTGCCTCATCCACCTGATTGGGTATTGGCACTTCATACAGATGTTCCAGTGTCTCATCCACCGCTTTGATGTTCATCCGAACCACATCTTCGCCCTTCTTCCCATAGGTTTTGCGAATGGACTTCTTAATTTGTTCGATCGCTTCCTCTCGTGGTAGCACACCGGATAGGGCAAAGAAACACACTTGCATCACGGTATTAATCCGTCCACCCATCCCTGCTTCACGGGCAACTTTGTAGCCGTTAATCACGTAAAACTTGAGCTGTTTTTGGATAATTTGCTCTTGCGCCACTCGCGGCAATTGATGCCACACTTCATCTACGTTATAAGGGGAATTGAGCAGGAAGGTGCCGCCAGGAACGATGTCTTTAAGGATGGGGAATTTTTCCAGGAATTCCCATTGGTGACAGGCAACAAAGTTCGCTTGGCTAATTAAATAGATAGAACGAATCGGTTCTGGCCCAAAGCGCAGGTGAGAGACGGTAACGGAACCGGATTTTTTAGAGTCGTAAACGAAGTAACCTTGGGCGTAGTTGTCGGTTTCTTCGCCAATAATCTTGATGGAGTTTTTGTTGGCTCCTACAGTACCATCTGAACCTAAGCCGTAGAAAATAGCTCGAACCACGTTATCGGGTTCAATGGAGAAGTTGGGGTCGTAGTCTAAGCTGGTATGGGTGACATCATCATTGATTCCCACCGTGAAATGATTCTTGGGCGATCCCCCTTCGCCCCCCTTAGTAAGGGGGGTAGTAAGGTTGTCAAATACCGCTTTAATCATCGCTGGGGTAAATTCTTTTGAAGATAGCCCGTAACGACCGCTAACAATGGATTTCAAGTTTTGGATTTTGGCTTTGA
>CBKWLJ010000688.1:0-3123 GCA_966675205.1 uncultured bacterium
AGATGATTTCTACCTCAGAGGTGAAAGTCAGTTGTGTGATTGATGCTGAAGATGTTGATAAAGCGATCGCAGCTTTATGCCAAACCTTCCAAATCGACAGTTCCCCAAGCCGATTAGCCACTGCCGATGAATCGCATCCTCATTCCTCTTCTCCAGTTCGAGGTGTTGCTCTCGACCTCAACCAAGCCCGTCTAGCCATTCGTCATGTCCCCGATCGCCCAGGCATGGCAGCGCAATTGTTCGGACTTCTCGCCGAGCAAAATATCAGCGTTGATATGATCATTCAATCTCAGCGTTGCCGAGTCGTTGATGGCATTCCCACCCGTGACATTGCCTTTACCGTGTCGCAAGCTGATGCGGAAGCGGCTCGAAGGGTTCTACAAGAGACTCAAACCCTATTAGAATGCAGCGAAATTTTACTCGATCCCAACATTGCCAAAGTTAGTATTGTGGGGGCTGGAATGGTGGGGCAACCCGGTGTCGCTGCTCAGATGTTTGAAGCACTTGCTCAACACCAAATTAATATTCAAATGATTACCACTTCGGAAATTAAAATTAGCTGTGTGGTTGCCCAAGACGATGGTGTAACCGCATTGCAAGCAATTCACAAGGCTTTTGGGCTAGCAGGTAACCGAAAAATTGAAGTTCCTGCCTAAGCAAGTAAGGAAAGAAGGGAAAAGGTTAAACGGAAAAGGACAAAGGAATAGTTTGTATTTCCGCCTTTCTCCCTTCCCGCTTCTCGGTTAACCTTTCTCTTAACTGAAAGCAAAAGTCTATTCGGTTCAGTTGGCACATCCTCGTCTTCTTCCCGACTTCAGGGATTCAGGAGAGATCACTTCCTAGCGAGAGGGTGTAGCTACAGGAGTGCGAGTCTTTTGCCCTGGATGCCCCATCAAATGGGGCTTGGATAGTTTAGACCATACGCTATCTATGACGGGTCTAGGCAACACATTCAATTCATGGGGATATCGGGGCTTAGGATCGTTGGCTAGCCAGATAGGAGGTACCATCATGGGGTCATATTCAGCAATGACATCCACTACACCTGGACGAGCCTTCAACTCTACTCGCTGTCCGGGTTGATACTGAAGTGCCTCTTCCTGGTCAAAATCCATAGTTTTGATATTAAAGCCCATAATTCCCCTGAAAAAAATGTATTTTTTAATACAGCCCTATTTTCAGAGTAATGTAACTGGTCAAATTTTGTTAATTTTGCTACATTTTTTAACCTTTCTCGGTATGGGCAGAATTAGCAAGAGAGATTCTGTAACTTTGGATACAAAATCCGCCAGTTTCTCTCCATAGGATGAGTCAGATGTAGAGAGCCAAGGCTCCAGATGGTCGGTGAATAACCGTTCCCTGATCAACTCCAGGTAAAGTGGTGCAAGCTCTAACCCAGTCAACCCCTGTCACCAACACCGTTTAATTATTTGTTCCCTTTTTGAACGACAATCCAACTGACAACAGGAGTTATTCATGCCAGAAACCCCACAAGATGTCTTAAAGATGATTCAAGATGAAGACATCAAAATTATTGACCTCAAGTTCATTGATATGCCAGGGATCTGGCAGCACTGCTCGTTCTACTACAACCAAATCGACGAAAGTTCCTTTGAAGAGGGCGTTCCCTTCGATGGTTCCAGTATTCGGGGTTGGAAGGCTATCAACGAATCCGACATGGCCATGGTGCCCGATCCAAAAACAGCTTGGATCGATCCATTCATGAAAGAAAAAACCCTGAGTATGATCTGCTCTATTAAAGAGCCTCGTACCGGGGAATGGTACAACCGCGACCCTCGTACCATCGCTCAGAAAGCCATTGATTTCCTGAAGTCAACAGGTTTGGGAGATACGGCATTCATTGGTCCAGAAGCTGAATTCTTCATATTTGATGATGTCCGTTTCGACCAAACCGAAAGCAAAGGCTTCTACTATGTAGACAGCGTCGAGGGTCGCTGGAATTCAGGTCGGGAAGAAGCAGGCGGCAACCTCGGGTATAAGCCTCGCTACAAGGAAGGTTATTTCCCCGTCTCGCCAACCGATACGCAGCAAGACATGCGTACCGAAATGCTACTGACGATGGCGGAGTGTGGTGTACCGATTGAAAAGCACCACCATGAGGTGGCTACTGGTGGACAGAACGAGTTAGGCTTCCGCTTTGCGACTCTCGTTGAAGCGGCTGACTACTTGATGACCTACAAGTATGTCATCAAAAACGTTGCCAAGAAGTATGGCAAAACTGTCACCTTTATGCCCAAACCCCTGTTTAATGACAACGGTTCCGGGATGCACACCCACCAATCCATTTGGAAGGATGGACAACCTTTGTTCTGGGGAGATGGCTACGCTAACCTGAGCAAGATGGCGCTAAATTACATCGGCGGTTTGCTCAAGCACGCACCTGCACTACTGGCCTTTACAAACCCCACCACGAACTCCTACAAGCGCTTGGTGCCTGGGTTTGAAGCTCCAGTAAACTTGGCTTACTCTCAAGGTAACCGTTCAGCTTCCATCCGTATCCCCTTATCCGGCACGAATCCCAAAGCGAAGCGGTTAGAGTTCCGTTGTCCTGATGCAACTTGCAACCCCTATATTGCTTTTGCAGCAATGCTCTGCGCTGGGATTGATGGAATTAAAAATGAGATTGACCCCGGTGAACCTCTAGATGTGGATATCTACGACCTCAGCCCAGAAGAGTTGAGCAAGATTCCTTCTACTCCTGGTTCTCTGGAAGATGCTCTGGAAAACTTGGAAAAAGATCATAGCTTCTTGACCAGCACAGGTGTATTCACCGAAGACTTCATCGAAAATTGGATTGCTTACAAACTAGATAATGAAGTCAACCCAATGCGGCTACGTCCTCATCCTTATGAGTTTTCCCTCTACTATGATTGCTAATCTCAGCCTTTAGCAAAAATACTGGAAGCCCTACGTCGTTTCGTTAGAACTGCGCTGGGTACGTTACCGGGAATTAATAGTCTAATAAAGACAAGCTCAGCCACCTTTAGGGTGGCTTTTTTGTACCAAAACCAGAAAAGATTAAATCTTCCAGGGCTTACGCAAAGGCTCTATGTGTAGGGTGTGAAAGCGCGTAGCGTAACGTATCAATACCGCTATATAGGG
>CBKWLJ010000689.1:0-3090 GCA_966675205.1 uncultured bacterium
TTTCGTTCTTCGAGTTCGGCAAAACTACTTTGAAAAATGGTCGATAAGCTGGCATACAGCACCCCAATTAAACCAGCGAGGGTAAGACCGATGAGCAGCAGTGTTTTCTGACGCAGTTTCATTACTTATCCCCTTCACGTAGCTGGCTGTTGTTATCAGTCAGAGGGTAGATGACTATATTCCCGCATTATGAATTATAAGCAACAAATTCTTTTACAGTTTGTTTGCAAACTCAGTGAGGGCGAAGCATTTGTATACAAAATTCAATTTGAGCCATAGATCATAAGTACGAATGCTTGGTCTCTACAGTCAAATTAGGCACCATGAACGCGAGTTCACAACTCGCGGAATGAAAATCCTTCTTCCCTTCTTCCCCTATTCCCCGTTCCCTGTTCCCTGTTCCCTATTTTCAAGACAGGGACTTTGCTGTGACACGTACTAACCAAACACGCTCAGATTTAGAGTGTGCGAGAGCTGCTGTAAGATATACAAAGCCGCAACAGAATTACCCACTCGATCTAGAGGGGGGCTGTAACAAGCGATCGCTCCTTGAGAAGGCACCACAGAAACCATAGCGCCGCTTACTCCTGACTTCGTTGGAAGTCCCACCTGTACCGCAAAGCGGGAAGAGTCCTGATACAAGCCACAAGTGCTCATTAGGGCATTGACACAACGACGGTTTTCTGGGTTAATGCTGGCTTGATTGTTCACGAGCAGCATTCCCAAGTTCGCTAAATCGGTAACAGTTCCTGATAGGCAGCAAATATGTTTGTAAGTTTCTATCGCCGTGTCTGTTGCATCAAGATAACCTGCCTCAACTAATTTTTGTGCGATCGCTTGATTGCGTTCATTTTTAGCTTGTAGCACAGCGCTGAGCAGAGATTCTTCTAAAACCAGATGGCAGGAAGCACGTTGATTAAGCCACTGTCGCAAGCCTTCACAGCGAGAGAAAGCATCTTTTCCGGGTAACAGAGACGCCAGAACCATTGCACCACTATTAATCATCGGGTTGCGTGGCCAACCCCCATCCGCTTCCAGTTGTTGCAGTGAATTGAAAGGCTCTGTAGATGGCTCCATACCAACGCGCTCAAACACGGCTTCCATTCCCATCTGCTCTAGCAAAAATAGCAAGACAAACGGCTTGATCACACTCATTAGCGGAAACAACAAAGTCACGTCGCCTGCTGTATAAATCTCACCATCCAAATTCTGTATTTGCACAGCAAACCAAGTGGGATTAGCCAAATCAAGCAGGGGGAGGTAGTCGGGGAGTTTGCCCTCTAAGGCTTGCCTTTGGGCGTTTTGGGCAATGGTATTGAGTTGAGCCTGAGTAAAGGTAGCTAGTCCTGATGGTAATGTCATGTTCAGTAAAACACTAAAAAACTGCCACATTTGGATATGTGACAGTTAATCATTTATCGGCTTAAACCCTTATTTAACAAGGATTTGATTGAGCTTAGCCTTACGAGCATGGAGGGATTTGAACCCCCGGCCCTCAGAACCGGAATCTGATGCTCTATCCACTGAGCTACATGCCCTTGTTTCCTCACAATAGCATATCATGTCGCAAAATTGCTTGAAGGGTTGACAAATTACTCAGAGCTTGATGTGCTGCCAATTAGAGAAGGCAGACGGTGGAAGGCAGATGGCAGAAGACTTCTACGTTGAAAAACTTTTTCTTGGACGTGTCGGCTTTAAACTCACGACTAAAGTTCTTTTTGCCTTCTTTCCCTCTTCCTTCTGCCCTTTGCCCTGGAGCCTTTCCTTGCAAGCGCTACAGGTAAGCCATCGGATCTACGGGTTCGCCATTTTTACGAACTTCAAAGTGAAGATGAGGCCCAGTGGAGAGTCCTGTAGAACCAACGGCAGCGATCGCATCTCCAGGCTGCACGATTTGTCCCTCGCTTACATAAAGCTTACTGCTATGAGCGTAGAGGGTGGTAATGCCGCCCCCGTGATTAATAATCACTGCGTTGCCGTAACCCCCATACCAACCCGCAAAAATCACCGTACCGCCTTCTGCTGCCCGAATGGTACTGCCATGGCTGGCCCCAAAGTCTATACCGGCATGGAAGCGCTTGTAACCGAGAATAGGATGACGCCGCCAACCAAAGTTACTGGTAATTACGGCATCGGAGGGAAACAGCAGTGGGCCATTGTTAAAACTACCCGTGTAGGGAAATCTGGCTTTGTTGGCACCGGCAACTTGTCGGCGAATCAGGATACCAATATTTCTCGAATCGATCGATAACTGTGCTTGAGCAGCTTCTAAGGCTTGTTTATCAGTTTTGAGCCGATCCATGAGCTGTTGTTGAGTATCCAACTGTGCTTGATACTGCGTTTTTTGTACTAACAGTTGCTGGGTGAGGAGGGCAATCTGGTTTTTCTGGGTTTCTACTTGTATCTTTTGCTGGTTAATGCGATCAGATTCAGCTTTTAAGCTCAATAAGATTTTCTGATCTGCGGCAAACAGCAATTTAACGTGGCGGCGGCGATCGAGAAATTCGTTGAGATTTTGGCTTTTGAGTAAAATATCCCAACCAAAGCCGGTTCGTCGTTGGCGTTGTAGGAAACGCAGTCGAGCAATAGTAGCGGCTTGTTTTTGGTAATATTCCCGTTCTGCGATCGCTAATTCCTCTTGTATTTCTCGCAGATATTGGTTAGCCAGCTCGATTTGAGCGGCATAATCTTGGTAGGCGGTGTCTGTTACCTGGATATTTTTTTCAATGGCGTCGAGTTGAGTTTGGACAGCTTTCTCAATTTGTAAAATGCGATCGCGTTCTTTTTTCAAATCCGACCTTTGTTGGTCGATGGTTTCACGCATCTGTTCTAGCGTTTCCACTGGCGGGGGACTCGGTGAGGGGTCAGCCTTTACAGAAATGGGTATTGCCAGCAGTACAATGAGCAGGCAGAAGGCGATGAGGTAAATGCCTAAATATTTCCTTTTTCCTGTCGCAAGTCTGCTCATCCTTAAAATCATCTTGACTGGGTAGAGTTTTGAACCCTGAAGGGGTTTTCGGCATTCGCCAGACAAAACATTCTAGTGCAAGAAGACAGGAGGCAGGAGGCAGAAGGCAGGAGGCAGGAGGC
>CBKWLJ010000690.1:0-3082 GCA_966675205.1 uncultured bacterium
TTGTGTTTCCTCCCCTTGAACCTTAGCATTTAGCTGATCAGATTGCTCCTGCTCTTGTTTTTCTAAAGCATCAATTGCATTATTAATTACATTCATAAAGACTTGATTGAGCTGTCCTGGATAACATTCCACTTGGGGCAGGTTTCCATACTCTTTGATGAGTGTAATATCAGCGGCATGAGGTTTTAAGCGGTGCTGCAAAATTAAGAGGGTATTATCAATTCCCTCATGAATATCTACTTTTTTCAGTTCTGCTTCATCTAACCGCGAAAAGTTTTTTAAGCTGTGAACAATTTGGTGAATTCGTTGCACTCCTATATTCATAGAACCGAGCAATTTGGGGAAATCTTCGACCAAAAAGTTAAAATCAATCACCGCTTTGAGGTCTTCAATTTCTGATACAGGTTGGGGATAATATTCAGTATAGAGTCGCACGAGTTCCAACAAATCCCGAGCATACTGATCGGCATGATCGATATTACCTTGAATAAAAGTAATAGGGTTATTAATTTCATGGGCAACACCAGCTACTAATTGCCCTAAACTGGACATTTTTTCACTTTGAATTAACTGGATTTGAGTTTTTTTGAGTTTGTAGAGTGCTGTTTTGAGTTCTTGTGCTTGCTTTCTCAAATTGGCTTCCGATTGGCGCAAGGCAGCTTCAGCCGCTTTTCGTTCGCTTAGTTCGGCGGCTAACTGTTCAAAGAGTGCAGCCTGTTGAATGGCAATGCCTAATTGTACGCTTAGCTGTTTGAGCAATTGTACTGATGATTCCTGCCATTGTCTGGTTTCAGAACATTGATAAGCAATGAGTAAGCCCCAAAGATTGTCTCCTTGAAGGATGGGAACAACTAAGTTGGCGCGAACTTGAAACCGCTCTAACAATCGAATGTGGCATTCAGTCAAACCTGCGTTGTAGATATCTTCGATCGCACTAATGTGTCCTTGCTGATAGCAGGAAGCTTTATTTTGTTGAAAACAGGTATCCTCGATATAGGTTCCCAGCGCTGGTGTCCACCCTAAAGCAACAGATTCTACTTCAATAACTCCACTCCAATCGGAATTAAACCGATAAATAATTACGCGATCGCAACCGAGAAATTGCCGAACTTCTTCAACGGCGGTATTGAGAACATCATTGAGATTTAAGGATTGGCGAATGCGCTGATTCATCCCAGCGAGTAACTGCTCTCTCGTCGCTTGCTGCCGCAAATTGACTTCGGTTTGATGGCGCTCTGTAATATCGCGAAACGACCAAATTCTGCCGTAAAACTCTCCTTGAGGGGATAATACTGGTGCTGAATACCCCTCAAAAACTTTTCCATTGTTTAGGATAATTTCATCATGGTCAATTAGGGTAGGATGCTTATCGATATACTCCATGCGGCTGAAAACTTGTTGCGGTTCAGCAATTAACGGCAGGATATGGTTGATGAATTTCTCCTCATCCTCAGATTGCATCACCGCTTCGGGAACCTGCCACATTTCACAGAACCGCTGATTATAGCTGGCTAAGGCTCCCGTTTCATCCCTTACTAAAATTCCGTCGAGGGCTGCTTCGAGTTGTGCTTTTAAAATCGCACTACTGCGTTGTAAAGCGTTTTGAGCTTGTTTGTGCTGGGTGATATTTTGAGTCATCATCATTCCGGCCACAATTTCCCCATCCTCATTAATCACGGGTACGATATAGACGAGGTAGAAGCGATCGCGATAGGACAACTCAAAGGTACTGGTTTCTCCCTCCAATGCCGCTCGATAAGCCGAGGCAAAAACCTCACAAACGTTGGGTTCAAAGGCTTCCCAAAGCGTTTTTCCTTCCAGTGACACTTGAGAATGTCCAATGCCTGCTAACTCGACTCCATCCGCAATGAAGTAACGCAACTCTCGATCAAACAGCAGAACTGCACCATTAGGGAAGTTTTTTGCTAGGGTACGATACTGCTCTTCCCTTTTGTAAGGAGCTGGATCTCTAGCATAAAAACTTGCATTTGTGAGTTGTTTTTGCTCTTGTTTGTCTCCCTTGTCTTTTCTATCAACTCGGTTTGACAGCAACTGAGTATTTGATGGCTTGCGGGTACGAATATCGCGAACAATCCCACAGTTATACTCGCGATCGTTGAATTTGAGATAGTTAAACGTGACTTCTACAAGAACAGTCTGACCCTTTTTTGTCTGATACTGTGCTTCTCGGGTAAAAGAACCCATTTGCTTCACTTGTTGCCAGTATATCCACCTATCTTGGGGCGTTAATTCTACATCAATGTCGTAGAGGCTTAAGCTCAACAGTTCGGTGCGGGAATAACCAAGCAATCGGCAGGCTGCCTCATTCACGTAAAAGAATCGACCCTCTGGGTTAATGTTGAAGACAGCATCGGCAGCACTATCCATAGAAAACTGCATCAACTGTAAAACTTCTTCTGCCTGTTTCTGCGCTGTAATATCTGTCTGAACGCCAATAAAGTGTGTGACTATCCCGGAAGCGTCTTTTAAGGGCGAAATCGTTAAATCGTTCCAAAAAAAGGTTCGATCTTTGCGATAATTCTTCAAAACAACTCTGACTTCTTGCCCTTCCCGGATTGATTGACCAATTTGAGCAATAGTGTTTGGATCGGTATCAGCCCCTTGTAAAAATCGGCAGTTCCGTCCAATTACTTCATCCTGGGAATAGCCCGTGAGATCAAGAAAACCTTGATTGCAATAAATGATGGGATAATCAAAAGCCTGGGCATCTGCAATGACAATGCCGCAGCTTTTGGTCGGTAGGGTAAGGTCGTAGAGGCAGAACTTACCTAGATCAATATTGTCTTGTTGTTGATTGGCGTTTGTGGTGCTACAACTAGCTTGCTGGCTTGCCATGAAATTCATCGCGAGTCAATTACCCAAAAAAAAAGAACTTAGCCAGTCATTCCTACGCTTCTCCCAACCATAAACAAATATAAAGATAGATTAATATACCCAAAGGGAGAATCCGCATAAAAGCGGTATAAAAGTTAACTCAGTGTTTTCTAACGCAGAATCATAGGGGTTAGAATTCAGGAGTCAGAATTCAGGAGTCAGAATTCAGGGGTCAGAATTCAGGGGT
>CBKWLJ010000691.1:0-3054 GCA_966675205.1 uncultured bacterium
GCTTTAGAATCAGCTATGGTGTTCAACCCGACTGAGGAGAATATAGATATAGCACTAGAACCTCTCTACAAAGAACCCGTCGTAGCCAATAATTCAGGACATGGCAATTTTCTGGATGCTTCAGTCGTCGTACCCAATGAAATCAAAGGCTGGAATTGGGGTGCTTTTTTGATGCCTTGGTTATGGCCATTCACCAATCAAGTTTGGGTTGGACTATTCTCCTATGTTCCCTCAATGTATTGGGTAATGTCATTAGCGCTAGGTGCTAAAGGCAATGAGTGGGCTTGGAGAAGCCGAAAGTGGCGAAGTATTGAACAGTTTAAAATCCATCAAAGACGCTGGACAATTGCTGGAATTTGTATTTGGGTACCCATTAGCGTATCGCTACTCCTCTCTCTACTTGAGGCGATTTAGAGAAAAGGGCAAGCTAAAAGACATTTAATCTGCATAACTTAAAATTGTAAGTTTCTGGTGGGGCAGGCCGGACAGCCTGCCTCGCTATATGCAAGTTATATCTCATCAACCAACCAAACGCGCACTAACGATGAGGATAGTATTGATGAAAATTTTTGATTCATTGGCTGGGGAATAACTAGGCACAGCAGCTAGATTAGAAGATATTCGGTCTTCAAGGAAACAAGCGCCAAATGTTGCAAGCCGAACAGACCTTACACGATCGCTATCAACTCACACAAAAGCTAGGACAAAATGCAGGGCGTCAAACTTGGCTAGCTCAAGATTTACACACGAGTCCCGCTGAATCTGTAATTGTCAAGCTGCTGGCATTTGGTGGCGAGGTGCAGTGGGATGACTTAAAACTGTTTGAGCGGGAAGCGCAAATTTTAAAGCAACTCAATCATCCCCGGATTCCTAAGTATCGAGATTATTTCTCCATTGATGATCGCTCCCTGTGGTTTGGGTTAGTACAGGAGTATATTCCTGGTACTTGTCTCAAAGAGTTGCTCAATCAAGGGAAACGCTTTTCAGCAAACCAAGTTCGTCAACTCGCTGTAGAGGTTTTGCAGATTCTGAAGTATCTGCATGAGCTCAATCCCTCGGTGCTGCATCGGGACATTAAGCCGAGCAATTTAATCTTAGGTGAAGACAAGCAGATTTATTTAGTTGATTTTGGAGCAGTACAAGACAGAGCAGCAAAAGAAGGCGCTACATTTACCGTCGTGGGAACTTATGGCTACGCCCCAATGGAACAGTTTGGCGGTAGAGCAATCCCCGCATCTGACTTGTATGCGTTAGGAGCAACGTTGATTCATTTGCTCACCGGAACAGCACCGGCTGATTTGCCGCAACAGAATTTACGCATTTGCTTTAAAGATCGGGTGAGTCTGAGTCCTAATGTGGTGAGCTGGATTGAGAAATTGACAGAACCTGCTCCAGAAAAACGATTCAAAACTGCCTCTATGGCTCTGCTTGCTTTGGAATCAGGCATGGCAATCAATAATACTACTACAAGTAGTCAACTGATCAGACCCGCACCGACTGCATTTGTGAATAATTCAGGGTGTGGTGGAGTATTGGATGATCGAGTACCAGTCCCTGATGAAATCAAAGGATGGAATTGGGGAGCTTTTTTGATGCCTTGGATGTGGCCTTTCACCAATCAGGTTTGGATCGGGCTTTTAGCCCTCATACCCCAAATCGGATGGTTCGTAGCGATCGCATTAGGGGCAAAAGGCAATGAGTGGGCGTGGAAAAGTAGAAAGTGGCGGAGTATTGAACAGTTTAAAGCCCATCAAAGAGGGTGGGCGATCGCAGGGATTTTGTTTGGGATACCGGTAAGTCTGCTGCTATGGGTGATAGTGGCTTATATGTTCATGAGTTTTTGAGATTCAACTTTACGGATTGCCGCTTCAACTATCAGTACATTAGTAGAAGCTAGAATGCCATTTATGAGTCTTTAAGGAAATTAAGACTAGGTGCTGCAAATACAACAGGTCTTACAAAATCGCTATCAACTCACACAAAAGCTAGGACAAAATGCAGGGCGTCAAACTTGGTTGGCTCAAGATTTGCACACGAGTCCCGCTGAATCTGTAATTGTCAAACTCCTAGCCTTTGGCGGTGAGGTGCAGTGGGATGACTTGAAACTGTTTGAGCGGGAAGCACAAGTTTTAAAGCAGCTCAATCATCCCCGGATTCCTAAGTATCGGGATTATTTCTCCATTGATGATCGCTCCCTTTGGTTTGGGTTGGTGCAGGAGTATATCCCCGGTACCTCTCTTAAGGATTTACTCAACCAAGGCAAACGGTTTTCCGAACAGCAAGTGCGTCAAATTGCTGCGGATGTTCTAGAAATTCTGATTTATCTCCACCAATTGCACCCGTCGGTACTGCATCGGGACATTAAGCCGAGTAATTTAATCTTAGGTGAAGATAAGCAGGTTTATTTAGTAGATTTTGGAGCAGTACAAGACCGAGCAGCACAAGAAGGAGCAACTTTTACCGTAGTAGGAACTTATGGCTACGCGCCGATGGAACAGTTTGGTGGGAGAACAGTTCCCGCATCTGACTTATATGCCTTAGGAGCCACATTAATTCATTTGCTCACAGGCACTGCACCGGCTGATTTACCCCAAGACGATTTACGTATCCAATTCAGTGAGAAGGTAACGCTCACTCCCGATTTTGTCGCTTGGATTGAAAAGCTCACAGAACCCTCTTTGAAACGGCGATTTAGCACAGCAAAGCAAGCACTAACAGCCCTGCAATCGGGTTCAATCATTGATTCTCTCGTTGAGAGTTCCATTCCCTCGAAACTGCCTTCTCCTTCCTCTATTGGAACACTTCGTCCACCCGATGGGACTCGAGTTCAGGTGAATAAAACTCCTGAAAAATTGCAAATTATCATCCCTGATCGCAGAACAAAAGGCAACGAAGGAATTTACCAGCTAGGCAGTTATCTGGCATTTTTCATCGCCTGTATGCTGTGGCTCGTGATGAAGATTGGGACGCCTGTCATTGGCTTGCCGTTTTTGGCAGTTCTAGTGGTTTTATCCATCAAAGCGATACGGTTTTATTACCAACTCACTCATGTAG
>CBKWLJ010000692.1:0-3043 GCA_966675205.1 uncultured bacterium
CTCCTGCCCTTTGTTGCAGCATGACGGTTGTGGTACAGTTTAGACCAAAGAGCATATTCGTTCTGTTGTCAATGAAATGCCTACGCGCTTCCTGTGATTGACCTCACCTAAATGACTAGGTAATTATCACTTTATGTAACTGAAGTTTAGGAAATATTAAATATATCGAGTTCAACAGCAGTCGTAATGCAGTCCCCAGTTCTTCTCCCCGGTGCACTCTCAGACTTATTTGCTCAAGTCAGCAGTTCTGGTCGTATGACAAAAGCTGACCGTTATGGATTGATGGCGGCTATCTTAAACGAAGACTTGGGCACAGAAGAACGCAGCGTGATTGACCGTTTGCTACGTGCTGTACGTCGAGGTCATTTAACCGTCGTGGATGAAGTTTCAGCGATCGCTTAAAGTTAGGTCTTCTTGTTATTGTATTGATGAACGCAACGGCATCCTTATCAGCAATTGTATTAGCAGGAGGGCACAGCTCTCGGATGGGTCGGGACAAAGCATTAATTCCTCTTCAAGGTGTCCCTCTTCTGAGACGAGTCTGTGAAGTTGCCCAAAACTGTGCCAGTAAGGTGTATGTTGTTACCCCTTGGCCCGAAAGATATCAAGATATTTTACCGAACGGTTGCCGTGTCCTACAGGAAGTTCTCTTATCAGGAGAAACAGAAAATCGAGAACCAGCAGCAGAACAGCTTTCCCATGGCCCTCTAGTCGGATTTGCCCAAGGGCTAGCTCAAGTGAACACCGATTGGGTATTGTTACTAGCCTGTGACTTGCCCCAACTCCAAGTCAAGGTGTTGCAAGATTGGGCACAGGAATTAGAGAAAACTGAGCCAGAAGTCATTGCCTTGTTACCGCGACAACCCCAAGGATGGGAACCCTTGTGTGGTTTTTATCGAAGCCAGTGCTTGCCTTTCCTCACTGATTTTATCAATACGGGAGGGCGATCGTTTCAGCGTTGGTTAGCCCAGCATCGAATCCAAGAACTACCTGTCAGCGACACTCAAGTGTTTTTTAATTGCAATACGCCTGCCGACCTAGAACAATTGAATGACTGAGACCCAGTTGCACTCATCCGTAACACATTCAATTGTGGAACGTTAAGTCCCTCAGTCACCCCTTCTCCCGCTTAGGGCTGGACTTGCCAGAGTTTAATGGTTTCGTCAAGACTGCCACTAGCCAGAGTCTTCCCATCAGGGCTGAACATCAGAGAATCCACAACACTTCGGTGTGCAACCAGACTATGTAGCAGTTTTCCCGTCTCTAGGTTCCAAATCCTGATGATTCCTGTAGTAGAGTCCCAGCTACCAGTCGCGAAAGTTTTGCCATCAGGACTAATGGCAACTGAAACCACTGCATCTGGTGGACTGAATGTATGTATGAGTTCTCCAGTGCGTAAATCCCAAGTCGAGATAGAGCTAAACCCTCCATTCATCACTCCACTAACAAGGGTTTGACCATCAGGGTGAATGGCAATAGCAGCAATAGAACCGGGTTCTCCCTCTAGAGTGCGGATTAAGTCTCCAGTACGCGGATTCCAAATCTTGATTCTTCCATCAAACCCGGTACTAGCAAGAGTTTGACCGTCTTGACTGAAAACCACTGAATTCACACCCGAAGCAGAGGCTTCCAGGGTGCGGATTAAGTCTCCTGTTCGCAAGTTCCAAAGTTTAATCGATTCATTGGCACCACTGGCAAGCGTTGTACCATCGGGACTAACGGCAAGAAACATACCATCATCTGCGGATTTAGGGATAGTGCGGAGCAGTTCTCCCGTGCGAAGATTCCAAATCTGAATGCTGCCTCTATCGCTGCCTTTTCCTTCTGGAATGACCTGTGCTAAAGGACTGACATTCGTCGTACTCGTTACCAGAATCTGGCTATCAGGACTAATGGCGACAGACCAAACGGGATACTGAGTAGAAAGCGTGTAACGTAGTGTTCCAGTCCGCAAATTCCAGACTTTGATCTGATTGTGATCACTATTTTTCGCGGCATAAGACAAATTTTTTGAGGAGTTAGCGGTTTCGTCCTCACTGCCAGCACTCCCACTCACTAACGTCTTGCCATCTGGACTCATGGCAAGGGAAAGCACTAAATCTGACTCAGGGAGAGTACGCAGGGGAAGTACTGTGTCTAAAAACTCTGAGTTTGAACTCTTAAGTTGGGGAAGAAGCAAAGAATCATCGCTTGGTGACAAAGTAGAGGGCAATTCTCGACGGGAGAGTTCCGCTTCTTGCCAACTACTAGTCGCCAATCGCAGCATGGTACCACTCGCGAAAATCATGAAGGTAGCCAAGATTGCTCTTAAGGCAGCGTCTTGTCGCGAATGGAGGGGTGCTGTATCCGGTAAATTTTGCTGATGAGCAACAGGTTCAATGGGCGCTTCAGTTGAGGCTTCAAAAGGGAAAATAGGCTGAGTTTGAGCGGGATACTCTTCTAAAGGCTCTCTACTAAACCAGGGAGATGTTTGAGAATTTGATGTCGATGCAGATTGAGTTGATTGCGCTGCGGGGGGTGGGACAGTCGGCTTGACTGGAATATCACGGATGGGAATGGTTTTTCTCAGGCTTTGAGTCGGCAGAGAATTTAAGTCTCTCAGGACTTCAGCCGCCGCTTGATAGCGTCGCTTAGTCGCATTTTGCAGTAATTTATCCAAAACTTGACCTAGAGAATTGCTCACTGGACTTCTCAAGAAATCCCGCCACACCCAGGTTGCTTCGCTGCTATCGAATAAATCAAAGGGAGAAAGTTGTGTCAATAGATGAATGCAGGTAACGCCCAAGCTATATAAGTCGCTCGCAAAAACTGCTTTGCCTCTCATTTGTTCGGGAGCGGTATATTCAGCAGTGCCGATGGTAGTCCCTGTCTGGATGAGAGCAGTTCCTGTAGCAAATTTAGCGGCCCCAAAATCGACCAAGACGAGTTGACTCTTCGGTTTTTGACTGGAGTAAGAAGGGAGGGGAACGTTCCGGCGGATGATGTTTGCTGGTTTAATATCTCGGTGGATGACTTGATGATCATGGACAAATTTGAGGACGGG
>CBKWLJ010000693.1:0-3035 GCA_966675205.1 uncultured bacterium
AGCGAGCAGTACGGTCAAATCCTCAACCTGCAACAACTCCAAGAAGGCATCAAACAGATCAACCAGTGGTACAAAGACAATGGTTATGACTTAGCTCAGGTCATTGATGCCCAACAAGTCACTGCTGATGGTCAAGTCACTTTAATCGTGGCAGAAGGGCTAATTGAGGATATCCAGGTTCGTTTTCTCAATAAAGAGGGAGAGGAAACGGATGAAGAAGGTAGACCCATTCGGGGTCGTACCCGTGACTTCATCATTACGCGTGAAGTTGAGCTCAAACCCGGTGATGTCTTCAATCGGGACAAAGCCCAACGCGATCTCCGGCGAGTTTATGGTTTGGGAATTTTCGACGATGTGCGATTGTCATTTTCCCCCGGTACCGACCCCCGCCGAGTTGTGGTGAACGTAGATGTTATTGAAAAAAATACAGGCTCTCTTGCTCTAGGGGGCGGGATTAGTTCTGCCAGTGGCTTATTTGGCTCAGTGAGCTATCAACAGCAAAACTTGGGCGGCAACAACCAAACTTTGGGGGCTGAATTGCAAGTGGGTCAGCGGGAGTTGCTGTTTGACGCACGCTTTACAGACCCTTGGATTGCTGGCGACCCCTACCGCACCTCGTATACGATTAACGCCTTCCGTCGCCGCTCCATTTCTCTGATCTTTGATGGCGGTGAACGAGAAGTTTTTGTCGTTAACCAAGATGACCTGAACGAGCGCGATCGCCCCCGTGTGCTACGGACAGGGGGGGGGATTACCTTTACCCGTCCTTTGTCTAGAGACGTTTTTAACCCCGCTGAATGGACGGCCTCCTTGGGATTACAGTACCAACGAGTTTCCGTGCGGGATAGTGATGGTAACATCACTCCCACCGATGAGCTGGGGAACCAATTGAGCTTTAGCGGAGACGGCAGCGATGACTTGTTGACTGTGCAACTTGGGGCCGTGCGCGATCGCCGCAATAATCCCCTGCGACCCACAAGCGGCTCTTTGCTGCGATTTGGGGCAGAACAATCGCTTCCTGTCGGTTCAGGTAGCATCCTACTCACTCGCTTAAGAGGGAGCTACAGCTACTTCTTGCCTGTCCAATTTACCAATTTCAGCCCAGGGCCACAGGCACTTGCCTTTAATGTTCAAGGCGGTACCATCTTGGGCGATTTACCCCCCTATGAAGCCTTCTCGCTGGGTGGCTCAAACTCAGTGCGAGGTTACGATGAGGGCGACGTGGGAGCAGGACGCAGCTATATTCAGGCAACAGCAGAATATCGCTTCCCGATTTTCTCCATAGTGGGTGGTGCCTTGTTCTTGGACTATGCTACTGACCTAGGTACAGGTGACAATGTGCCTGGTAACCCAGCAGGTGTGCGACTCAAACCAGGCGATGGTTTCGGCTACGGGATTGGTATCCGAGTTCAGTCACCCCTCGGTCCAATTCGAGTGGACTATGGTTTTAATGACGACGGTGAGTCTCAGCTTCACTTTGGCATCGGAGAGCGATTCTAAATCAGGTCGTCAGATTCTTCGGGTAGAGAAGGGGAGTCGCTCCGCGAGGGGGAAAAGGTTAAAGGTTAAAGGGGAAAGGATTGGGATATCGTTTTCCCTTCCTCTGTTCGCCTTTCCCCCTCTCCCCACGCCGTAGGCGTTCCCCGAAGCAACGCAATTTCGGTCACGTTGACAACGACTAGTGCAGCACGGCGAAAATAACCCACCTGCCTAAAAAGGTTAAAAAGCTTGGCAGTAAACTTTCTTCCCTTTTGCCTTGGAGCCTTATATCTTCTGCCTTCCTGCACTAGTGACTCATGACTAATGACTAACGACGAATGACTCATGACTAACAACACCTTGGGCGGGATATTGGAGCGTTCAGGCGTCGGACTACATAGTGGTCTCTTGACAAAAGTGCGGGTATTGCCCGCTAATTCTGGGGAGGGACGCTATTTTGTTCGGGTTGATTTACCGGGAACTCCCCTGATCCCAGCGCGAGTAGACTTGGTTCACGAGACTAGACTTTCAACTGAACTGCGAGTAACAACAACGGATGAGGTTGAAAAAGATAGCTCTTCTTCGAGTGGAGAAGCGCGGGTGAGGACGGTGGAACATTTGTTAGCCGCCTTAGCAGGTAGTGGTATTGATGATGCCAGAATTGAGATTGATGGTTTAGAAGTTCCCTTACTCGATGGTTCCGCCAAGAATTGGGTCGAGGCCATCCAAGCAGTCGGGGTTGTAGCACAAGATGGGGAAGGTAAGGCAAATCCAACTTCCTTGCTGCCTCACTCCCTAACTCTCTCCAAGTTTGTTATCCAAGAGCCAGTCTGGGTTTATCAAGGGGATGCCTTTGTTGCTGCCTTGCCTGCACCAACTCTCCGATTTACCTACGGCATTGATTTTGATTTACCTGCAATTGGAAATCAGTGGTATAGCTGGACGCCTGAAGAGGAACATTTTGCAGATGCGATCGCTCCGGCACGTACTTTTGGATTAGCTCACCAAGTTGAACAGCTCCAACAAGCGGGCTTAATTAAAGGGGGTAGCTTGGAAAATGCATTAGTTTGCAGCGAGTCAGGATGGCTTAATCCTCCTTTAAGATTTTCAAATGAGCCAGCGCGTCATAAACTTTTAGATTTAGTAGGGGATTTAAGTCTACTCGGAACTTTTCCTGTAGCTCACTTTCTCGCCTACAAAGCCAGTCACCATTTGCATGTGCAACTTGCACAAAAACTGGCTCGGCAAATGGGTTGAAGCTTGGGAGGTTGGAAGGTTAGAACCCTGCTAACCGACTAACCGACTTGCCTTGCTCACTCATCTACTAACCTGCAAACCAATTAACCTGATAACCTGATAACCTGTACGCTCTGCAACCCACCCCAGCATACTCATGTCAACACTGACCGACGTTAACACTCACACAGATTCCACAAAAACAATTGAAATCTCTGATACTCCCTCACCAACTTCACCCATTCTTCGCCTTGAAGAAATTCAGAAACTCTTACCCCATCGCTATCCTTTTGCGTTAGTCGATCGCATCATTGAATATG
>CBKWLJ010000694.1:0-3018 GCA_966675205.1 uncultured bacterium
CTCCAAAGACTCATCCGCTGGAGGCATGGCAAACAAATCTTCTTCTGGCTGTGGCACTTGCAAGGACGCGTCAGCCTCAAATTGAATTTCTTCAGAGTTAGGTTCCAGAGAATCTTCTTGTTCAAAAAAGCCCTCCCCAAACAAACTGCTCAAATCCTCGGATGAGGTGTGTGCATCTAGCAGTGGATCGGGACTATCCTCTTCAAATAGCAAGTCGGCAAACTCGTTATCTGTATCTGTGGAAAACAGAGAAGGTTCTGGGTTAGAGCGTTCCTGGGTTAAGTCTGTAGCTTGCTGAGCATCAAGGGCAAATTCTAACGCGCCTAATTCAGCGATCGCGTCTGTATCATTGAAGTCATCCCCAAACAAATCCATCAAATCGTCGCTATTCGATGGGAATGCTCCTGAGCCAGCGATCGCGGTTTCATCCGATTCCATTGACCAGCCATCCAAATCGCTCACCAGATCAGAGAAATCGCTTTGGTCATCCCAATCCAATAACTCTCCTGAACTCCCTGTCAATTCCTCGTCATTAAAGTTAAGGATTTCTTCTTCTTGCCAGGTTTGATCAAGATCAGGGGTTTGACCTTCAAAGATATCCGCGAGAGTATTCAGTTCAGCCATGCCCACTTCTGGCTCAATCGGTGGGGCTCCTGGCGTTACGGTTGAGGCGCTATCAGCAAATCGGGAAGTTGTATTTCTGGTATGTGCTGATGAAGTTGGGGTGTCATGAAACGTGATTTCAGCAGTATTGTCGGAAAAGAAATCCTGTTCGTGGGCGTTCTCTTGAGTGTCTTCCCAAGCTTCTTGATCAGGACTATCAAACAGATAGGTGGAGGCATTCTCGTCTTGAAGCCAGTTGTAATCGTCTGCCGTATCTGTTTGGGACTGTTCGATATCAGGTTCCAACTCGAAGTGAGGGTCGTCAAAGGTTAGGGAAAGCTCTGGTTCATGAGTTTGTGAGGGAGCAGCAATACCCTCTGGTACTAAGGCTTGGAGCTGTTCACTGACTCCAATTTCAACCGAGCGACCGGCGACGACTAATTCTTGAGCTTGTTTAATTTCTTTAATAACGAGGTTGGCCAGCAAGCGGTAGGAATTAGTAGGTTGAGCGATCGCTAATCTTGCCGTTTCCAGTAACTCATCCCAACCGGGTAAGTCCAGGGGTCCACCCAAGTTTGCCAAATGACTACAGTGTTGTTGTAAGGCTGCCCGATGTTCGGGTAAGTCTTGCTGCTTAAACAACTGTAGCATCTCCCGCAGTTCGAGCAAAACATCTCGTTTAAACACCGAGGGCACGATTTGGGGATTTCCTGTATTGAGTTGAGAATTTGTCACTGCTGCTACCTTAGGTGCTGGAACTGTTGCGACAAAAGAATGTTCGGTTGGGTTGACGAGCCTGTCTAAATGGGTGTTGAGCTCCTCAAAAATCGGCTCAGCCTCCGACATGATTTCATTGGCTGTCTCATCGGACAAACCATAGGGGCTTTGGAGTTGTTCGACGAGAGCCTGAAGGGTATCAAAGACCCGCAAAAAGAGCGATTCTAATTGAGTGTCTACTACGATAGGTGACTCTTGTAGGACTTTGAAGCAGTCTTCAAGGCGATGGGCGGTTTGCTGGATACTATTAATTCCCAACATTGCGGCCCCGCCTTTCACCGAATGGGCAGCACGGAAGACTTCGTTGAGCATTTCCCGATCTTCCATTGTGTTTTGCAGACTTAGCAAACCCTGCTCAATGGTATTGAGGTGGTCTTTTGCTTCCTCAATGAAGTAGCCCATGATGCGCTGTTGTTGTTCAGACTGCATACCAATATCCCTAAAAGAGTCTTTATTAATCAGTAATGTAGGGACTCGTCCCTGGTTCGCCCTGAGTCTTAAAGTGTCAAGTTGACTTTTACGGTTGATGACTCATAAAAATCCTTTGCTGGCTCAGCATGGAAACTCTATGACTACAAGCTCAAGGAGGAACACAACCAGAGCGATTGAACTCGCCCACCCCATGCAGGATTTGGGGATAAACCGAAGAACCCTGCTGAATCTGGATAGACATTCCTACTACTTAAGCCACTGACTACCAGAGCGGTTACAGATTAGGGCAGCATCAAGTAACATCTTTGAACTTCCATGTTCAGGTAGTTCAGTTTGTCTCAAGGACATAGGCTAAACACTGGTTTAGTCTCGAAAGTCAGGATTAGGCTTGTCCTTTCCTCCAAGCCCTCAACTGGAAGTCGGGGGTCAGTGATTTTTCGCTAACATAGATAGCTTTCAATGTAGCCAATATCTTCATAATCGACATTAATGA
Organism: uncultured bacterium; assembly: GCA_966675205.1. GTDB lineage: Bacteria > Cyanobacteriota > Cyanobacteriia > Cyanobacteriales > Coleofasciculaceae > JBFLZA01. The sequence continues at coordinate 2,306 of CBKWLJ010000694.1, forward strand.
ACTAATTGTGTCAATAGCCATAGGCTTGACACAACAACTCGATGCCTTAATCTATCTTTGCCCATTGAAGGGGTTGGCTGAATAGAGCGGGTTGACTAAGTTTGTTTACAATGGGCGTAGTTAGCTGAGACTAGTGCAAGAAGGCTCCAAGATATAAGGCTCTCAGGCAAAAGGGAGAAAAGTTTACTGTCAAGCTTTTTCACCTCTTTGGACTGGTGAGTTATTGTTGCCGCGCTGCACTCGTCGCTGACTACTTTCTTATTGTATCTAGTGGAGCTAAGCGGATTCGAACCGCTGACCCCCTCAATGCCATTGAGGTGCTCTACCAACTGAGCTATAACCCCGTACTGCGTACTGCGTATTCTACGATACCTCGGTTACTGCGCTTCGTCAAGTCTTCCAGAGGAAGCAGGCAGTTGCTTTGCCAAACCCACTAAAACAAGCTGGGGGATTGAGCCATGTGAGTGAGATAACCGACGTAACTTCCCATCAGGAAATAAACCACTAGCATAGCTGCGGCTGACATTGCTACTAAAGTTCCAGCCAACATGAAAGAAAATTCCTGGGTGTCGAACGCCTGCTGCATCAGGTGCAAAGACCAAGCCACCAAAGCCACGTCCAACATTAGAATAATTATCAACATAATTTACGAAATGTAACATAACACCCACTTATTCTAGCAGTCGCTTTAAGGACTGCACAGAATCAAATGG
>CBKWLJ010000695.1:0-2976 GCA_966675205.1 uncultured bacterium
TACTAGTTAGACACTCTGGGTGAATCGCCCCTACAAATGGCGGTTTAACAGTAAATTTGCGTAAGTCCTGACCATGCGCGGTATCGCACAACGCATGGATTGAAAATCAATCTCTCGGAGAATTCTGGCTCCTGACTCCTGAATTCTGACTCCTATTTTCAAAATAGGACAGCTAATAAGGAAAAATCTGCGATCGCATTGTAGGTAAAACATAGAACAACGATTGCAGGAAAGATGTGATGGAAACAGCAATGGTGACGATTGCACCAGATTTTATTCTCTTTGCCCAACATGGATGGGCTGATCATAGTCAAGATATTGCTGCCCTGTCCCGCACTTTAGCCACTCCCAACACTCTAATCGTTGCTCCCGATTTGGGATATATCGCCACTTGGCTCAGAATTGGGTCCCTGATACAGAAAGTTGAACAAATTGCAACCCGTATCATTGCTCAACATCCTACGACACCCATCCGAATCATCGGTCATTCCATGGGTGGGTTAATTTGGTTAGAACTGCTTAATCGTCATCCAGAATGGTGGCCATCGGTAGAATCTTTAGTGCTGATAGCCTCTCCCATTGGTGGCGCAGATTTAGGGCGAATCATCGATCCGCTAGGACTTGGCATTGGGATAGCACGCGACTTAGGTATCAATCGCAGACAGCTAGCCCAGACTATTGCTAAAGTGATTCCTACATTAGTCATTGCGGGTGATATTGACGGTGGCAGTGATGGCACAATTACTGTGGAGTCTACAAAATTTCCTCACGCCCAATTTGTCTGTTTACCAGGCTTGTCTCATCCAGTCCTCAAAAATCATCCCCAAGTGGCATTATCTATCCGTAATTTTTGGACTGAACCCAAACCCCTCGCTTCCACTGTTGTAGAACAGGATTTAAGCACTCTACTCGTTCAACGATTACAGGCAGTAACGGGAATGACGGATGCCCATCGACGGGATTTTTACCGAGCTAAGATACTGATTACCTTCAAAGATGGCATCACCATTCTGACCTGGAAAAATTCGCTACAAGTTGAACATGTTTTCGTTGCGAACCGTCAGGGGCAATGCCTTTACGGGGGTTTTGTCGGACTGATACACGCCGAAGGCTTGCGTCAAACCCTAAAACAGATTAAGAAAGACTACTTTGAACACCTTTATGGTTCAGAGGGCAAATCGCCACAGTTACCAAAAATAGTGCGGCCCGCGTGAGTCACTTGAAATTGCTCGGTGGCAGGGTCAATCTGAAACGATAGGGGAGTACCCGTTTCGGTCTTTCCAGTGAACGTCAAGTTGTTACTAAAACGGGTCGAGGCTTGAGCACCATACTTCCCATTTACCAGCAGATCAACTTCGACGGGCGCTCCATTAGCGCTCATATTTTCTGGCTTGATAAAAGAGGTGCGATACAACAAGCGCTGACCATCGACTACCGTTTCTGCTTCGCAGTACTGACCAGGGAAAGGCTGTTGCTCTGCTGTTGCTGCATTAGCAAGGGTGACGATGCTAAATGCCAAAATCGCTGAATGGGAAAGAAAGTTATTCACCATAAAACTTAATTATTGCACGTAGAAAATTATACGTATTCGACACGGTCTTTGTTCCGGCACTGGTCAAACAACAACCCAGTGGCGGTGCATTTGAATCTGTATACCTAGATCCAGTTTCATTGGCTTGTTAACGGTTGACGATTGGGGTGTGGCTGCCTTAATGTCAACGGTCAAGAGAAAGAAAAATTATTAATCCCAAGGTAGATCATTGGCGATCGCCAGCGAAAATAGTAAAAATAAGGAAATTTTTCAGCGATGAGAAAGGTAACTCTTTTATTACTCGCCTTGACAGCAATCGTTACTGGATCAGAAGCAGTAGCAACCCGTAGTGCCAAAGCGGAAAATTTAGTCAAGCGAGGAAACTATTCCAGTGAGACTTCCTCTGAGTTAACAGCTACAGCTATTCCCAGAAGCGATCGCATTCTCATCACTCAGCTATTTTATCCCCCTGTCACCGACCCCCAAGCCTTAAGAGTTCCAGGCCGAGGTCGAGCGAGTAAGCCAGCCGATACAGCGCGTCTTGCTTTTAAAATTGGTACCGGTGCGCCTTCGGAGTCATTACCAGAAGGGACATTGTCCTATGCACAAGTGGCACAAGCACCTGTAACTAGAGAAACTTTAAAGCCTATTGTGGATGCGATCGCTGCGACTGGTGTGCCCGCCGATGCCATTCAGGTAAAAATCACTGAACCTCGTCCTAGTGCTTTACCGTTTCCTTTCCCCTCTACAGGCTCAGCCGGGGGAGCGGAGGTAGTCGTCACCATCGAGCAACCCACGCGCGATCGCTTAGAGAAAATTGTAACGGCAGCCAACCAAGCCGTTAGTAAAAATAAAGAAATTTCTATATCCAGTGTGGATGTGCAGTTTTCTGCTAAAGATTGTCAGGCTCTAGAAAGAACAGCTTACCAAACAGCCGTGCAGGACGCCCAAACCCGAGCCAGCGCGATCGCACAAGCCATGGGAGCTAAGATGAGGAGAGTCGGATCGGTCGCGGAGCCATTTTACAATGCTTACTTACCGGGATGCGACTCACAGGGAAACCTACCATTTGGGGGGGATTCAGCAGCATCCTACGACCCGAATGCACCGATAGAAGTAGAGGTAACGAAAGAACTTTTTGTCACCTTTCCTGTTGAATAATTCTAAAACAAACCAACTTTGTAAATATTTTGTACTAAAAAAGCAGTTTATTTCCTGCCTTTCATAAAGTTTTTGTAAAAGGATAAAAATGGGTACATCCGGTTTCAATATCACCCGGAATAAATGGTTCTCCCTGAGAAAAGGATAAGGCTTAACAGTTCCGCCCCGGACGGTTCGCTCCTCTGGGGTTTTTTTATTGCCTCTAAACCTCTTCATTCTATGCAAACAAATGAGAACTGCTATATAGCATTTTTATTTGGGTCGTAAATACAGCAACGGTTTAC
>CBKWLJ010000696.1:0-2975 GCA_966675205.1 uncultured bacterium
AGGGGCGATTCATGAATCGCCCCTACTATATATGGTATCCATGCGTAAGTCCTGCTTGTGTATCCAGGGTTAAGTAGGCACAAATAAACGCAGGGCTGTCAACAAATGTTAAAACTCTAAAACCCTCTTGCCCTCTGCCCTCTACCTTCTGCCCTCTGCCCGGGAGCCTTGCCTCAATAACAAATGCTAATGCCTACCTACTTAGCGCTAGTGATGCGATAGATTTTGTCCTTGTCTGGAGGGCAATTTCCTCGTCCGTCGCAATTGCTGGTTGTAACATAAAGTTCGCCATCGGGCCCCATAATCACCTCACGAATCCGCCCCAGTTTGCCTTGTAAATAAACCTCATGGCTCTGAACTTGAGAGGGAGATTGCGGATCGAAAGTAATGCGCTGCAAGTGTTCGGCACGTAAAGCACCGATCAGTAGACTACCCTGCCATTGTGGGATAGCATTTCCCGTGTAGAGTTCTGCTCCACCCGGAGGCACTGCATCGCGCCAGCTAATCGAGGGAGGCACCATCCCCTGTTGAGTTTCACAACCGTAGATGGTAGGCCAGCCTAAGTTATCGCCTGCACGAGCTACACTAACCTCATCGTGTCCCGTTCGCCCCAAATCGCCACTAGGGCCGTGGTCGGTTACCCATAGCGTCTTGTCATCAAACCAACCAAATCCTTGGGTATTGCGAATGCCTGTAATGAATACGGGATTACCTGGAAATGGATTATCCTCTGGAACTTGACCATCGGGTGTCACGCGCAAAATTTTTCCTGCAAGAGACTTGACATTTTGAGAAGTGTCTGGTGATCTAGCGTCACCCGTACCGATATAAAGCATCCCATCGGGCCCAAAGCGCAGACGACCGCCATTGTGGAAACGTGCAACTGGAATATTGTCCAGAATGATTTTATCGGGTGAGGCACTAAGCCCATCGGCTGATAGCTGCCAACGCTCAACCCGATTGACAGGGGCCCCATTTCGCTCGGCAGTGTAGTACAGGTAGAAGAGGCGGTTCTCAGCAAACTGGGGATGAGCGGCAATACCCAGCAATCCTCCTTCTCCTTGATCAGCTACAGCAACAGTTGCGACAGGCTTGCTTTGAAGTTGCCCATTGAGTACCAGCCGAACCTGTCCAGCTCGTTCGCTCACCAGCATATCGCCTCCTGATAGAAAAATAATTCCCCAGGGGACTTCCAGTCCTGACACAACTTCTTGGGCATTTACCGCTACCTGTCCCTGAGAACCATAGCCATTTTCGACCAAGATACAATCGCGTTGATTAGCAGCTATGGCTTGCGGAGAATTGTTCGGTGCAGGCGAGGGTGAGATGTTGCGATCGCTGATTTGATCGTTTTGGTCGTTTTGGGTAGATGGAGTGGAGCAGGATACCAACCCCATTAAGCTTATTGCCAAAAAGAACCAACCAGCAAAGGTTTTTGTGTACTTCATTGCTATCGGGCTAACTGTCACAACTTATTTTTCTATTCCAAAAATCTGAGTGAGGTGGCAGTTCCTATCGGATTTCGCCCCATCACCTCTTCCTCATGCCTCAGTACCCAGTCACTTTGAAAAAATAGCAATTTTACTGCTGTATGCCCTATACCGATAGGAATAAAATTAGCGAAGTGTTCTTAATTAAATTATTCACAATCCAGGCAACTTGAGATAAAAACCACCAAGCAATCCGGAATCAGTCCAGATAGTAGTGGAGACAAAAAAGGTAGACTTCTAAACTTTATAATGAGACAAAGAATTCATCGCCTTGTGTTTAAGTCTCCCTTTCTCTTTAGCTTATTGGTGTTACCACTAATCTTGACGCTTTGGGGAATGAATAACAGAGTAAACGCCAAAATTTCTACCCCTGGAAAAATTGCCTTTGTTTCTTATCGTGATGACAATAATGGTGAAATTTACACCATCAATCCTGACGGTTCCCGCCTCACTCGTCTAACCAATGATTCAGCATCGGATAGTTACCCTGTCTGGTCACCCGACGGTCGCAAAATAGCTTTTTCCTCTACTCGTGACGGCAATTCGGACATCTATGTGATGAATGCAGACGGTTCCAATCTCACCCGACTGACAACCGATCCGCAATACGATATGAACCCCACTTGGTCGCCGGATGGGAAAAAAATTGCTTTCACTTCTGGTCGCAACGATGGTGAGAATGACAACAATGCAGAAATCTATGTGATGAATGCAGACGGTTCTAATCAGACTAGGCTCACCAACAATCCCGCAGATGATGGTAATCCAACTTGGTCAGCCGATGGCAAAAAGATTGCTTTTAACTCCAGTCGCGATGGCAATTTTGAAATTTATGTAATGAACGCCAATGGCTCCAATCCCATCAACTTGACTAAAAATCCAACTTCGGATTTTGACCCAGCTTGGTCACCAGATGGGAAACAGATTGCTTTTATGTCACAGCGCAATGGCAATCGAGAAATTTACACGATGAACCCTAACGGTTCTCAACTCACCCAGTTAACGAATAATCCCGCCGATGATGATGCTCCTGCTTGGGCACCTAATGGGAAACAGATAGTGTTTGTCTCTTTCCGAGATAGTAACGCTGAAAACTACAATCCTGAAATCTATGCGATGGATGCCAAAGGTTTTCAGCAAACCCGACTAACTAATAATCCCACAACTGATGCAGCCCCAGATTGGCAGCCGATGAAGTAGGAGATTTTATTTCTCAACTCGTTTCCGAATTGTTCCGAAATCAAGCTCTTCGGGCAGAGAAAAGGGAAAAAGTAATTCGTAATTGTTACCCCATAACTCTCCTAAAGGGGATGAAAAGTACTTGATGCTATACACTCGTTGTTTTCCATCAATGAATTTAGGGAGCTGAAACCTGAATGCATTACGAACTACGAACTCCGAATTACGAATTATTTAGTGATGGGGTGATTTTACCTTAATGTCGGCAGAAGGCTCCCGCTATAACCGAGGCGGATTGATCGAGGC
>CBKWLJ010000697.1:0-2960 GCA_966675205.1 uncultured bacterium
CGTGCGATCGCTTCTAAAGAAACGTCAGGAGCAATTCGTTTGTTCCGGGCGTGAACTTCCAGAACACCCAACCGTCCGTTCATATCCGGTGCATCTACGATGACTTGCCGATCAAAGCGTCCGGGACGCAACAAAGCCGAGTCTAGGACGTCCGGTCGGTTAGTCGCAGCGATAATAATAATCCCGGTATTCCCTTCAAACCCATCCATTTCGGTAAGCAACTGGTTAAGGGTTTGCTCTCGTTCGTCATTACCCCCACCAATGCCTGCACCCCGTTGTCTGCCTACTGCGTCAATTTCATCAATGAAGATTAGGCAAGGGGCGTTTTCTTTGGCTTTTTTGAACAAGTCGCGGACACGGGATGCCCCGACACCGACGAACATTTCTACAAATTCAGAGCCACTGATACTAAAGAAGGGAACCCCTGCTTCACCTGCAATTGCTTTGGCTAAAAGGGTTTTTCCGGTTCCTGGAGGACCAACCAACAGCACCCCTTTAGGAATACGTGCCCCTACAGCGGTGAAGCGTTCGGGTTGTTTGAGGAAGGTGACAACTTCTTGCAGTTCTTCTTTAGCTTCTTCAATCCCAGCAACGTCATTGAACGTCACCCCGGTTTTTGCCTCCATCTGGAATCGCGCACGGGATTTGCCGAAGTTTAACGCTTGTCCTGAACTACTCGCAGAGCGACGCAGAATCATCATTAATCCTGCTAGCAACAATAAGAGTAGAAATAAGTTGGCAATCAAACCTACCGCTGCTGAGTTATCAGTAGAGGCTTCAACATCCAATTCCACTTTTTTTTCCCGGAGTTTCTCGATCAATTCGGGATTTTGATCGAGTAAAACGACTTCTGCGGCTGTCTTCTGCCTTTCTAGGGTAACTTTTGCCGTCCTTGTTCCTTGGTTGAGTTCTACTTTGGAGACTTCTCCAGCATCAACTTTTTTCAAGAACTCTCCGTAAGTCAGGGTTTTCGGTTCTGTCTGCTGCGCTTGAACTGGAGTGCTCAACATTACCCCTTGCATCAGGAGTAAGCTGGCGGCAAGACGCCAAACGTTACGTGGCGCAATCTGTTGCTTTTGTCGCGTTGAAACCCTATCGTGTGTCGCCTGTTGTTTGATTGAACCATTGCTTGATTGGCGTTCCATCCATGCCCTTATCCAGGAACTGTTCTTCATCAGAATTTCCTTGTGCGTCTTGCCTTGACTCAACTTCTCTGGAAGCTGCGTTACGCTTCAGTTGATATGCTTTCCATTTTCTAGTTTAACTTTCAACAACAGTGGTGGTATCTGCTTGGAGTCGAGTCTGTTTTGCCTTTTCCCTCCCTTAATAAATTAAGGGGCTTGAGACTTGGTCTGTGTTTTTAGCTCTTGTTCTTTCCCCTTAAGCGACTCCAGTCAGCCGAGTTTGACGAAATTGAACAAAACCCATTATATTATATGTAGTCATAACGACTTCGGATTTAAGATTTTCATTATAGTTAAGGTGTATCCTCTAGTCCCTTTAGGTTGAATTTCTATCTATAGTGAGAGGAAATTTAGCAGAGTGAGCTGAATAAGTTAAGCCAATTATTTGAGATGTTTGAGTAGAGAGTGTTAGAAACATGGTGAAAATTGTTGGAATTGGCGGTAGCTTGCGACCCGACTCTACTAGTTACCTCGCTTTGAAGGTCGCAATCCAGCGCGTAGAAGCGTTGGGCGCAACTACCGAAATTCTCGATCTGCGCCAGATGCAGCTTCCGTTTTGTACGGGTGGCAATGACTATCCAGGGTATCCGGATGTGACTCGACTACGAGAAACTGTCACCGAAGCAGACGGCTTAATTTTGGCAACACCGGAATATCATGGCGGCGTCAGTGGGGTTTTGAAAAATGCCCTAGATTTGATGAGTTTTGATCAGTTGTCCGGAAAAGTGACGGGTTTAATTAGCGTATTAGGGGGGCAGCATAATAGTAATGCCCTCAACGAGCTACGGCTAATCATGCGCTGGGTTCATGCTTGGGTGATTCCAGAGCAAATTGCGATTGGTCAGTCTTGGAAAGCGTTTGGAGAAGATGGCAAGATTTTAGATGAAAAACTTTCGCAGCGTTTTGATCAGTTTGCCCAAAGTTTAGTCGATCATGCTCGCAAGCTTAACGGTGTTCCCTAACCTTGATAGCCTTTAAGGGCATTGCTGAATTTGGAATAATGACCAATTTTTGGGTAGCACAGGGCAAGGGGAAAACAAAACATTAGAACTGTCTTTGATCCTTCCCCTTTCCCCTTTCCCATAAAGATTAATGCCCCTTTTTACACCAATTCCGAATGTGTTCTAGGGTAAGAATACCGACAACGTTGCCGTTATCCACAACGGTTAATTTCTGGACACCTGTCTGTAGCAAAAGTGATAATGCTTGGCGTAAAGTATCCTGTGGTGCGATCGCATCTTGAGGCTGATAGTCTGGAGAAGCGATCGCATATTCACTTTGAGGCTGGTAGTCCTGAGGTACAGGCATCATTGCCGTATCCACGCGCAGTAAACCTAAGCGGCGCACGATATCCTCCGCCCGCAATAAATCCTGCACAAACGCATTTGCTGGACGCACCAGGATATTCAAGGGGGTATCAAACTGCACAATTTGCCCTTTCTGTAAAATCATCATCTTATCAGCAAGACGCAGCGCTTCCTCAACATCGTGGGAAACAAATAAAATGGTTTTCTTCAGTTGGCGCTGAAGACGTAAAATCTCATTTTGTAGCGTTTCGCGGGTAATCGCATCAATAGCCCCAAACGGTTCATCCATTAACATGACTTTGGGGTTGCCCGCTAAAGCTCTAGCTAAACCTACTCGTTGCTGCTGTCCTCCTGATAATTGTGAAGGGTAACGATGGCGATATTCCTGAGGCGGCAAGTCAACGAGCGTTAGCAACTCATCAATTCGAGCTTGGTATTGTGTCCTCGACCACCCTAATAACTTAGGTAC
>CBKWLJ010000698.1:0-2958 GCA_966675205.1 uncultured bacterium
TGTAGTAAAATATACTGAATTATTAAAAACGTATGGCAGGTCTCTTAAAGCATGGGAGCTAATAAAATAATGAGCATTATCGCTCGTAATTATCCCCATTATCTTCTATAAACCCTACAGCAGATGAACCCAACTCCAAAACATGATTTTATGGGTTAAAAACTAAGAAAGAAGATTTAATTTTGTCGCTATAGATTTAACGAAAACAGTTCTCAAGAGGTACAAAACATGACAGCAACAGATAACAAAAAGTTGAACCCCATAGAAAAGGCAAAAGCTCGTAAACATCCTTTATTACTCAAGCAAGAACTGGAACATTTTGCCCAGATTGGCTGGGAAGCGATGGATGATTTTGAGCGTGAGCACGGACTTAAATGGTTTGGCTTCTTCTTTCGTCCCGTGACTCCCGGCAAGTTTATGCTGCGGATGCGGATACCCCATGGGGTTTTAACTAGTCCTCAGATGCGAGTACTGGGTGAAGTTGTGCAGCGCTACACACAGGCAGCAGGATTTCAGCAGGAGGGCAATGCAGACATCACCACCCGGCAAAATATCCAAATCCGAGGCATTCAGATTGAGGATATCCCAACAGTCTTTGAAAAATTGCGGCAAGCGGACTTAACGAGTGTTCAGTCTGGCATGGATAATGTTCGTAATCTCACGGGTTCACCCGTTGCAGGCATTGATGCAGATGAGCTGATTGACACCCGAGAAATCGTCCAGCAACTCCAAGATGCAATTACCAACAACGGCGATGGTAATTTTGAGCTGAGCAATCTTCCCCGGAAGTTCAATATTGCTGTTGCTGGGTGTCGAGACAACTCCGTTCATGCCGAAATTAACGATATTGCCTTTGTTCCTGCCTACAAAGACGGAAAGTTAGGATTTAACGTTCTCGTGGGTGGCTTCTTCTCCGCCAAACGCTGTGCCGCAGCCATTCCCCTGGATGCTTGGGTTGAACCCGATGATGTTGTCGCTTTATCCTTAGCGATTTTGATTGTTTTTCGCGACCACGGCCAACGGGGAAATCGGCAAAAAACTCGCCTGATGTATCTGATCGAAGAGTGGGGGATGGAAACATTCCGTGCCCAGGTCGAAAAACAACTCGGTCACTCTTTGCAACAAGCTGCTCCTAAAGACGAAATTGAGTGGGACAAGCGCGACCACATTGGCGTTTATGCTCAAAAACAATCAGGTTTGAACTATGTAGGCTTGCACGTTCCTGTGGGTCGTTTGTATGCCTCAGAAATGTTTGAATTGGCGCGACTAGCAGAAGTTTACGGCAATGGCGAAATTCGCCTCACCGTGGAGCAAAATCTGATTATCCCTAATATCCCTGATTCTCGCCTCGAAGCTTTCTTAAACGAGCCACTGGTTCAAGAGCGTTTTACCATCAATCCCAAACCTTTAGAACGGGCGTTAGTCTCCTGCACGGGGTCTGAGTTCTGCAATTTCGCCATGATTGAAACCAAAAATCGCGCTTTGGTGATGGTTAAGGAACTAGAAGCAGAGTTGGAGATGCCAAACCCAGTAAGAATTCACTGGACAGGTTGCCCCAACTCTTGTGGTCAACCCCAAGTGGCTGATATTGGGATGATGGGGACGAAAGCTCGCAAAAATGGTCAAATGGTCGAAGCTGTAGATCTCTACATGGGGGGCAAAGTGGGTAAAGATGCTCACCTCGGTAGTTGTGTCATGGAAAAAATTCCTTGTGAAGACCTCAAGCCAATCTTACGGGAATTATTGATTGAACATTTTGCTGCTCGTCCCCGACAAGTAGCAATGGCTTCAGTTTAGAAAGACAGTTCCGGAGGAGACTGAGTAGGAACTCTCGTTTGTTCAACTCAGGCCTTGGCCCGAGCGAGGGTTCTACATACCACTCGATACAAAAAAGCATCAAGGTGCGACTCATGATTCTTCTCAGGATTCAGAATTTTCAGAAGGTGCGATCGCTATGACGAACTCAACGAAAACACTTTGTCCTTACTGCGGTGTGGGCTGTGGCCTTGAAGTGATGCCCCCAGCGCAAGCCGGTAGACCAACCAATCGAGATAGTGAAGGGACACCGATTTGGAAAGTCCGGGGCGATCGCGAACATCCCTCTAGTCAAGGTATGGTCTGTGTTAAAGGAGCCACGATTGCAGAAGCGATCGACAAGAGTCGCTTAAAGTATCCCCTGATGCGCGACTCCCTGGATCAACCCTTTCGTCGCGTGAGTTGGGATGAAGCCCTCAATGCAATTAGCGATCGCATTCGCACTGTTTTACTCACTCAAGGGCCCGATGCCGTCTGTATGTATGGCTCCGGCCAGTTTCAAACCGAAGATTATTACATTGCTCAAAAACTTTTAAAGGGGTGTCTCGGCACTAACAACTTCGATGCCAACTCCCGCCTGTGTATGTCCTCAGCCGTTTCCGGTTACATTCAAAGCTTCGGCTCAGATGGCCCTCCCTGTTGCTACGAAGATTTAGAATTAACCGATTGTGCATTCTTAATCGGCACCAACACCGCTGAATGTCACCCGATTATTTTCAACCGCCTGCGGAAACACCACAAGCAGAATAAAAAAGTCAAAATGATTGTGGTAGACCCCCGCAAAACACCTACAGCCGAAGCGGCTGACTTGCATTTAGCCATTCGACCCGGTACCGATATTGATTTACTCAACGGTATCGCTCACTTACTCCTGCACTGGGGTCGTTATGATTCCTTATTAATCGATGAATGCACAACCGGCTTCTCGGATTTTGCTGAGGTGATTCGTCACTATCCACCGGAATTAGTGGCGAAAAAGTGTGGGATTCGCCTCGATGAGTTAGAAACAGCCGCCCGTTATTGGGGAGAATCAGAGCGAGTCCTGTCCTTGTGGTCGATGGGAGTGAATCAATCTTCTGAAGGCACAGCGAAGGTGCGGACGATTATTAACCTGCACCTGATGACTGGGAACATTGGCAAACC
>CBKWLJ010000699.1:0-2931 GCA_966675205.1 uncultured bacterium
GCATCGGCGATCTGGGAGCCCTCTCGGCCGATTTTCGATATTTGCTCGGATTGCGGAACTATAACGGCAGTCGCTGTTTAGACAATCTACGAGTAATTGATTGGCTTGATAGTATTGTTTTAGGGTTTCAAGTTGGGAAGAGCTAAATTGCCAGTCGTGACCAATTTGGCGATTTTTGATTAGCATTGATCGAAATTGGAATGCCCAATCCTGACCGTTTTTTTTCCACCAGTGAAGCAAGTAATCTCGACCTGATGCAATATCAGGGAGTCGTTTTTTGAGGTGTTGGAAGGATTGTTTAAAGGATAAGAGTTTATCTCTATTTTTTAACTCTGGTTCCTTTGCTAAAAGTCCTTCAAGATTCAACGCAAAACCTAATGATAATATCTGTTTGATGTCAGGATTCTGTACCAAATTTTGTACTAATGAGAAGGCACGCGCTAACTCTAAATCTAAGGCTAATTCCGGTGTCAGATCGCAAGCTAGGTTTTGATCGAGGGCTACTGCTAATCCTAAATCGCGATCAAGAAACAAGGTAAAGTAGAAGGCGCGTACTGCTGCTGGCTTGTAAGGGGCTTGCAGGGAGTAGCATTTTTGACTGATGCAAGTTAAAAATTCTGGCAGTTTCTCATCTGTTCCCATCAGCGCATCAATTTGCTGCTTCATGAGTTGTAACAGGGGTTCGGCATTCCTCATCAACCCAGCCGTTAGTAAGAAGATTTCTCGCCATTGGGGTTGAGTGATGTGAGTACTTAATCGTTCCAAGGCTTCTAATAGGGTTGCAGCATCGGGACTGGCAATAATATATCTAGCCGTTAAATACTCTTGGAATGTCAGGTGAGAGAAGGAGTAAATGCCTAATGCTCGTTCTACTAATAATCCGTGTTGTGCCTCAATTGCCTTTAATACAGCTTCACTGTTTAGTCGCAGTGTTTCTGGATCGGTACTGGCTCCTGGTATGGTAGTCAAATAGTCAGCAATGAGTTGTTCGACTTCACTTTGTTCAAAAAAGTAGTTGCTTTCCTCAAAGGTAGTTGCTGCAATATAACTGAGGAGTTTAATTTTGTGGGGGAGTGATAAACTGCGATAAACATCATCTCTTTGAATACCTCGTGCTTCGTCCCAGCGAACTAGTAAAATATCTAATCCCGCCTCATACAGTTTGGAACGTTTTTTGGGGAAGTTGGCTTTAGCTTGAAATACGCTGGCAGTGAGGTTCAGGAGAATGGGGGTGTTTGCAAGTTCTCGAATGGGTTGGTTTTCGGGTAGTTTTAGCTGATCAATAAACTGAGTGGCTAAGTTTAAGCCTTCCTCTTTATCTCGTTTGAATGTTGCAGCGATAAACCATTTTTTGGCGAAGGCTCCGATTTGAGTTTGGTCAAAATCGGCAATTTCAATATAGGTGAATCCGGGAAATCGGTATTTTTGGGCTGCAAATCGACAGGTGATTATCACCTGATTTTGGTAATAGGTTTGAGAAAATTGAGTAATTTGATTAAAGAGGGTATCGGTATAGGCAGTATGTACTTCGTCTAAGCCATCGAGTAGGAGTAATAGTTTGCCATGTTTCAGCAGCGTTTCTACGTACTCCACACAGATGCCAAATTCACCTAATTTTCGATAAATATAATTTAATAGACTCAAATCATCTTCAATCGTGACGCTGCTGGCTTTATTTTCTCCTGATAGGTTCCGTAACTGAACAAAAATGGGGATGCTGGACAGTGGTAACTCACCTCGAATGCATTGAAGTGCTATTTTTTGCAAAAAGGTGGTTTTGCCAGCTCCGGGTTTGCCCATTACCATCAGTTTGGGGTAAGTTGCGATCGCATGATTCGCTGATATCCCCTTCTGGCTGGATTGACTCAAACCCAAGCGGTTAAATGTTGTCGCGTTTCCCGATTGCAAGTCAGATACGTCTAGCCATTGTTGGTGGCTGAGTTGTTCGAGAATGTTGACATTGACATAAAGCTCATCAAGTGGAATGGGTTGTGCGGTGTCGAGTAACCGCAGCGTGCCACATTGGGCAATGATGGAGTGGAAAAGACGCGATCGCGCTTGTTCGACTAACTCCTCCACATTACATCTAATCGCTGGCTTTTCGACAACGAGTGTTTTCCTCTTCGTCAGGGGTGTCGTGTCTGAGTCAAAAGCAGCAATCTCGTGCCAATCTAAATCTAAGCAGGTACACATATCGATAAAGATATGGCGCTCAATGGGGTACCCTTTGAAAAACTTCCAAACCGACTGGCGCGTCTCTAATCCCACCTCTGCCGCGAAATACTCTTGCGTCCATCCTTTTCGCTGAAACGCCTGTTTCGCCTGCTCAATTCCGATAGTAGATGCTCGAAGCGATCGCTTTACCATTTGTCAAAAGTGTGTTGATTCGCTCGTCAATTTTGGTATATTGAGTTACATTTTTGCTGCTTACATTAACAACTATATCTAACTTCTTGTTTTGCCTCTCTGTTTTTATGATTTATCTTCGTAAACTCAGTGGCACCTTTCCGATTTCGGAAAATTAGTCCCAATTCTTAGATTTTTTGGTACATTCTAGGTGATAAAGCAGATTTCTTGCCCAATCTTTTTTATTAAGGAAAGTAAAAAAATTGGGAACTATCTAGCTTTCAGAGTTCTAAGGCATAAACCCAAGTTCATTTAATCCCTCAACTAGTATACATTGAATCTTTCGGAAATCATAAATAAAAATATCAAGACTTGAGCTATTAATCCTTAATTAATATCAAAAATTAAGAATTAAACAAGGAAATTTAATAGTAAACCAAAGAATCAAAAGATTAAAGATTGATACAGAAACCCAAAAAACTTTGATATGAATTTGTTTTAAAAAAAGATAGCTTTCTCTCCCTCAACTCCCTCAGCTCTTACTATCTAAGTCGTTTGAACGCAACTAGTTATGAATTATGTGGG
>CBKWLJ010000700.1:0-2927 GCA_966675205.1 uncultured bacterium
TGCACTGCATCATCAGCCGTTTTGGGAAACAGCGCCATTACTGCATCTCCAATATACTTATCGATAAAACCATGATACTTGCGAATTACAGGACTAACTCGACTTAAGTAAGCATTAAGAAAGTCAAAATTTTCTTTCGGTGACATCTTCTCTGACAAATTCGTAAACGAGCGAATATCAGCAAAAAGAACCGTCATCTCTTTCTGAACTTGGTCACCTAATTTGACATCAATGATGCTCTCTCGTTCCAAAAATTGCAAAAATTCGTGCGGAACGAACCGTCCGTAAGCGGTATTAATTTTTGCTAGTCTTATGTGCGTTTTAATTCGTGCTAGCAATTCATTTTTCGAGATAGGCTTGGTCAAATAGTCATTGGCCCCTGCACTAAATCCTTCTACCAAATCTGAGACTTGATTTTTGGCAGTTAATAAAACCACTGGCAATTCATTCGCTGGAAACTGCTCTCGAAGGGTTTGGCACAGTTCATACCCTGTCATTTTTGGCATCATAATATCTAACAAAATGAGGTCAGGCTTAAACCCTTTATCAAGAATTTCCAAAGCTTCTATCCCATTTGAAGCTTGGGTAATCGCATAATTTTGCAGAGAGAGATGGTTGATGAGTACTTGAAGATTAATGGGTTCATCATCTACCACTAAAATATGAAATCTTCCTTTGTCTGTTGAGGGAAGTTCTTCATCAATTAAAATTTCAGTAGGAGTTGCACTAAGCGCTGAAAACTCTTGAACTCTTGTAATTTCATCCTGTGGCTTAGCTTCCAGTTTACCTGTAGACAGCGGTAAGGTAAAAGTAAACTGCGAACCCACTCCTACTGTAGATTCAACCCAAATTCTACCTTTGTGTAGTTGTACAAGTTGTTTAGTCACAGCTAAACCTAATCCGGCTCCCCCATATTCCCGTGAAATTGAACCATCTGCTTGCTCAAATGATTCAAAAATTCGATCTAACTTATCCTCTGGGATGCCAATACCTGTATCTACAACTTTAATTTCCATTTCATGATTTACAACAGCAGCAGAGATTTCAATTTTGCCACTGGGCGTAAATTTAATCGCATTACCTACTAAGTTATATAAAATCTGTTGGAGTCGGTTTTCATCGGCATCTACAGCAGGAAGATCTGACTCAATTTTATTGATGAGTTGTAAATTCTTCTTGCCGACAAGAGGCTGGGAAAGCATTAAAACAACGTTGGTAATTTCCCGAACTCCCACGGGTTTAATATTTAAATCAATTTTTTTATGTTTGAGTTGAGAAAAATCGAGTAAATCATTAACTAATTGAAATAATCTTTTTCCGCTCGACACAATAAGAGAAAGATTAAATAATGTGGGTTGATTTAATTGCCCTGTTGCACCATCTATGAGTGATTCAGCAATACCGATAATACCATTAAGAGGTGTTTTCAGCTCATGAGAAGTATTGGCTAAAAACTCATCTTTGAGTTGATTAATTTTTTGTAAATCAGCATTCTTTTTTTCTAACTCTATAGCATAACATTGAAGACGCTTGCGAGCTTCATTGAATCGACTTTCTAAAATAAATCCTAAAAATAATATAAAAATTAGCGTTCCCCACGGGTATATTTTATGATACAAATAAACAGGTTCAAAAATATAAATTAAAACATCATGAATCGCACAAAAGGTTAGGATAACAAACCCAAGAGTAAATAATTTATAATCCCAATTTCCTTTTGCCGAATTCCTGATGGCAATTACCAGCAAAATGGAAGCGCTTAATAAAAGTAATAGTTGAGCTGGTAAAATTGTTGAACTCCAAGAAAGTATCTGTGTCAATACTAAAGCGATGGCTACAATGGCATAGACTAGATGAATTTGCCACAAAGATCGAATCATTAATTTGTAACTTGAACCAAACATCTCTTCAAAGAAAAGGCAAGCACTAAATGGCATCAGATAGAAAGAGATGTAATGGACATAATCCCAAATCACAGACTGACCAAAAAATAAATTAATAAAATCGGAACGAGCAATAGTATAAGAACCAATAAGAATAGCTAATAAACCAAATGACAAATAAGCTCTTTTTTCTTGCCGAGTAGACGATAAAAAAATAGAAATTAAGCCTAATACAGCAAAAAAGACTCCCAAAATACCATCCAGTTCTTGCTGAATTAATCGCTTGATTAAATCCACTTGAGAGCCCAGGGTAATTCGGTCGAACAATCCGACATAAATCGAAGAAGACTTACCCACGTAAACTCGAAAAAATAGAAATTTACCGGGAAAATTTGACTCTAGTGGTACGATGGGCCACTGATAGCCTTTGATTTCAGCTTCACCTGCTGAATTCAACAAATATTGAGTATAAATCCGTTTATTCTGAAGATAAACCTCTAAAATGTAAGGGACTGAGCGTAAGTAAACTCCTGGTGATTGCCATTGCCTCTCGGGTAAGGGAACACGCAACCAAAGTATAGTTTCTCCGGGTGGTGTCTGGAGTTTTTCAGGAAACTGAAATGATTGCCAATCAATACCGGATGACGTTTCTGTAGTCCAGACAGGAATACCCGCTTCATCTACTGGAGAGTCACCCCATCGATATTGCCATCCTTGGGTAAGTTCTAGAGGAGATTGAGCAATCTGATTTGTTTTTTGACTGGGTGCTAGAGCGTAGGGAAAAATACTGAGCAAGAGTACGACTAAAGCACCTAAAACCAAGATAATTGGGGTTCGAGTCCAGTTAGTAAATACAGCCTTCATCTTCAAGTCTCCTGGGGTGCGATGCAAAGCGTTTGTTTCAGCTACTCCATCATGCATTCCTTGTAAATCGAATTGGCACTACAGCAAGCTAGGAGATAGCATAATATTTTTCGCTGCCAAGACGTTGACTCTGGTAACACAAGCAAGGTGTGCCTATTGCTAATAGTAAGCAGTAGGAGG
>CBKWLJ010000701.1:0-2908 GCA_966675205.1 uncultured bacterium
CATGATTTTATGACATATAGTTTTTAAAATACCTTTTTATGTGTACGGATAAAAGTTAAATTCTATATAAATGACTAATTTAATTTATAAGATAAATTAATAATTTGCCAATCCGTCGCTCGTAATTAGCTTTTAGATGGGGATCGAACTCCACCTAAAGGTGATCAACCTATAGAGTCTTTAGGCTGAAAACCCGCCTACAAATTTTAATTCGTAGTTCGTAATTCGTAATTGACGCTCGCGACGCTCGCCATGCGGGGATTGAAACCCCTACGGCAGTAGAGCGACGTGTGTTGTCGGGGATTCTAACCCGCCTTTTAATTACGAATTACGTAGCTTGATCAAAAGGATGCTTTTTCGCGTAGGCAAAAGTATTTTTATGTATTTGTCTATACTTGAGGTGACTGATTTGACAATGAATTTCATCAAAAATATAATGAAATAATTCCTATTCCTCTTCAGTTTTTGTATTTAGACTTACAATTGAGCTTAACATAAAACCAATTCTTTAGGTAGAAGAACAGTTCATATTGCTTCTTGAAGATGATAAGTATAGAAGCAGTTAATCTGCTGATACAAGGCAACAGGTAAAGACCAGTAGTTAATCCCTGGGGGTTTCTAAGCGCTATGACAGCGAACTCCTATTCTCTCTATTAGGAGGTATTTTCTGCTTATAAATTCCCCAGGTTTCCTTCTCTTGAAGCTTAAAAATCAAAGTTCAGGAGATGGATTTTCTTGGCATAACCTGTATGTTCTTCACTGAAAGGGCTTGATTTGTAATGCTAATCACTATTTTTTGTAATCAAAAACCGCTCTAAAGGCATAGCCAAAACCTCTTTCTAATGAAGCACGAAGGACTAGAAAAGACATTCTAAAGTGTTAGATGCCTGCTCAAACAGGACAGGATAGGCGCAGGAAGCAAAAGAAAAAACGGAAGAAGGAATCTATGACTCAGGCTAAACAAAAACAGGAATTACAGCCTCCACAGCATCAAAACCAGCAACCGGGTATCGAAGCGGAAATGACGCCAAAGCCCAAGTCCGAGGGTTCTAACTATCGGGCGGCTGGCAAGCTTATGGGTAAGACAGCATTGATTACGGGTGGTGATAGTGGTATTGGTCGTTCTGTCGCCATCCTCTATGCCCAAGAAGGAGCAGATGTAGCGATTATCTACCTCAGCGAAGATCAAGACGCTCAAGAAACCAAGCGACTGGTGGAAGCCGAAGGCAAGCGCTGTTTGATGATTAAAGGGGATGTCGGTAATGAACAGTTCTGCCAGCAAGCAGTACAACAAACAGTTAACGAATTTGGACACCTGGATATTCTGATCAATAATGCGGCAGAACAGCATCCACAAGAAAGCATTGTAAACATCAGTGCAGAGCAACTAGAGCGTACCTTCCGTACCAATATCTTTGGTATGTTCTTTATGGCTAAAGCTGCTCTACCCCATCTGAAGGAAGGCAGCACTATCATTAACACCACTTCAGTTACGGCTTACAAAGGTAATCCCAAACTATTAGATTACTCTTCGACTAAGGGAGCAATTGTTGCTTTTACTCGTTCTCTATCTCAATCTCTAGTTAAGCAGGGTATTCGTGTTAATGGCGTTGCCCCCGGCCCCATCTGGACTCCTTTGATTCCTGCAACCTTCTCGGAGGAGCAGGTGAAAAGCTTCGGTGCTCAAGTGCCGATGCAGCGTGCTGGACAGCCTGAAGAAGTTGCTCCCTGTTATGTATTCCTCGCTTCGGATGATTCTTCCTATATGTCAGGTCAAATTCTGCATCCCAATGGTGGTGAAGTGGTGAATGCATAAGCTATGACATTTAGTTTGCTCAATCGTTAAGGGTAAACTCTATAGCCATAGCTATATTCCGCAATGCCTGCCCTTAATTAACTTGATTTGTGTTTAAGAGACTCCAGTTTCCTTGAGCCAAAATTCGGCGACCCCACTCAACTTCATTCTGAATTTTGATTTCGTAACGGATATGAAGTTGGTGGGGAATCTCATATTTAATTTTAAGTTAGGAAAAGTTTTTTAGGGTTGTATTTGGTGATCCCATACTCTTAAAAGTAAATTTTTAAATAAATACAAATTTAAGGGTGGTTTGGGGGGATTTATCCACTCGTTGTTCCCTTAATCTAGGGAAGTAAGGTTTTCTAATGCTTTTGTATCAATGAATACTTGAAAAATTAATTTAAACCCGACCCACAGTAAGAGGCTATTTATCATACATTCCTGAAGGATAAGAGAATATCCATAACTATGCAATAAAAGTAATGAATGCGTTTGGTTTCAGGGTTGTAACAACAATTTTTTTGGCAAGCCTTGTTTTTGTTGCAGCTATTTATTATGGCGTTATCAATCCATAAGTATTTATGCTGTAGATTAGCGATCGCTTTCTGTTCCAATGAAATTTTTAGTTATGAATGAGTGCCCCCCGTCCTTCACGCTTGAGATGAGGTAATGCCGCCATTGCACCGTAGACTTGCCCCATCAGGTTTACGTCAATGATGCGCTTGAATTCCTCTGCTGTTGTTTGCTCAAAGGTGGCATACAGGGCAACCGCAGCGAGATGCACCCAGGTATCAAGCCGCCCATATTGTTTGACGGTAGAATCTGCGATCGCTTTAACCTGATCGAAGACTGTAACATCGGCAAGTACAGCACTTACATCGCCACCTTTGTGCAAGATTTCATCGACTAAAGAATTCAACCCTGATTCACTGCGAACTGAAACTACTACCTCGGCTCCCCGTGCAGCAAATTAGAGCGCTGTTTCCCGCCCGATGCCACTAGACGCTCCTACAACAGCAACAACTTGCTCATTGATGGGCTTGAGTTTCATTGCTAATGCTCCTTATCGAGGTTCAACCGTTTCTTCTTTAGGCTTACGGAACAAGTTGG
>CBKWLJ010000702.1:0-2867 GCA_966675205.1 uncultured bacterium
CCATAAAAACACGATCGCATCCAACAAAAAACCCCCAGCCGTAAGCTGAGGGCGGTCATCAGGGTGCATCTATGTATGCTTATTCCCCAATAGCGCTGACTCCATCCGGAAAAATTGCACACAAATTGCTGAAAATCTGTCGAATTCTCCGCAATCTAACTGCCTATCCCCAAAACGCTACCTAAAGAACGAGCAATATTCCCCGGTTCCATCGCATCCATCGCGGCAGTCGGTTCATAACCGCAATGCATCATGCAATCGGCACACTTCGGATTACCACTTGCTCGACCATACTTGCTCCAATCCGTCTTTTCCAGCAGTTCCGCAAAAGTGGCGTAATGACCCTCATTCAGGAGGTAGCAGGGCTTTTGCCAACCTAACACGCTGTAACTAGGGCTACCCCAAGGGGTGCATTCGTAGTCTTTCTCGCCCGTGAGAAAATCAAGAAACAGAGGGCTGAGGTTAAAATTCCAGTTGGTCTTACCTGCCTTGTAGGGAGCGAGAATTTCTCTAAAAAGCGATCGCGTCCGTTCCCGTTTGAGAAAATGCTCTTGATCTGGTGCCCACTCGTAACTATAACCAGGAGAAACCATTATGCCATCTACATTCAGGGTACTCAGGAAATTAAATAAATCCTGAATATCTTTAGGGCTAGTTCCCTCGAAAACTGTGGTATTCGTCGTCACCCGAAATCCTCTAGCTTTGGCAGCACGAATCGCTTGAACCGCCGTATCAAACACCCCTTTGCGGTCAACACATTGGTCGTGCAACTCCCGCAACCCATCTAAGTGAACGCTAAAGGAGAAGTAAGGGGAAGGCGCAAACTTATCCAAGCTCTTTTCCAGCAACAACCCGTTCGTACACAGGTACACAAACTTTTTGCGATCGACTAACCCCTTGACAATTTCGTCAATTTGTGGATGAAGCAAAGGTTCTCCGCCAGGAATCGAAACAATCGGTGCGCCACATTCCTGTGCAGCAGCAAAGCACTCTTCGGGAGTTAGATTTCTCTTCAAAATATCAGTTGGATGCTGAATCTTACCACAACCCGGACAGGCTAGATTGCATCGAAACAAGGGTTCCAACATTAAGACGAGGGGGAAGCGCTTGCGGCCTTTCAGACGCTGAGTGACCAAATATTTCCCCACTTCCAAAGCTTGTTGTAGATGAATGCCCATAACTCTCCTCTCACCGTTGGCATTTTAAATTGGGAAGACGTAATTGAATTATGAATTATGAATTATGAATTATGAATTATGAATTTTAAAAATCAATAGCTTTACCAAGGATTACCAACCATAGTAAAAGCACTCCAATAGTAGGGATGAGAGAAGTCCCTGTCTCCCAGTCTTGCTAACTGAGGAGGTAAAGGAAAACTGCCATAGCTGGTGATAAGCTTTCCTGCTTCTAATCGCACTTTACCTTGGCTCATGGCCAATTGTGCTTGTCGTAGTGCCTCGGCTTTAATCGGGGCTTGTTTCAATTGCTTGTAGAATTCCGTCATCAGGGCTAGTGTCCCCTCATCGCTGACATACCATAAACTGCCCAGTGCGGACTTGACTCCGGCCTGTACTGCTAATCCTGCAAATCCCAACTCGGCCTCCTCATCCCCTAAAGCAGTGCGACAAGCACTTAAAACTAACAACTCTACAGGTGCATCATTCAAGTCGAGTTGGCGAAGTTGGTTTAAGGGCAACTGAGTATTCCATAACTGAATGTAGGAGTTACTGGTTATACCCGGTTGAAATTCGGCGTGGGTAGCTAAATGGACAATCCCAAAGGGTTGCCGATCAAGAGTTTGTTTGAAATTATTAAGGGTAAATGCTTCATTGAGGAACGTCTTACCTGACCATAATTGTTCTGTAATCAGAGATACTTCAACAGGAACTGCGGGTAAGGGTTTTTGGTTGGTGAATCTTGTTGCACCCATTGCTAACACTTGGGCATTTCTCACATCGGCGTAGCGAGTATCAGTCAGTGAGAGACTCGGCATTAAACCAACACTGTATTTAGCCACAATAAAGTCAGTCCCATCATGGAGTGCCGCAATCGGTAGAGAGCGCAATCCTGTGTCCATAATGAAGACAAGATTCTTGATATCTTGAGCTTGTAATTCCTTTTCCAGAGGAGCAATTAACCACTGATACAGTTGCTGTCCTGGGGCTAAGTAAGTGCGGGGACGGATGGGACGACGGATAGTTGTGATGTTATCGCGGAGTTCTTGAGCTATTCGGAGAACTTGCGATCGCGTAGCTCTCGGTACTCGTTTATAAACGGGTTCCCCCTGCTCCGTCAAGAGTAGCAGATCCAGTGGGTCACTACCCTGCTTTTGAAAGGATATTGCTGGATTAGCCGTAGTATGGGGTAACTCTAGGTATTCCTGAAAGTTTTGCGTTAAAGTTTCCTCTCGTCTGGTAAAGCTGGGGGTAACCGCTATAGCAGTCGGAGCGAAATTGACATAAATGACGGCAGGTTTTACCCCCGTTGCTTGTTCAATCCGGCGCAGAGTCTGACGCGCTTCATCCAAAGTTGCAATAGGGATTTCAGTCGTTGGTTCTTCGGAGGGAAGCGAAGGGGGTATGGAGGGAAAATCTGGATTAACTTGACCTTGTTGTGAGGTAAGGATGCGAATATTATCTTGAGTGTAACTGCCCAAAAAGGAGCGATTAGGCGCAATTGTATTATTGGGTCTAGTGGTAATCGTGCCTGCGGTGCCGTTGGTGGTGGCATCTCCTACCGTGAAAGGAATACTTCTGTCTCCTCCCCCATGACGAATCGTAATTGAACCGCCCCCACTCCCTCCGTAAGTTGAGATGCTAGAAGGTCGATCTAACTGTGCGGGAATATCACTAGGATTAATGGCATTA
>CBKWLJ010000703.1:0-2829 GCA_966675205.1 uncultured bacterium
GGATTTAAGCCCCGCTCAAATGTGAGCGCCCTCGCATGGCGAGGCTTCTGACCCAATTTTTAAATTACGAATTACGAATTAATAATTACGAATTATTGGTGATATGGAAATAAAAGCCATTTGGGCTGATTAATCCAAATTTTCTTTAACCAGTACGTTATCAAAATACACAGCAACAGCATTCTCTTCACCTCGTCCTGAATCAACTGCAATTTTTCCAGGCTTGTAGGAAGAATCCCTAAAAAAACCGATATTTTGTCCATTAATAAATCCCATAATTAAATTATTTTTGCACACTATTCTTAATTGATTTTTACTGTTCCCTAAATTAACAAATTCGGTTGCTTTTGATTTTACCCGATCTTCCCACTGTTCTTTGGCATATTTGCCGAGAACATAGTCGCCATTTCCATTAATCTCTAAATAATAAAAAGTTGAATAAATATCTTCATTTACTCTGGCTAATAGCCCAAAATAATTACTATCTGAGCCGCTCACTTTAGTAACTTCTGCGGAAAAATCGATATCTAAAAAAGTTTTACTATTCCAGATAGATGAGCGATGTAAATTATCTCGAGTTGGATTTTGCAGTAGTCCCCCATCTTTGATAATTGCACTATCAGCTAGTTTCCAGTCTTTGGGCGCAGTAAAATCTTCCTTGAGAACAATTTTCTGAAAATCACTGATATCAAATTGAGCTTTCCATTTAGAATAAGTCACTCCCTGGAGGATTAAAACTAGAACAGCGGCTATCAGATATACTTTATACAAATCTGAATATCGTCCTGTTTGTTTTAATCCTTGAAGAAGCCCTAAAAAGCCACCTAATAAACAACCTAACAACAGCCATCCAATTTCAGGCTTTGAAATTCCAATGATTGAAAAAATATTAGCAATATAATCACCGATTAATATAAAAGTCAACCCAATATAGGCAAACAGATTGACAAACCAGAAGAAAAGGGTTCCAATTGACCAAACAAGGAAAATGATCAAGAGAATTAAAAGTCTGCATTTGTTATAACGAGAAGGGTACATGGTGCCTACTCTTTTCTAGAACAATTGCTGCCTCAAGATGCTCTGCGCCAATAAATTACAAGGATAATAACCCCAATCATAAAAACACCAAAACCTGCACACACCCACTGAAGTTTTTGAATAATATTGAGTACATTTTCCGGGGGAATTCTAGTCAAAGGAAAGTGGGTGACTTCGGGCGGATAATACAACACCCAATTGTTTAACTGCCCTGATAAACTACCCAAAATTGCCCGAATCAGCCAGAAAACTCCTCCTGTCGCCAGACTAGTGCCAACCGTCAAGCGAAGAATTGTATCCTTCTCAGATTGGGGAGATTTGATAACCGGTTTGGGGGGTTGAGAAGAAGACGCTGTATTGAGGGGTGATGCTACAGATGGGGTATAAGGGGCAACGAGTTGGGGAATTGTTGCAGGAGGAACTTGACTGCTTGGGGGGGCAAAAGTTGCTGCGGATGTGACAACGGGTTTTGTCACTGGGGAAACTTTAGGGGGTGTAAGTGATGGTGAAGGAGGTTGCTGTTTAGACGTTAGGGGTTCAAAGACATCAAAACCTTTGTGAATTTTGCGATCGCACCAGTAGCACTTGCCATAAGTTGTACTGTAGTAGTGGCTATCCACCTTGCCACAAACCGTTAAATGTTCAACGGCAACCGTGAGTGCCTTCCGCCATTCCTTTGCTGTGGGACGTAAATGGGGGTTGGTATGCCCTTCGTTAAAGCATCGGAGAAAACACAGTTGAATTTCTGGATGTACAATTTCTAAAGGAATCGTCAGTGGGCCAGGCCGAATCAGACTGTTTCGAGCATAGGGCCAAAATCCGCTACGAAGTAACTCAGCAGGGTTGGGAGACTCTCCCCCTCCTATCCATCTTCCCTTAAACGGTTTATCTCCAAACAGCAGCAGGTGAATAATCACCGCTAAACGGAAATAGTCATGAACTTCCGTTTGATTGGTAATGCGGAAATCTTTCCCCAGCAGTTCAACCGGAGTAAAATCCTCAGAACCCACCAAACAACGATACACATTCCCCGTACTGGGATGACGAACCTGAAACGAGTCCGTATCAATAATAGAGGGGAGGGCACGATTATTAACAAGGATATTTTGGGGCTTAATATCTCCTAAAATATAGCCCTCTGCATGAATCGCTTCAATAATGGAGGCGATATTCAGTGCTGTAGTGTGGAGAAACCTCCAATCTACTGCCAGTTTAAGCAGCTTGCGACGCTTGGAACTGTAGACATCAAGGAGTTCTTTACTTCCTGCGATCGCACTCATCAAGAAACCCAAGATTGAGCCATTATGATCTTGGAGTAATTCCTGCGGCCAAGCCAAAGAAATATGATTAAGGTGAGCGTTTGGGTTCTGCGGTGGATGTGCCACCATTACCTTTAATTTTTCAATTCGCTCCTCTTCAACACAATGGTATATTTTGGCGAGATAGCCACTGAAATTAGTTTGCCAAACCGCTCCCTCCCCACTACTCGCAATCTGCTTCGTTAGGGAAACGGATTTACCCGTATTGACGCAAGTAAGGACTGTCAAAGCCACTTTGCTCCAATTCAAAATTCATGTCACGGCGCTATCACTGAAGGTAACTAGCTCTCCTTCCACTTCCAACACAAAAATTTTAGCGTTTGCAGACTGAAGAAAATTTAACCTAAAATTTTCCTCCAAAACCTCAGCGACCTTTGCGCAAACCTCTGTGACCCTCTGCGTTAAAATCAAAGATTACAGCCCACATTCCGCACCCTCAACTGTCACACAGACTGCTTTGGCTGGTGGCAGT
>CBKWLJ010000704.1:0-2828 GCA_966675205.1 uncultured bacterium
TGCGATCGCTTTTTAAGTCAACTCTGTGATAACGTCAGTTGCAAAAGTAAAATGCCGCTCAATTTAGATGAGAATTTGTGAGAAATCCGACAACTGATGAATTCCAGAGCATTTTGTCCCAGATTAGCAACTTGACAATCACTGAGGTAGCTTCACAATTAGAAGCACTGGGACTGAAGAAATCAGGAAGTCCAGATGGTCGATTTTTGCATTTCCGAGATGCAGCTATGCGCGTTAGAGCAAGAATTGACTCGCCAAACACACTCATCTGTTATAACCACCTGCACCTGTACAGTGAAGCTGGCGAATCCTTAAATGCTAGGTTAGAAGTAGTAGAGCGCCAGTCTCTAGAAGCACACATCAAAATTGGATTATGACTGTTACATCGGATTGGAATCACGTACATTTCCATGATGCAGTAGTTCGGTCAGTCGAATATAGTGCGGAGGCACTGGTGTTTCAGCTTGAGGATTTTTTTGTTGACTCAAAAAATGGAGAGAGTCAAAAGGTTGAGCATTTTTGTTTGCCAAAGGGTTCTTTAATTTTTAAGAAGCCGCATTCGGTATTAGTGCATGCTTATGATTCGGATATCGAGCAGTGGCAAACCTTAAGCCCGCCTTTCCCTCACATGGATGCGATCGCAGAAGTAACAATCGCAGCAGAAAATATTTGGAAAATTACGGGTTTTCTGACCGATGGACGTTGGTTGGAGTGGCAAATTCAATTGGGAGAACCCGTTAGTTTGAAAACTTATGAAATGAGTACCGACTCCTGAGGTGGGTTCTGCCTAATGCATGTCATCAGCTATCGGCGCTTGCGTGAATTTGTTGAAAAGCACAGTGATTGCCGTGAGGCTTTAGACAACTGGTATAAGCTAAGACGCATCTAAATTGGTTAGTCCTAATCTCCCCGTCTCCCAGTCACCCAGTCAGCATCAATACACAGTTTAAATGCACAAGAGCTTAGAATTGCTAGCAAAGCAGATTGGTCTAACTTAGTTGAAGTTCAAGCCGTTTTCCAACAGCGGAGGCTGTCGGCAACTTTACTGTTTTTAACATTAAGGGCAATAAATACCGCTTGATTGTCAGCCTAGATTATGAAAAGCAAGTAATTTACATTAAGTATATTTTTACTCATGCGGAGTACGATGAGAGCTGGAAAAATGACCCTTACTTTTAATCCAGATAAATATAGAGAATTACTGATTAAGTATCAACCCAAGCTGATTAGAACTGAAGAAGAAAATGAAAGGGCTTTAGCCATTTTAGAAGAGTTGATGCATCGTCCGAATCGGAGCTTGGAAGAAAATGAGCTTTATGACTTACTCATCACTTTGGTAGAAAAATTTGAACGAGAATTTTATTCACCAGGACAAAATAGATATTAACAGCGAGAAGATACGGTAGTGTAAAGAGAGGACAGGGCGTTATTAAAGTTTATACAGATGGACTTACTCACATAATTGGTCAAATTAGCAGTGAAATCGTTAAAATACGATATTACTTCCGCCAAAAATTTCCTATGGTACAAGCCCCCGCACCGATTACCACTGCTGATCTTGCTACATTAGCCATTGATGCGATCGCCCGTGCTGGGTGCGAGTACGGGGATGTCCGTTTTTGCACCTACCGCAGCCAAAATCTTTATGCACGCGATCGCTCCCTTAGCCAACTCTCTGATAATGTTAGTTCCGGCTTTGGAGTTCGAGTTTTACTCGATGGCGCGTGGGGGTTTGCCGCCAGTCCCCATAAAACTCCAGCGGAAGTGGAACGAATAGTCGCCCTTGCAGTAGAAATTGCTAAAGGAAGTCGCCTTTCCCAACAGACAAGGGTGCGCTTAGCCCCCGTTAAAGCCTACCGCGATACCTATACAACTCCTATTGAAATTGACCCGTTTATTGTACCGATTACCGAAAAAGCTGAATTGCTACTGCGTCTCAACGAGCAGTTACTGAATTATGGTGAGCGCGGTATTAAAAAAGCTTACTCCTTCCTACGCTTCACCCGCGAGGACAAAACCTTTGCCTCTACAGAAGGTTCCTTGATTCAACAAACGCTCTACCGCACTTATCCAGGGTTTGGCTGTACAGCGATCGCAAATGGGGATGCTCAACAACGCAACTACGAACGCCCACCCCTAAACGTCGGTTACGAACACGTTAATGCGGCAGACCTGTTAAATCAAGTGGAACGGGTTGCCGAAGAAGCGATTGAAAAAGTCCACGCGCCTAAAGGGCCACAAGGTATCCGCTCTACTCTTATCCTCAAACCCACCAACCTGTGGCTAACCATCCACGAATCGGTAGGACACCCCACCGAACTCGACCGGGTTTATGGCTACGAAGCGAACTTTGCGGGTACCAGCTTCGCCACAACTGACAAATTGGGCCAACTTCAATACGCCGCACCTTGGGTCAACTTCCGGGCCGATCGCACTCAACCGGGAGGACGCAGCACGATGGGCTACGACGATGAAGGTGTACCATCACAAAGTTGGCATATTGTCAAGGATGGGATTTTAGTAGACTATCTGACTGACCGCGAAACCGCATCTCGCCTCGGTCGTCCAACTAGCAACGGTTGCGCCTATGCGGATAGTTGGTCAAGTGTGCCGATGGTACGTATTCCCAATCTGGGACTTGAACCAGGGTTAGAGGGAGGCAGCCATACAGCCACCCTAGAGGAAATGATTGCGGATACCGAAGATGGGATTTTAATCGACGGTGTTGGTAGCTTCTCCATCGATCAGCAGCGACGTAACTTCCAGTTTGGTGGGGATGCCTTCTGGAAGGTGGAGAAGGGCAAGATTGTGGGAATGTTAAAAGATGT
>CBKWLJ010000705.1:0-2817 GCA_966675205.1 uncultured bacterium
AACAAAAAAATGAAAAATTCTGACTCCTGAATTCTGACTCCTGAATTCTGACTCCCGACCCCTATTTTCAGATTAGCTCTATTCTTCTACTTCTTCATGCGCTGCCGAAGCATCTGACCAAATCTGCGTTTCTACTTCAGCGTCTTGAGGAGTTGAGGTGTCTGCCCAAATCTGTGTTTCTACTTCAGCATCTTGAGGAGTTGAGGCGTCTGCCCAAATCTGCGTTCCTGCTTCAGCATCTTGAGGAGTTGAGACGTCTGCCCAAATCTGCGTTCCTGCTTCAGCATCTTGAGGAGTTGAGGCGTCTGCCCACAGTTGTGTTGAAGCTAAGGTGTTGGGTAAGGAAGAAGAGTCAGACTTTGGCTTTGCTTTGGCTCTTACAGGGGTAGAAGAATTTGGGGGCAAAGCGGCAATTAGGGGTCGCAGTGCCTGCAATACCTCGGTCGCCGACTGATAGCGATCGCGGCTATTGTAACGCACCATTTTCTTCAAAATGATGGCTAATTCAGAACTGATTTGTGCTTTGTCCTCCCAGCAAACTTCTCCAGTTTTGGGATTTTCCGGCAAATTGGCGGGATGAGTTAGCGTTAGAGCTTGAATTGCAATCATCCCTAAGGCATAAATATCACTGTTGAATTTGGGAGAACCCATCGCTTGTTCGTTGGGCATATAACCTTTGGTGCCGATGCCTACGGTAACATCGCTTGGCTGTTCCTCTTCATTTAGTTGGTTGCGGATCGCTTTAACTGCCCCAAAATCAATCAGAACTAGCTTGCCATCGGATTTCCGTCTGATAATGTTGTCGGGTTTTATATCTCGGTGAATCACACCATAAGAGTGAACAAAGTTCAAGATGGATAGTACATCTTGCAAAATGTCAATAACTTTGGCTTCAGAAAGTGGCACAATGAGTGGCAGTTCTTTCGTCAGAGGACTACCAGCAATGAATTCTTGAGCTAAATAAAATTCTGTGCCTTCTTCAAAATAAGCTAGGAGTTGAGGGATTTGGTCATGCTTGCCCAGCTTTTCTAGAGTTTCTGCTTCTGTGTTAAATAAGCGTCGAGCCAGTTCCCAGTGTTTGGGATTATTGCTAGCCGGTCTGAGTTGCTTAACTACACAAATCGGTTGACCGGGGCGCTGGGTATCTTCTGCAATATAGGTTGCGCCAAACCCTCCCGCACTGAGCGGTTTGATGATTTTGTAGCGCCCAGCTAACTTAGTTTTTAAGAGTTCTATTTCCCTCTCTTCAAGTAGCCCTTGGAATGCATCGTCTTGAGAGATAATTTCCTGAACGATGGGCGAGGATGAGTAATGTTTGAGGGTGCGACGGATGCGAAGATTGCTGAAATAGTCTCTAATTGAGCCAACGGTACCGTAGGAGAGAGACGAAAGTGCGATCGCAACGACGGGAACGGCTGTCGGTAAAATTATGTATTCATACGTAAACAAGGTATAGCTAATTCCGACCCAAGCCAAGACTACACCGGCCGCAGTAATGAGACGAATCGGCAGATTTTTGATCCGAGTGACTAAAAATCCTGTCCCAATCACCCCAATAAAAACAAACAGCCCCCTTGGCACAGGATTAGGAATGGCTTGGGCAATGGAGCGACCTTGTAGTAGAGTAGCGATCGCATTGGCATGGATTTCGATTCCACTCATGAGTTCTGGATACATCCAGCTTTCAGAAAAGGGAGTGGGGTGAAAATCCTGCAATATGGTTGCGGTTGGCCCGATGATCACAATCTTGTCTTTGAAATACTGACCCCCTTGAAGATAGGTATTCCAGTTATTGGGGTCGAGTACATACCAAAAGGGAATCACTTCAAACGTACCAGCCGGTCCATAAAAGAAAATATCGTCCCCTTTCGGCTTAGGGTATCTTAATTGAGCGGCTTTTAAGACTGCTTCATCAAAGGAGGGAACGATTGCGATCGTGTCATAAAATGCCTTAGCTAGTGCTGGATCGGGATATTGTTGAGCTAAAAGTTGCGGAAAAACCCGACCATGACGGTGAATTCTCCCATTCGGTTCAAGGGGGTAATTAATTGAGCCAACCGACATCGGGTTAGTTTGAAAAAAGGGATTGGGCTGTATGAGACGAGTTACATCCCCTGAGCGAGTTACATCATCTTCATAAATTGCCCCTAGTGTGACTTTGCCTTTATACTTTTGCAGGACTTGTCGTAATGCTTCATCGTCGGCTTGACCGTAACTGCTTGGGCCATCGAACAACAGATCGACCCCGACAGCCTTAGCCCCTGCTTCCATCATGCGCTCAATGGCGATTGCATAAGCTTCTCGCTGCCAAGGCCATTTTTGGATCGGTTCTAAGTAAGCTAGCTTTTCGGGTTCCGCTTGATAAAACTGCTCTTGAGCCAGAGAATCTTCATCGATCGCTAAAATCACAATATTCTTGGGAGCAGCGATTGGGCCTCGAATCTGGAAGAACAACGATTGAGCTTGTCGCTCCATCGATTGTACCAACCCCCAATTCAGCGTTGTCGCGATCGCACCTGAAACTGCCCAGACTCCAACCAGCAGGTGCCCCCAACCCGTTGATTTCAGCCAGCGCTCAAACGTACCTGTGGTTGATGTTCCTGTCTTTGATTGAGTTTTTGTCCGCTGATTAGGGGCAGGGCTAGGGTTGCTTTGCCAGAATCGCCACTTAGGATTACTCGACATTCTTGTATAGCCAACTTCCGACGATCAACTTCTTTCCAGTGTGCCTTACTTCGAGCGACGATTGAGGGGAACAAGCAGTCAAATTGATTTTTTTATCTTGTTTCACGAATTCTTTATTGTTTTATCTAAGTT
>CBKWLJ010000706.1:0-2816 GCA_966675205.1 uncultured bacterium
CTTGCTGCCCATATTATCAAAACCGCCCTGAACACCAACTCCTCACGCCTCAAAGTCGTTGCCTCCATGCAGGTAGAAAATGGAGGACAAGTGATTGCTGAACCCTTCACAACTCGTGGGGGTAGTCTTGCCAAAGAAACCTCTTCCAACCTAGCCACACCTCCCATTTCCCCTAATTCTCGAAAACTCCCCTTGAAAACGCCAGTACAAATCTTGGTTACGAACAACGAGCCCAGTGACCTTTATTTCAGCGTACTGGTAATTGATCCGACGGGTGATATGTCTGTTGTTTTTCCCAACCAGTGGACTGCCGCAGAAGAGGTAACCTTAGTAAAGGCTGGTGAAACCAAAGAAATTCCCAACCCAAAAATAGATAATTTCCGCTTGGTTACTCAAGAACCGAAAGGGGTTGCTGAGGTACTCATTCTTGCTAGTCGAACACCTTTACGCAAAGCCCTAAAAACTTTACGAGATATTGTCGCCACACGTGCAGCACAATCAGATGAGCCAGAACGGGGTGGGCCAGTTACATTAGAAACATCACCTGAAAAAAATCAAGCGGGTGAGGTGATTGACAATTTACTCGACGATTTCACCAGTCGCACTCGTGGCAGTGCACCAAATTCTAACCGTAGCAGTGATAGCATGAGTGAATCTACAACAAGCGATCGCAGCATCGAAACAAATCAGCTAGCTGCTCTGTCAATTACATTTGAGGTGATTTAACTTTGGGCGCTTCGGCTTTCTTTTGTTCAGGGTTGCGAGGAAAAAACCTCGCAATTGTTTCCTCAACGCCTTCGGGGGTTACACAGGTTTTTTCCCAACTACAGCTAAAGGCTGAAATATGTCTGTTATACTAGCTTCCTTGTTGAAGAACGTGGTACGTTATGAATAGTGTAAAGATTCTGTAATAATCAAAATAGAAGAAAAAGCATTATCTTTAATCCTGTCGCTTGCGAACCCAAGGTTTAAATACGGATCGCACTTGATCGGGGTGAATGGTATAGAGGAGTTTGACTATACTACATCAGTCTGTGTTGTTGAATATGGAGAGGATTGTCCGAGATTGTCTGGACGCGGAAATCGTTCGTCAATTTCGTCCATCTTTAGCCAATATGACTGTAGATGCCCACAAATTTGTTTTCATCCAATCTTTGGAGGTCTAGCTCATGTCCGTTCGTCTCTACGTAGGCAACTTACCGAAAGAAGAGGTAAACCGTGATGAACTGCACGCTGTATTTGCCGAAGCCGGTGACTCTGTTACAACCAAAGTAATAAAAGATCGCAAAACTGGCAAATGCCGAGGCTTTGCTTTTGTCACCGTACCAACTGATGAACAAGCTGATGAACTGATTGAGAAGTTCAATGGTCATATGTTCAAAGAAAGTGCTCTCAAAATCGAAAAAGCACTGCCGCGCTCAAAAAATCAACAGCAAGAGGAAGAGGAGCAACAACAACCTCAACAACGCTCGTCTGGCAATAACAATCCTCCTTCCCGCCGCAATAAAAAATCCAAGCGTGGTGGTTCATCTAGCACTACAACAACCCACACTGATCAAGGAGGAATTCAACCTGATCCACGTTGGGCTGATGAATTGGCTAAGCTCAAGGAGCTGTTATCTGCTCAAGCTAGCAACTCCTAGTGATTGAGGAACTTTTGAAGTAGCTGCCGATTATCCGTTTGGGTAATTAAATTAGAGCCGTTCAAAAATGTTGCCAATATCCATCTAGCTGTTAACCAAAGTGAAATTTCACAGCGGGTGCTGTAATTCTTAGTCTCCTAAGAGATTGAGGACACAGCACCCGTATTTTATGAATTTAATTTATATAAATTCTTGAGGGGACGCGAGTTCTTATAGAACAGGAGATTGGGAAATGGGAATCATTGCTTAAGTCCTATATTTCTGTATCGATACTACAGAAGATAGAAATAACAGCAAAGATATCAAGGCTGGTTCAAGAAAGAATTTTCACCAATGTGGTTCTATTTCTAGAAATAGTTCCTTTTAGTACTAATTGAAAACTTGATTGAGTCAATTATTAGATACGTTAATTCATGTTACGCTACTCTTGGCAATTTCACTAAAAATACTCAATTAATTTAAAAGGACTTTTGTCATGAGTGCAGAAACCGATCCCGTTAAGGTAATGAAGCAGGAAGTCGGCAAGGCAGCTGCGGCGCTGGTGCAGTCAGGAATGATTGTGGGACTGGGCACGGGTTCAACAACTGCTTATGCCATTGAGTACTTGGGAAACCGCCTCAAGTCGGGTGAGATTAACGACATCATAGGCATTCCCACCTCCTTTCAGGCAGAAGTCTTGGCAAAAAAGTATGGGATTCCCTTAACCACTTTGGATGCTGTTGACCATATTGATATTGCCATTGATGGTGCCGATGAAGTCGATCCGCAAAAGAATTTGATCAAAGGCGGTGGTGCCGCTCATACTCGTGAGAAAGTGGTTGATGCTTTAGCCAATCAATTTATTGTTGTTGTCGATGCCAATAAATTAGTTGACCGTTTAGGTTCTACATTCCTGCTACCTGTGGAAGTCATCCCAATGGCGATGACACCTGTCATGCGTGCGATTGAAAAGCTAGGCGGCAAGCCAGAATTACGCATGGGGGTTAAAAAAGCGGGACCAGTCATCACCGACCAAGGCAACATGGTGATTGACGTGAAATTTGACTCCATCGATAATCCGGCTGAACTGGAAAAGACTTTGAATAATATTCCAGGCGTCTTAGAAAATGGCTTATTTGTCGGTGTTGCCGATAAGGTTCTCATTGGCGAAGTCAAAGACGGTAAGCCCATCGT
>CBKWLJ010000707.1:0-2713 GCA_966675205.1 uncultured bacterium
AAGCTGATTCAATGATCGAATACTGGGGGGATTGTGAAAAAGGCCTTTTTCTAATTCGTAATTATAAATTCATAATTACAAATTAGGTTGACTTGGGGGTCTGATTCATCTAAACATTTCGAGCTATCTCACTATTATGGCAACTGCAAAATGGCAAATTTCCAAATCAGCTCACCCCCCTGGAATCATCATTAATGGATTGGCGATCACTGCTTTTTTCATCAGTTTATACTGCTGTGCGACACCCGCATTGCAAGTTGTTTCATCCACAACTCTCATCAATCTTCTGCTGGCTCCAGTTTTGTTTTTGTTATTCACTCATTTGGGTTTAATGTCCTGGATGAGTATTTGGGTAATTGTTGTTTGGAGTTGGGTAATTTGTGCAATTCGGTATTGGAATGCACGGCATCGACAAGGACATTGGGTTCGCTTGTGGATTGCGCCCTTATTGTTGTGGTTGTTGTCTATTTTATGGATTACTCGCATTCCGATCGCTGTTAGCTTTACTCTGCATAAACCTGCGTTAGAACAACTCGCCGAGCAAGTTCTTGCCCAACAAAAAGAATGGGTTGATATGAATCGCAATATTGGCACCTTTCATGTAATTGGTGCTTCTAAACTGCTCGATGGTGGAACTCCCCAAGGGGTATCCATCCGCATCAAGGGCATTGGATTTGCTCAAGGCTTTATTCGAGATTCTTCCCGTAAAGCAAATGGATTTGAATCTGCTACCTACAGTCTAGCTCCTGGTAGTAACAACGG
The DNA here is from genome assembly GCA_966675205.1 of uncultured bacterium. Taxonomy (GTDB): domain Bacteria; phylum Cyanobacteriota; class Cyanobacteriia; order Cyanobacteriales; family Coleofasciculaceae; genus JBFLZA01. Next base: position 763 of record CBKWLJ010000707.1, read on the forward strand.
AGATCAAGAAATTTACTATCTCCGGGATGGATGGTATGTATTTCAGAATTATTTTGACTAGTACTTTTATTTTCAAGAGTCATGAAATCTTGAATTTTGGCTTCTGGATTTTCACCACACCTGCTGACTAAGGTTAATCATCATAAGCATAAGTAGATGAACGTTTTATATTCTCTCGTTCAATCAATAAGCGCCCAATTGTTAAATGCAAAGACATCGGTCTTAAAGATTTTAATCCCAATTCTTCACGAATTTCATTTAATGTTGGGCAATATACATCAAGCCAAACGTGTCTGCCATTATCATACCTAAAGTAGTTAGAATAACGATATTCGATCGCTAACCCTTCATACTTCCCCCAAAGCGTCTGATTTGGAGGTTCTTCTCCTCGAATAAAGGTAATATGAGCGCCCCATAAGGAACCTTTGTTAATTCCAATTCCTGCTTTATTTAGCCACCATTGATAATAATCAATTAGTTCATCATCGCAGTCTAAAAGTGCCCAAAACGGCTCAAATGCTTTTCCTTTTTTAGGGTCATAAATAATTTGACCAATTGAAGAAAAGCAATAATAATCCAGGGGTGCAAGTTTTCTATACATCGCTCCCTCCTTGTCACTTGTTATTTCACACTGACTCTAGGGAGGTAATGGTTTACCCAAAAGGGAGCAAGTTCCCTATCTGCAAACCACCAGAGCAGTTATTTATACTACACTGTACTACGGGCTGATTTCGGATAGGGTGGGCAAAAGTTATAAACTGGAAAAACTGATGTTATCGTTGTTTAGCTTTGCCCACCCTACAGTTAAAAATTGATTAAGAAGTTCTCTCTATAAAAATGGATAAGGGTGAGCATTGCCCACCCTCATTTGTGTATTTATTTGTCAACACCTTCGCCCAATACGAAGCGCACAAAACGACGGACTTGGATGCTTTCGCCAAGTTGAGAGATCGCTTGCTTGACAAGCTGTTCTACCGTGATGCTTTGATCACGAATATAAGGCTGATCCATCAAAGACATTTCTTTTAGGCGTTTGTCAATTCGCCCCTGAACAATTTTGTCTTTCATTTGCTCTGGCTTGTTTGCCAAGTCATCGCGTCCGATTTCGATTTGTTGTTCCTGGTGGACGATTTCGGCTGGGATATCTGCAACTTTGACGTATTCTACATTCGGACAAGCAGCAATTTGCATGGCGATATTGTGTACCAGAGTTTGAAACTCTGGAGTGCGAGCAACAAAGTCAGTTTCACAGTTCACTTCTACCAGTACACCGACTTTACCAGCCGTATGAATGTAACTGTCAATTAATCCTTCTACCGCCACGCGATTTGGCATAACACAAGAAGCAATGTTCTTCTGCCGCAGCCATGCGATCGCTTGGGTTATATCACCCTTGTTTTCTGCCAGCGCCTTTTTGCAGTCCATCATACCAGCACCTGTTTTTTGGCGCAGATCTTTGACAGTTTTTACAGATATTGGGGTCATCTTTACTATCTCCCTAAAAAGGTAATATTTACAAAAATTATGAGTTCTAAATTATGAATTATGAAATGATTGGCAATTTCTACGGGGAAAGAAGCTCCCACTAAAAAATTAGTGGTCTACGTTTAGGGATAGTCAAAATCTCCTAAAAGCCGGAATGATTCATTCATAATTCAGCATTCATAATTTAATTCCAAAACTACGTTCCACTGCACTATCAATCCTCCGACTACGGAGGAAGAAGCTCCCTCCCTGTAGCGGGGAGGGTTGGGGAGGGGTTTCAAATATTTACGCAAGCAATTGATTAGCTATCCCTTACTGGCAGTGGTGTTTCCAGAATTTCCATCAATAACTCCAACCGACATGGGCGAGACAGCATCGGCACCAAGTTTGGCAGCGAGTAATAATCCCCCGCAAAGGTAAATGTCTCAAACGCTACTTGATTTTGCTGCAACTGTCCCTCTAAGTA
>CBKWLJ010000708.1:0-2675 GCA_966675205.1 uncultured bacterium
TCATGAATCGCCCCTACAAATGGCGGTTTAACAGTAAATTTGCGTAAGTCCTGTGAAAATTAGCTGCATAAACTCTGCGCCCCTTTGCGAAAGCCTCCGTGACCTCTGCGTTAAAAAACCAGCATATTCCGCTGCTACCGAATCCGATATCAGTTGTCAAAACGGATGAAGAACGTAAAGATAAGTAAACAAGACCCGCTCTAAACCGCAAAACAGCTTATGTGCCGATTACTAGCTTATCTCGGCCCGGTCATCCAACTGGATCAGATCTTATACAAACCCGAACATTCCTTAATTGTCCAGAGTTATGACCCCCGAGAGATGACTTCTGGAGTCGTCAATGCTGATGGCTTAGGAATCGGTTGGTATCATCCCCACAAACAAGTTGACCCCTTTACTTACAAAAGCACACTACCGATTTGGAACGAAACCAATCTTCCTGAATTAAGCCGTTATGCTGAGTCAGGATGCGTACTGGGGTATATCCGTAGTGCTACCGCAGGGCAAGTGCTGGATATGAGCAATTGTCAGCCGTTTCGAGAAGGTCGGCTTTTATGTATCCATAACGGGTTTATCAACAACTTCCGGAAGACGCTATATCGACCCATACGCGATCGCCTTAGCGATACCCTTTACCAATCTATCAATGGTACGACTGATTCGGAACACATTTTTGCCCTCTTCCTCAGTCAATTACAAGCAGCACCCAATATCACGATAGAAAAAGCTCTATACGATGCCTTAATTACTCTGACTGAATTAGCCACAACTTATCAAGTGAGCTTTTCTGCCAACGTCATTATTAGTGATGGACATCGTCTTGTTGCCAGTCGTTATGCTCATGGTACGACAGCACCAACATTGTACTGGTTAAGAGATGACTGTAATTACCCCGATTCCGTCTTGATTGCTTCTGAACCCCTGTTTGCTGGCAACTGGAACAGTGTACCCAACAGTAGTATTATCCAAGTCGCAGACAGTCTTGATGTTCACATCGATAGCATCAGCCTATAAGTGAGTGCTGTACATCAAGAAAAAATCATTTTTCAACTTCTGTAAACCTCACTGACTCTACATCTTTAGAGCAATGAAAAAAGCCTTCCTTCAGTAAAAAAATGCTATCAAATATGGCGTGTACAGTTGCTAGATGCAGAAAGTAAAATTGTTGTTTTAAGGTAGTTTATTAAGGTTGCAAATCTTAACCAGCAAGGACTTGATAGAAAGTAGAATCAATCACGCCAATCGGGAAATTTCCCTTGCAGACAATCTAAAATTTCCTCTGCCCATCGGTCTTCTATGTTCATAATCCATGCCTCAAACTTATCTTCTGTCTTCGATTTTAAGGATTTGTACTGCAACTTCAGCAAAACCTTTTTCTGGCTAACACTATTGTTTTTAGATAATACTGAACCGTTCATTGTTAAACTCCAGATTATTATCGATTAGCTACAATTGCTGCTGCAATTGATATCTTGAATGTTCAGGTTTTTTAGCCAAAAATGCTAGTAAGCCAATAACCAAACTAATGTGATTATTAGCGCCTAGATGAGTGATTAATCATTTGTTATTAAGTAATCCATCAGCCATTCATGGGTGACTCGAACAAGTTTATTGTGTGAGTGAAATCACAAGTTGTCAAATCCAGTTTCAAACAAAAAATCCTAGTTACCAGTTTCTATTAGCAGACTAGTGCAAGCAGCCAGAAGTCAGGAGGCAGGAGGCTTCAAGGAAAGAAAGCTTATACAGTAAGCTTTTTCAAGTTTTTCAACTGGATAGTTATTTCCGCCACGCTGCACTAGTGGAAGAAGGCAAAAGAGATAAGGCTCCGAGGCAAAAGGGATATTGTTTGTACAGTAAGCTTTTTCACCGTTTTGGACGGGTGAGTTATTTTCGCCGCACTGCACTAGGACTCTTGCTTATGACCCCCGATTCACCAGAAACTGGAACAGTTGCCTGAATCGTAAAATTCCCTAGGTGGGAGGAAAGCTTGAATTTTACATCACTTAACTCACGCAAAGAGGTAATCTTTGATGCAATGCATCAATGTCGTATCGGTACTCTCGCGTTGGTGGAAGGCATTGACGATGCCACCTTCCGCAAACAGGCTCATCCAGAATTTAGCCCCGTCGGTTGGCATTTAGGGCACATTGCTTATATAGAAGCGCTGTGGATACTACAGCGATGTGCTGGGATACCCCCCCTATTTCCGGAATATCACCAACTTTTTGCTGCTGATGGCTTACCCAAATGTGAACGAGAAAATTTACCTTCACAAGCCCAAATCTATCAATATCTAGATACCGTTAGAAGGCAAGTCTTTTCCTACCTGGAAACCGCTCCTTTAGACCAACAAGAACGGCTGTGGCGCTTTATTATTCAGCATGAGAGCCAGCATACTGAAACGATCGCATTTTTATTGCAACTCCAGCGCTGGCATCTGGGTGAACGATATCAAGAGCGGTGGGTAAAGGGCCATAGTGCTACCACCCCATTGCACCTCCCCCAACCCTCCCTTAATCAGGGGGGAGAGTCTCAGATGATTGAAATTCCAGCAGGGGAGTTTATCATGGGGAGTGATGCCATGGATGCGTTGGATAATGAGCGATCGCATCACCGTGTATACCTTGATACCTACTCGATAGACCGTTACCCCGTTACTTGTGGTCAGTATCGAG
>CBKWLJ010000709.1:0-2663 GCA_966675205.1 uncultured bacterium
ATAATAAAATTATAATAGATATTAGACCTAGACAGCTATATTTTGTGAGTTGTCTGAGACCTGGAGCAGGAATAGTTATTTTCAGTTCCTCTGGAGATTTGTTGAGCTTGATATAAGTATCGGCAGGTTTAGGAATTTTTCTTAAGGCAGGGCGTGTGGCAGTAGCCGATTGCACTAGCCCAGAGCGGAGAGTTTCTAGAGATTTTCGGGCGCTGCTGTAGCGTTTTTCTAGGGTGATTTCTGTCATCTTTTCAATCCAATCCACAAAACTAGGGTTCAAACTGACTTTGTCGCTAAACTGAATGCGAGATTCTTGATGAGGTAAATCAGCAGGATTTGTCCCAGTTAAAAGATGAATTAATGTAGCGCCCAAAGCATACAAATCGGATGCAGGAACCGCTCGTCCCCAGAATTGTTCTAGAGGTGCGTAGCCACTGGTACCTACTACAGTAAAGGTAACTCCTGTAACAGCAGCTTGAGCTTGTACGGCACCAAAATCTACTAAGTAAATTTTTTGATCGTCTCCTAAAATTAAATTACTGGGCTTAATGTCGCGGTGTAGAACAGGCGGACTGAGTTCATGCAGATAAACTAAAATTTTCAAAATATCAGTGGCAATTTCTCGTACTTGTTTTTCTGAGAAGCGTTTGCCCTGTTCTAATAATTCCTGTAGCGAAAAACCTGGAATATAATCTTGAACCAATCCAAACCAAGGGATTCCTGCACCTGTCTGCTTATCGAGGGAGAAATAATCTCGATAGCGGGGAATTCGGGGATGGTTGAGAGCTTGTAAAACTTGTGCCTCGCGCTCAAACAACTTCAGTTCTTCCCATTGCATCTGAGGAGCAAACGCTAGCAGCTTGAGTGTTACCTGTTCGTTCGATTGTAAATCCTGTGCCAGCCAAGTTTGACGACCTGCGGCGGTACGACCTAATTGTCGCTGGAGTTGATAGCGCTCTCGTAATACCTGCTCTGCTTGCAGCATGGAATTGCTCTTGCTGTTAAACCTTGTTTCCAGTATTTGCCAGAACTATCGGATTTGGCAAAAAAAGCAGGGTTGCTACTGGAAAAATATTGGGTGAGTTGGTCATAGGAGAAGTAGCGGTTGAGATTGGCTCCACTGTATCCTGTCACTAGCCAAATGATTGAGCGTCCCATATCGAGTAGGGTAAAGAGCTTGGGTTCTGGAGGACGCTGAGTTGGCATAGAAACTGGAGTAAACGCAATCCCCTGACTCCCCAGAATAAAAGTGGCAATTCCTTTGGCGCGTGGCATATGGAAGTCAGAGGTAACGATGTAGACGTGACGAATGTTGCGGCGCTCAAACTCGTCAACCATCGTTGTAAAGTTAGATACGGTATCCAAGGCTTCATAATCTAGATGCACCCGATTGAGGGGAATGCCAGCACTTTGAAAGATGGCCTCGGCTTTTTCAGGACGTACACCGGAGGAAACCCAAATATCTAGTGAGGGATTTTTTTGCGCTAATTGAGCTGTCAACTCACTTCGTTTTGGGTCGCCGCCTAAGGTCAAAATGGCTTGAGGGCGAGGTGCTTGATGATATGCGATCGCTAATCGAATCAGAATGCCACTCCCCAGCATAATAGGGAAAGCAGCAGCAATTAGGGCCAAATAGCCATATTTTTTTAAGTTTTGAGAAAACTTCTTCATACCTAAAGCTCTTGATCTATCTTTTTTTCGAGGTGAAGTGGACTGTAATGTTCAAGGCTTCCTGATTAGGAAATTCTCATCTAACATTGGGATCTACTTATAGTTAAAGGTTTTTAATTTAAAAAAACTATATTTGTTATAGCTGTCGCCATAAAGCTTAGGGCTTTCTCTAACAGCCCAAACAACCATATACCCATAATTAACTTTTGCCTTTTGCCCTCTGCCTTCTGCCTTTTGCTATAAATTCCGATTCATGTTTACCTAATCAACTTAAATATCTACCTAACTTTTACCTAATTTAACTAGGTAATTCAGCTATCTAGTTACATACTCCACAGGTATTAAGTTAATCTTCACGGACTTGATATTAAATTTTTATCCCAAGTCTAAATTCCTATATTCTTGTTTGACGTAGGCGTTGTGATCAACCAAAGGCACACATTGGCTAATATTAAAAGTAGCAGCAAGTTCGACATCTGAGGCGAAGCCCCTGGCGATGAGTTCTTTACCCGAACTACAGTTTCTCAGCACTGTTACGAGATTATCTTTCAAATTTTGAAAGGTAGCCACAGCTACTTCTGCTTCTGGTGAAAGTTTGCCTGTAAGAAAACTGAGAATCGCACCTGCTCCAATTAAGTCTTCAATTGCAGGCCTTAGACTCCCATCGTTCCATCTTTCCCCTGCCGGAATAACAGCAATCTTCCCTAGCTTTGAGCAAAATTGAGCTACTGCCTTACAGTTGCGAAGACAACCCGCTAGTGTCGGCGTTTTCCCCGTGCGTAAGGTAAGGGAAGCACCATTGGGAGAAGGTAAGACAAGTCTCGTTCCCGCAGGAATATTCAGCAGTGAGGTAGGCGAGAGGGAGTAGCTATTGTCAGAAGTGCGCTTTTTACTCGCTAGTTTTGCATTTATCGAAAGAGCATAGTCGGCTGCTAATGTATCTCGCCAGCGGTAAGGAAATATTATTGCTCCATTATTGGTGGCAATTTCAA
>CBKWLJ010000710.1:0-2650 GCA_966675205.1 uncultured bacterium
CCAGGCTTGTACCTTCTTGCCCTTGTGCATCCTGAGATTGTCTAGCACCACATGAATCTGGGTGATGTGCGAGGGAATTTCATTGTCGAGATATTCCAGAAATGCTACCCACTAGACCCGCTGCCACCACCTGCCGCGCTAACTCTGTGCAGTCCCATTGGCATAGAGACCTGCCTTGTGTATCGGGCAGTTCACACGCCATCTTGACCAAGTACAACGCAACTTGAGGGGGAAAAAACCGGGACTCTGCCCGGTCGAGGTCGCTCTTGCAAGCCCTCTACTCCCTGCTCGATAAAGCGTCTTGCCCACTTCCGTAGATGACGTTCTCCCAGTCCGACTCGCTCTGCCGTTTGGCTGAACCGCTCCCCCTGGGCTAACAGTAAAATTGCCCGCGCACGTTTCGCCAGCCCCACTGGTGTCTTTTGTCGGCGGAGCCAGCCTTCGAGCGTTTCGCGCTGTTCTCTTGTCAGACTGATTTTGATGCTAGAAGTACGTCCACGCATAGACCACCCAAATCCTTGGTCACCAGTCTAGCGATTTCCGACCCCTATCAATGGCGAGTTGTACTTAGGAATTTTACGAAGGACTTTACCGCGTCACGCTTCGCTATTGCTAATCGTAAGGGTTGAAAGTTGATTTTATGTCCTGCTTTATCCATCGCTAGGACAAGGAGCGATCGCACTCTTCCCCTTGACTAAAGTTAACAAATAAGCTATGAACCTTGTGCCGCAAGAAGTTGAAGCTCCTTCAAACTATACGACAGTAAAATAAAAGAGTTGTTGAAGTTAGTCTGCTAAAGCTGCATCTACTCACAATCAAGTGAACAATTGAAACAGGGATTTTTAGCAGACACAAACTGAACAGCTCTGTTTTACAAAGATTTCAGAGCTATGTCTACCGTTTCCAAAGAACTGGTTTTTATCAACTAGCGGTCTCTTGCAGTCTACTGAATACTAGGCAATACCCTCACTAAATATACTATTCCGACCAACTTACCGTAAATTCAGGGTGGGGTAGCTGGCGGTTGTATCAGTGGGGTTGGGAAAAAGGCAATTGAGAGGCACAAAAAGAAAAAATGTTGCAGGACGCTCAAGGACTAGACGTTACCACAAATTCACCCGAAACCATTGCTGCCATTAATCGCTATATCGACCAAATCCTGGCTTACGGCAAGGATACCGTCGCGATTTTCCCAGGAATTGAAGCCGATCCCAACTGTGCGATCGCTAACGCTTATGCTGCTGCCTATTACCTTTACCATGAAAGTGCTGAGTCTCATCACCAAGCCTTAATTTATCTGCAAGCGGCAAAAAAAGATAAAGACAGAGCAACCGAACGGGAAAAGCTTTATATCTCAGCCGTTGAAGCTTGGGCAACAGGTACAATCAATAAAGCGATCGCTTGCCTTGAAGTCTTAGCCGAAAAATTTCCGCATGATTTAGTTGCTGTGCAAATGGGACAGTATCACTACTTTTATCGAGGAAATTCAGAAGGATTACTCGGCATCGCAGAAAAAGTGTTATCGGCGAACCGAGACAATCACTACTTATGCGGCATGATTGCCTTTGGTTTGGAACAGTGCCAGCGCTATGAAGAAGCGGAAGCGATGGGGCGACTGGCAACCCAAATGAACCGCCATAACCCTTGGGCACACCATGCTGTTGCTCATGTGATGGAAATGCAGGGACGACTAGATGAAGGTATTGCATGGATGGAAAGCCTCTGTGATACCTGGGAGAACTGCAATCCCATGCTGTATACCCACAATTGGTGGCACATCACTCTTTATTACTTAGAAAAAGAAGAGTTTGAAACAGTACTAGCCCTCTATGACACTTCTGTCTGGGGTTGTGCTGAGAAAGACTCATCCCAAAGCCTTATTGATGCAATTCAGGTATTGTTGCGGCTGGAATTAAGAGGGGTAGAAGTGGGCAATCGCTGGCTCGAAATTGCCTCTCACCTAACGACGCGAATTCATGAACACATTCTCCCTTTCCAAGATTTGCACTATATTTACGCACTCGCTAAGGGAGGACAAGTTGAACGGGTGACCGAGATGCTATTGAGTATACAAGCGTATGCTAAAGTAGCAGACCCCTCAGTTTCTAGAGCCTGGAATGAAGTCGCCATACCAGCAGCGCGAGGCATGGCTGCCCATGCTCAAGGAAAATGGGAAAGAGCCATTAGCGAACTCGGTTCTATCTTGCCTCGTTTGTACACAATTGGCGGTAGCCATGCTCAACGCGAACTCTTTGAACAAATCTATTTGGATGCGTGGTTACATGCCCAGCAAAACCATGAAGCCCTCAAACTTTTAGAAAAGCGTTTTGCCGCTCGCCGCTATATTCCCTTGCGTCAGAGTGAATCTCCTATCGTCTCTAACTTTCAAGGAGTAGCAGAGCTGCCTCATGGGAAGAAAACCGATGCACTCACAGCATCCCCTAGCAAGGAAAGAAATAGAGCCAATGCAATTATCGCCCTAAAACCAAGAATTACTATTTATCCGCATCCAGCAAGGCAGTGCAAAAATGTATCCCACTCTCAAGGGTTAGCGTTGGCCACCGCTTACGCCAAAATTGTAGCTTCTACTTCAGGCAAAGGAGTCACAAGAATCAGCTTCCATTCATCGCTCCCGTAAACCTTTTTTTCC
>CBKWLJ010000711.1:0-2593 GCA_966675205.1 uncultured bacterium
CACTGGTATCCGGTAAGCTTTCTGTTGTTTGGGTTGGTATTACTTGCTCACTAACGGGTAAAAATTGAGTGGCTTCATCGAGTTGAGGCTCTTGATAGGTTTTTTTTTCCTCAATCGTTTCGGTTAATGATGTTGAAGAATTGTCTTTTAAGGCGTTAATCGCGTCCTGAAGTTGAACTTCCAGGTTTCTTTTTAATTCCTCGGTTGCTTGAGCTAACTTAGCCTGATAGTCTTCCTGCAAAAATTTGACAGCTTCTTGCATTCGAGCCTCATGGTTGCTCTCTAATTCTTCAAACGTTCTGCGAGTTTGGCGTTTCTGATTATCAATCTTTTGTTGCAAGTACCAGTAAGTTAAGGCGACTCCGACTAGTGCCAGAACTGACAAAATTGATGCGCCCATGACTTCCTCCAGGCTTGACCAATGATAGATTGCTATTATCTAACAAAATGCGATCGCTCTTATCCCAAGTTTTGACTTGGCTCTGTTCAAATCACTGGTAATAGCGGCAATCGTCTAAGCCAATCCCATCGTCAAAATTTTTCCCAAAAAGATTTTTCCTGCTTGTAAGCGTCTCGTAGTTGTTCCACGGCAGCTAGAGAGAACACCGATTGTACGACGGCGACTAATTGCCCCCAAGCGAGTAAGTGAGATTCAGTAGCAGCGTGTTTGAACTGATGCTGATAGTATTTTGTCCAAAACTCTGGTGCTTGTTGAGTTTTCCATCGCTTCCGCCAACGCTTGCGCCAGCGAACAAAGTCTTGTGCGGTGGGTGCCTCTACATCTAACTTTGGGGGAAAGTCGGCATAGCTGACAAACTGACTTACTCCTTTGCCGTGGATGTATACGACATGACGCCAGCAGTCAATGCGGTAAATCTCATCAAGATTGAGATTAAACAGCAAAGCAACTGTCTCTTCTGTGACAAATCGCACCAGTGGATGCAGAACAGAAGACTTGTGATTGATTTTTGATGCCCTGATGATCGGCGCTTTCGCCGAAAGTGTTGATACCATAGTAAGTGTTTCCCATTTAATGGGGTATTGGCGATTGCTCTTGCGTTTGCCAGACGGGGAGAGCGATCGCTTTTCAATATTTGTGATTATCTTAAGGTGCAATTGCACCGATAGTCAAGTATGGGTTTAGTCAGGCTAAAAATTCGAGAACTGGCGGCAGAGAAAGGCTGGACCCTGAAGGAGGTTGCCGACCGTTCGGGAGTAATGTACAACACGGTTAAAAGTTATGCTCGCCGTTCTGAGTTGTCAATGGTTGACTTTACCGCTATCTATAAATTAGCTCGCACGTTTGATGTGATGATTGAGGACTTGGTTGAGATTTTGGAAGAGTAGAAGCGATCGCTTTTTTGATTACTTGCTGGATAGGTGTTCAACAAAAGCCTGATGTTCTGCTGTGGCTATCCCTTGCTGCACGACTTGCAATACCGTAGCTAAATCTCCAGCGAGTAGTGCAGATTTTTCTAACCACAAGCCTGGAAAGATTTCACTGCAAGTAATACCATCTGCATTCGGTGCAAGCTGGATATATTCGCCCTGTTGTAACCTAAACCAATCGAATTGGCGATCGTCTACTCGCCAAACTAAGTACTCTTGTACCTGATTGCGACGGTAAACCTTGAGTTTTTCGTGCAAATCGATCGAAACGGTACTGGCAGCAATTTCAACAATAAGTTCTGGCGCACCCTCAACATAATCATCATCACTAATGCGAGACTGCCCTCCTACCTCAATTCTCAATAAAGCATCAGGTTGCGGTTCATTATCGGCATCTAAACGTACAGTCGTATTATCAGCTAACCCTAGCCCAGGAGTTGCTGCCCAGTAATTACCTAACCAAGTCATGATGCGAGCGTGGGGTTCTCCATGCCTTCTGATGCGTAACGGTGATGCCATATAAACAATTCCTTCTATCAATTCCGCTTTTTTCACCTGGGGCATGGCATGGTAGCGGCGCTCAAATTCGATGCGGGTGAGTCGATCGCCATTTTCTAGAGGTGGAATAGTTAGGGTTGAGGCGATGGTAGATTGGGGTATCATTGTCTTCTCTCCCTTCAGTAGGAATTTTAGAGGAGTCGATTAGGTAAGGGGCGGGCAAGATGCCCACCCCACAAGATTACTATCTAAAACTTCCTAGAAAAATTGAGTGGGTTCAGCTTCTTGCCAGAAAAAAGGATGTTCCTCTGGAGTAGTTGATAGTCCTGCTTTGACAGGATTTTGCCTGATATACTCCCAATTATCCTGAAACTCCTGCTCATTCCTGCTAATCCTGTCATATCGCTCACTTTGCCAAACTGTGCCGATATGCTTCATCACCTTGGGAATTTGCTTAGAACTATAACCTTTCATGCTATGCATAATGCTGCTGAGTGACCAAAACTCATTTTCCGACTTAAGCCAAGGCTGAATCAGCATATGCACATGATTGGGCATTACAACCAAAGCAAAAACTTCATATCTCTGGTTATGAAAGAACTTACAAGCACTAAAAACAACTCGTCTAGCTTCTAAAGTGAGTTCTAACTTTTCCCAACTATTAAAAGGAATAAAATAGACACACCCAGCCAATTCCCAGTGAGGT
>CBKWLJ010000712.1:0-2587 GCA_966675205.1 uncultured bacterium
TTTGGCGATCGTTTCTGTCACTCCCATCATCTGCAAAATTCCATAAGCATGACGAGAACGCATGAATTCTCCCGGAGAAGTTACCACAGGTAAACCACAGGCGATCGCTTCTAACGTTGTATTCCCCCCAGACCAACTCAAGGTATCGAGAAAAATATTTGAAACCAAATTGAGATTGAGGTAACTTATCCAATCCAATCTCGGTACAAACACACAATAATCTTCACTCTTTAAACCCAACTGAGCAAAAGCACGATGCAGCCTAGCTTTGAATTTTGCCGTAATTGGATTGGCATGAGAACTAATAAAAGCAAATTGAGCTTGAGGAACTTGTTGAGCAATTTTAGGAAAGATGTGATCGAACTGAGGTAGATATTTAAATAAAGATTGGCAAGAAAGATAGATGATAGCATCTTCGCGAAGATGAAATTCGGAACGAGTTTTGGTGAGTTCTGGAACTGCTGGTTTTTCGTAACAAATGCTGATATTAGGGAGACGAACTAATTGTTCGCTATAGTGTGTTTCAGCATCTTCTGGCTCCATTAAATCACTGGATAAAAAGTAATCAATTGTGGGTAAACCTGAAGTAATCGGATGTCCCCAAGTCATACATTGCACGGGAGCTAGTCTTAATCCAGCTAAAGGGGTTATTCGGGCATCCATCCCAATATCTGTAAAAACTAGAATATGAAGATTATCAGCAATAATTTGCTGGCAAATGTCCTCTAAATTGGCAAAGAGATGATAAAAATGATCACTAGCCGAGCGAAACTGTTCGGTTAAAATATCAGCTTTTTCATCAAGGTGATAGCAATAAATTTCAAACTGTTGTCGATCGCAGTGTTTGAGCCAGCCTAAGGTTAGCTTAGCAACAGTCTGCCCTCGGAAATGGGTAGAGAGGTAGCCCACACGAATTTTTCCCTCGCTACTGAGTGGGGCCAAAGATAGAGGTTGGCTCCATTGGGGATAGTGGGCAGCGAGGATTTGATGGACAAAGTTTCCATACTTGCACTGTATGCCGCGATCATTAAAACCTTGATAATTTAAGTAGAAGGTGAAAGCTGTTTTTGACAATCGTTCCAAAGCACCTTGTCTGTCAATCACAGTTTCTAAACTAGTGTGTTGCATCAAGCGATTGAGCTTTCGACAAAAACGCTGACGCCAAAGGGGAATCTGTTCCTGAGTCTCATACACAATTGGTACAATGAGTTGGCTTTGCCAGTAAGCTTCCAGAAAATCGGGTTTTACCTGTAAGGCTTTTTGGAAGTAGTCAATTGCCTCGTTAACTTGACTTTGATGGGCAAGAACTAGTCCCAGGTTGTAGAGGGTATCAGGGTGTTCTGAATTGAGTGCAAGAGCTTGTTGCAAGTAAATTGTTGCTTCTTCAAGCCGAGTGGATTGAAGGAGAATGCAGCCGAGTTCAAGTAAAGCACCCAGAAAATCGGGTTGAAGAGCGACAGCTTGTTGATATCGGCTAATGGCTTCCTCCCATCGGCTCTGTTTAAGAAGCGCTTTGCCCAGGTTGTAGCAAACATCAGGAGAATCGGGATTGAAGAAGAGAGCTTGCTGGTAGTAGAAGACAGCTTCTTCTAGCTTGTTGGAGATATGCAGGGCTTTGCCAAGTTGCAGATACGCATCGCCATAATTGGGATCGAGGGAGAGAGCCCAGCGAAAACAAGTAATTGCCGCTTCCCATTGGGATTGCAACATATAAGCACTACCCAGGTTGTAATAGATTCCTGGGACATTAGGCATCAGAACAAGTACCTGTTGGTAATGGGCAATGGCTGCCTCAATTTGGCCGCGCTCTAACAGAGCATTCGCTAAGTTACCACAAGCTTCAGCATCGTTGGGATTGAGAGTAATAGCCTGCTGATAATGTTGGATGGCTGCATCAAGATTACCCTGTTGTTGGAAAGCAATTCCTAACTCGTAATGGACATCGGTATAATTTGGATTGAGGTCTAGAGCTTTTTGGTAATTGGCGATCGCATCTGGAAGCCGACCTAAAGAATGCAGAGCGGAACCCAGACGATAGTAAGTTTCAGCATACTCTGGCATGAGAGCGAGTAACTGCTGATAGTAATTGATTGCTTCTTCCAGCTTGCCGAGTTGGTGAGCAATCATACCAAGCATATCTAAAGCTTCAGTAGACTCAGGTTGCTGCTGAAGAATTTGGTGGCAAATCAATTGGGCTTGAGGTAGGTTACCCGCTTGGTATGACTGGAAGGCAATGACAGTCGCTTCTGAGATAGTAGGCATTGAGTACGCTTTCTACCGTGATGTCTATAAATTCAATACTACGGTAGAGAATTTTCGTGGCAGGTGATGAGTTGACGGTGAAAAAAAAACAAATCAAATTATCGAGTTTTTTACTTTTTGTGTTTAAGGTCTAGAAAAGAGCCAACGAACAACAAAGGTGTGACAGACATTCACTCAACTCAGGGAGCCAGCAGTCCACCTTCCGTGTAAAAAATTGGAAAATTTTAGGAGGTTTCATTGTGAGACGGAAGTTTACCGCTTTCTCGCTGGTGTTAGGGCTGGCATTATTCATGGGAGCCTGCGCTGGTGGGGGAAACTCTCCAGA
>CBKWLJ010000713.1:0-2584 GCA_966675205.1 uncultured bacterium
GTGAAGCTGCTCCGGTTGCTCTAACCGCTCCAGTTATCAATGGCTAATTCGTAAGTTTTAGCTGACTAAAAAGCGTCTCCTGCAAAGGGGACGCTTTTTTGTTTTTGAATTGAATTTGTGAGATCTCAAGGTAATGAGTCGCCCTTCTAGACGGCTACGGTTTTAAAATCAAAATGATGGGATGCAAAGGGACAACAGATGCTCAAACGAATTTGGCAGTGGCTTACGGGGTTGTTTCGGCGTCTGTTTGGCGGTGAAAACTCATCCCAATCTTCACTAACAGAGGCGACAAGAACGGGAGCTAGCTCAGCTTCTCTCCGTTCTAAAGACGAATTGAGGGACGTAGAAACGGCTCCTCCTCTATCCGATTCGGATTACGAATACCTGTTTATGCAACTGCTTGAAGGAGTGGGGCATGGCTGGCAGCAGGATCGGGTTGTGCGATGGTTCGATGGACTTAAAGGGCGTACCACACAAGCTGACTGGGTGGCATGGCTGCGGCGTTTTGGAGAGAGGGTGTTAGCGTCATCAGCCCCGAATGATGAGTTAGGAAGGCGGCTGCTGAATTTGGGCGACCAATT
This sequence comes from uncultured bacterium, assembly GCA_966675205.1. Taxonomy (GTDB): domain Bacteria; phylum Cyanobacteriota; class Cyanobacteriia; order Cyanobacteriales; family Coleofasciculaceae; genus JBFLZA01. The sequence goes on from CBKWLJ010000713.1 coordinate 582, forward strand.
GATATCTATTCCTTCCTTAAAGGAAATCGGAGAAGTAGCTTATGACACCGGACAGCAACTTCTCAGCCGAGATTCAATGAGTAGTATGGTGTGGGAGTATGATGGGCCAGATGCTCAGTTAATAGATCTCCTACCTCCTATGACTTCAACAGAAGCAGGAGAGGAACAATCGGTTGAGGACATCCAGGCTGTTGAAACAATTACTTTAGATGAGTTGTTTGTGAGGTTACAGCAAGACCCCAACTTACTCCAGGTGATTGCCCAGCAGTTAGGAATAGAGACCAATGATCCACAAGTGATTGTGGACGAACTGATTAACCAATTCAATGCTTCTGGGCAATCGGCTCCAGAGTAGGTAGGTAGAATCCTGGTTCAACTCATGACCTCATTATTCTAATTGCTTTTTGGCTGTTGTTGCCTATTGTTGATTTGAGTTGAGGCGTTTGAATATCTGACTAGTTAGTCCGCTCAAAAGTGCGCCCCCCATCAGCAAACCGATCGCAGGAGTAAATACAGGTTCCCAAAGCCGGTACCAGAGATCGAGTCCTAGTGGAATGCCAAGCGATCGCCCGACAACAGCGATCGCTAACCAAAAAAAGCTCAACAACACCAGAAAAACATCTGCTACTAAAAGCTGGTTGAGCCAGTAAATCATTCGCTCTTTCATCGTGCTATCGTCCCAGCGTCAGAAAACTTACTCTTGTTCGTCATAAATTGTCAGAGTTTCAGGACGATCTTGCAAGACCAACACCTCAATTCCCTGCGCTCCCTCGTCTTCTAAGTCTTCAATATAGCCACTTCTATACTCCTGTGCTTCCCCAGCACTATCAAACGGTCCAAAAAAGTAAGTACAACGTGGCGTTTGAGTTATAATTTTCACCCACCAAGGCATATCACTGGCAGTATTCGGTGAGAACCCCTGCGAGGAAGTTGTTGGAGAAGTATCTTCAGATAACTCGTCGGCAGTCACTTCAGAAGTATCAAGGCTAATCAGCCTAAGTTTTTGCTGCTTGGGTAATCGAATAAACAAGTAAAAGAGAGTTAAAAATAGGAAAAACAAGAAAATTCCGAGCATTTCTATCACCTTGCTTGATCGGGCGTGGGCTGAGTCACTCGGCATCTATTATGCATTATTAATGAGGCAAGAAGTTTGGCTTTTCTACACATTGCTTGCCCAATGTCAATACTAATGCTACTTAAAAAGAAAATACAAATCCAATAATGAGGAAGTGGCAATAATAATTAAGGGTAAGCCTCTCTCGCCACTGGTCTTCCTTTAGGAGAGAACCCCACTGTAGGAAGCCAAGGACAAGAGGATCGAGTGCCGAGCGACAACTCACTCTTAATTGCGTTATGGCTAAATTCTGCCTTCGACTTCACGGTGCTGCCACCCTAGCCTTGCTCACCTTTGCCACTAGCTGTGCCTCATCTTCACTACCTGAGTTTACGGCAAGAAAGACCTCAACATCAGGACATCACTCAACTTCAGGCTCTGTTGTAGCTCAAGAGTATCCCTCAAACTGTTTCCGAATCGATCCATTTGCTAAAGGAGTAGATAAAGCCATGGGGGCTGCAACCTTAGCTCAGTCAGCTCAATCCAAACAAGATTGGGATTTAGTGGTTTCAAGGTGGATTCAAGCCGTTGGGGCAATGCAAGCCGTTCCGTTAAACAGCCCCAAACACGTTTTTGCTCAAAAAAAAGCTGCTGAGTATCTCCAAAACCTAAATATTGCCATCCAAAAAGCAGCACACACGAAGCCCCAATTGCCTTTCGTCAGCTTTAATAATCAAATTTTTGATGAGCAGCTACTGCTATATCTATCCTTTGTGGCGGCGGTTGGTCCACCCGATGTTTTGATTGTTGGAAGTTCCCGTGCTTTAAGCGGAGTTGATCCTAGACAGTTACAACAGGCTTTAGCAGCTCAAGGGAAAGGAAACCTGAAAATTTTTAACTTTGGCATCAATGGCGCAACCGCTCAAATTGTTGACTTCCAACTGCGGCA
>CBKWLJ010000714.1:0-2576 GCA_966675205.1 uncultured bacterium
CCAGGTTCCCTGCGATCGCATTCCAAGAATAACGCTGATTCACCAATCGCTTACCATTTTCCCCCAATTCCATCCGGCGGATAGGAGAGGTGAGCAATTCTTGGATGGCCATGACGAGCGCATCTAATTCTCCTGGAATCACCAATCCTGCATTAGCTTGGGCAATATCGGGAGCAATTTGAACACCGGGAGTGACAATTACAGGCAGTCGGGCTGCCATTGCTTCTGCCACAGCGATGCCAAAGTTTTCTGAAAATGAGGGCAAAACAAACAAATCAGAACCTTGGATTAATAAATTCTTATCCACACCCGTAACAAAACCCGGTACCGTGGTTTGTTTTGCTAAACCTAGCGATGAGATTAGATGAGTTAGATAGGTAAGATAGTCTGAATCTCCTGAACCCGCCAAGATTAGATGAAAATCAGTGTTGAGGGTAGCCAGCTTCGAGAGTGCCTGTAACAACAAATCTGGGCGTTTTTTCGGGTGGAGACGAGACAAAAACAGGACTATCGGTGTTTCAGCAGGAATGTTATACAACTGCCGCAACCGTTGCTTGGCTTGAAATTGGTAAGCAGGCAGATGGACTCCGTAAGGCACAACAAAGGTAGGAGTCTTGACTTGATAATTGCGTACATCTCGAGACTCAAGTTCGGTGGCGCAGTGGATGGCTACTGCTTGGTTAAGGTTATGACGTTCAATAAGAGAATAGGCTTGCTTTTTGAGGCGTTGATGCTGGAGTGCCCAAGGCGTTAGCATTCCATAAGGTGTCACGATGTAAGGTATTTTCTGCTGTCTGGCAACAAAAGCGGCACAAGTGGGAGCGTAGGAAAATAAATAGTGAGTATGAACAAGGTCATAATGGTGCAACTGTTGCTGTAACCAGCTTGTTAACGCTGTAGAGAATATAAATTCCTTCATCGGAAGGAAAGTCCGGGGTAAAAACCACACGGGAACTTGTTCGTACTCAACACGCTGAAATAACGGAACATCGAAGACTTCAGAACCGTTATCATTCGTCGTCACAATTTCCGTATCACACCCTTTATCCCGTAACGCTCTAACCACCTCTAGCAGGATTTGAGTGGGGCCTCCTTTTACTTTGGCCAAGGAGGGAATGACGTGGAGTATTTTCATCGCTAAAGGGGAATGATTTTTGATGTTTTGATTAAGTCATATAAGCTTTGATTAAAGCGTTCAAAAGAGAAAAAATCAATTACTTTTTGTCGTAATAATTCTGGTTGATAGAGAAAAGGGTGCGGGTAAGTGCCTTGCAAAAGCTGAATGAGGGTTTTTGCGATCGCATCTACATCATCTGGATCGACCAAGGCTCCTAGTTCACCCTGCCGTAAAGCATCAATCGCTCCATCTTGGTTCCCCCCTAAGGTAGGTTTTCCACAAGCTAAGGCTTCTAAATAAACAATGCCAAAACCTTCCCCTTTACTCGGCATGGCAAAGACATCACAAAGATTGTAATGGTCGCATAGCTCCTCGTCAGGAACAAATCCCGCTAAGGTGACACAAGCTTGTAAATTGAGTTGATGGATTAACTGTTCAATCCGGGGTCGATCATCCCCTTGACCTACTAAGATGTAGTGAACCTGGGGCATCTGACGCCGAATTTCCGGTAATGCTTGTAAAATTTGGTCATAACCTTTGTAGCGATCGGAACTGGATAGACGACCTACCGTTAAGACGATAGGCTGTTCCCGTTCCAAGTTGTAACGTTCTAGTAAATACGTGGGTTTAGGGCCAATCTCAAATCGCCTAGCATCAAAGGTAACAGGTAAAAGGGGGAATTTGTGTATCGAGATTCCTTGTTCCTCAATTATGCGCTCGCGCGTATAAGTACTGATAGAAATAATTTTATCGGCTGCTTGTAGAGCTTTGATCTTCCACGGGTCTTGAATATTCCAAGCATCTGTCCCATAAACAATGATCCAGTAAGGAATTTTCCTCAGGCGGTGAATCCAAAAAGCCACGGGAGAAAAATTGATATGACCACACAAAATTAAAGCGGGACGTTCTCTGATTGCTCCCACAAGGAGATTGAAAAAAAAGTGAAAAGTTTGTAAAAATCTAGGTAGGCTTCCACTCAGGAAAAATGAAATTTTTTGGGAATAAATTTTATCTTGAAGTTGATGCCGATCAAGTTTATTAAAGACTGATAAATTAACATTCGGGAATTTCTCGACCAACACCTGCAAGACATCCTGCAAATAAACTTGGATGCCTCCTTTAAATTCAAATAAGTTGGGAACCCACAGGTGAACAGAAGTTAAATTTTCAGGTTTTTCCATAATAAAATTGGTGGACACACCACAGAACCCAATGTTACTCAATTAAGAAAAGTGTTGCTTGAATTTGTATCATCTAGCAATCTTAAGCCGTGCATCTATTGTTTCAACGACTCAGAAGCGATTGAACTTGATGCACCAATTTTTGGCGATATAAATCCCACGTTAGTTGTTCCGCTTTCTGACGCGCTGCCCGACCCATTTCGGCTAATTCTAAAGGATGGCAGTAACACCACTCTAGTTTTTCTTTGAGTGCTTCTGTATCACGAATTGGAATAATG
>CBKWLJ010000715.1:0-2499 GCA_966675205.1 uncultured bacterium
ACTATCAACAAGGCCAACTGTGTTTGACAGGACAGCATGAAGAGATGATTGTGGTACGTGCTGACGGCACTTTAGAGAGAATCGACACCATTGATTTAGGTTTCCCCATTGGTTTAGAAGCAGATATTACTGATTTTGTGGCGCAAACTCAGGTACAACTGCATCCGGGGGATGTGGTTGTTCTTTACACCGATGGGATTACAGAAGCGGAAAATCTGGCACGGGTGCAATATGGGCTAGAACGGCTGTGCGAGGTAGTAAGAATCAATCGGCAACTGTCGGCGCTTGGCATCAAGCAAGCTGTGATTGATGATGTGCGATCGCATATCGGCACACAACAAGTCTACGATGACATCACGTTGCTAGTTCTTAAACAAAAGTAGTAATTACTGATTACTCGTTGATCACAAAGGAGAATATTAAACATCAGGAAGCAAGCATATCTCCTTTAAAAATTGCTCCCGTTGGAATTCCCAGGAAATAAGGTAACTGAGCTGCCCCCAGTATCTGAAAAACTCCTAACCCCTGTATGAAACGCTTTTTTCCCTATTTTGCCGCTTCCTTAACTGTTGCGATCGTTCTGGCAATCACCTGGCTTATTGATCACTCAGAACGGGAACGCTTTCAGCAACAAAATCGTGCTGATGTCCTCAATCAATTGAGTACTGTGAGAGCGAGGCTGGAAGGAGCCTTAAATCAGAAACTCTTTGTCACGCAAGGTTTACTCGCTTACGTCTCAGCTATCAATCCCAACGTTAACCAACAGGAATTTGAAAGTCTTGCCAGAGTAATCGGGGCTCAACAAACAAATCTGGCAGGTATATCACTTTATAAAAACAACGTCATCACTCATATTTATCCGCTCAAAGGTAACGAAAAAGCAATTGGGTTTAACCCCATGAAAATTCCAGAAGAGAGGGAAGCGGTTCTAAAAACGATTAATAGCAGAAAAACGGTTGTTGCAGGGCCAGTCATTGGGGTTGCAACAGGGATACCAACATTCATCAGCCGCACCCCGATTTTTCTTACCCCCGAAGGAACTGCTCCTGCAAGTGGTCGATACTGGGGTATGGTAGCCGTTGGTTTTGATCTCAATCCCCTGATGCACGAAGCCGGACTGCTCAAATCCAATTCCCAACTCCAGTACGCTATCCGAGGCAAAGATGGATTGGGGGCAGCAGGAGAAGTGTTTTTCGGCAATGCCCAAATTTTCCAGCAGCAACCAGTGACATTAGAGGTGACACTGCCCAACGGTTCCTGGCAACTCGCTGCCGTTCCCATCCAAGGATGGACAGAAACTGCCCCCATTTCTCGATGGTTATGGCTTGGCGGTGGGTTACTCGCCATCTTAGCAGGCGGTTTGGTGTTGATTTTAGTCAGTGCCCCTGCCCAACTCCGTAAAGTAGTGGAACGAGCTACCCTGGCATTACGGGAGAGTGAAGAAGCCCTCAAACAAGCCAATGCCGACTTACAGCGCTTAGACAAACTCAAAGACGAGTTTTTGGCCAATACTTCCCATGAACTAAGAACTCCCCTCAATGGCATTATCGGTATTGCCGAATCGTTAATGGATGGGGTTACGGGGCCGCTTAAGAGCGAAACTCATTTCAATCTCTCCTTAATTGTTTCGAGTGGGCGGCGTTTGGCTAATTTAGTCAACGATATTCTAGATTTTTCTAAACTCAGACACGAAACTTTGCAACTGCAACTTCAGCCAGTGGGACTCCGAGAAGTTGCCGAGGTAGTGTTAACGTTGAGCCAACCGTTAATCGGAGAAAAACCCCTACACCTAATTAACCGCATTTCCCCAGAACTGCCGCCGGCTTACGCTGATGAAAATCGCCTGCAACAGATTCTGCACAATTTAGTCGGAAATGCGATTAAATTTACAGATCGTGGAACTGTAGAAATTTCAGCTCAAGTCATTGAGGGTTCACCGTTGAGCAGTGATGCCAATAAACCCTCTACCCGGAATTTTGCACATTTAGCGATTACCATTTCAGATACGGGGATTGGCATTCCTGAGGAGAAATTTGACCGCATCTTTGAATCCTTTGAGCAAGCCGATGGTTCTACAGCACGTGAATATGGTGGGACGGGCTTGGGTTTAGCCGTGACTAAAAAATTAGTAGAGTTGCACGCAGGGAAAATAGAAGTCGAGTCTACCGTTGGTGTGGGTTCGCGCTTTACCTTTACCATGCCTGTAGCGAAAAGTCAAGAACTAGAGGCTGTAGGGGCGATGCCTATAGCTGTACAGGAGTCAGAAGTCATTGATACCCAGTCGTGTTCCATAGGATTTGCGGAAGCAGAAGAACAAGGGAGAGTCATTCCTTTGAATGCAACTTGGTATGAGTTTAAACATCAACCAAGAGAAACAACTCATCCGTTCCACATCCTGATTGTGGATGATGAGCCAGTCAATCGCCAGGTTTTCGCCAACTACTTATCTCTACACCCCTATGGAATTACAACAGCCAGCAATGGGTTAGAAGCCTTATC
>CBKWLJ010000716.1:0-2455 GCA_966675205.1 uncultured bacterium
TTTTGATCATTTCATAAGATTTGTGAGTCTTATTGACACAATTGACGACTTGTGGTGGCTTAAAGGACGATTGTGTTACCCAGCTTGCGGTAAAACAGTTAAGGTCATCTCCATCCTTAACACCGCAGATGTAAATGCCGTAAGGAATTTTCCGCAAGATTGTTTTCTTCGCTTGTTCGTCTAACAAGGGTTTACCTACCTATTTCTCTATACACTCGATCAGTTTATCAATCTACACAAAAATGGCTCTTCTTCTATGGAGGGATTGAGCCTCATTAGGCCTTTTTGCGCCGAAATAGATTCCTGGCTTTCCTGATCAGCCCTTCTGAGCGCTTAAAATTATCCTTGAAGTTTCTAAACTCACCCGCATCTAACCAGACACCACGACACACAGGGCAGATTTCGTACCAGATACAGTACTGATCAATATCAACCATGCGCGTCATTTTTACCTGGCAACGGGGGCATTCCACATCATCGGTAATCTGGTTGAGTTGGCTGCCAGTTTCTTTATTGCCAATATCCAAACGTTCAGAACCTTGAATAGTCTTGAGTTGTTCTGCCTCAAAGGAATCAAACCACATTCCTTGGCAGTAGAGGCAACGGTCGATTTCAATCCCCGCACAAATGACTTGTTCTAAGCTTCCTCCACATTTCGGGCAGGTTATTGACTTCATGGATTTTGAGAAGGTTGAACAGGGCGAGGGCGAAACAGGTGAGAATGTTCGGGGTGGTAAAGACGCGATCGCAATTCACTCGTGATACTTTTGTGATCGATCTCGGAAGTCAAGTCCTTTTCTACAGTTCTCAGCGCTGGACTAATAAGATAAAGGGTTGTCCGAATCAACTTTTCTTCCTGTGTGACTGCTGCCATGCGTTCTAGGGGCACCAGCCAGATTTTCTCATCCGGCCAACCAATCCGGAAGCAGACAGCTACAGGTGTATCGGCGGGGTAGTGTTTTAGCAGTTTTTCTTGAGCTTGTGTCACATGACGGGCGCTGAGATAGAGGCAGAGGCTAGATTGATGGGCCGCTAGTGAGGCAAGTTCTTCCGCCTCGGGTACAGCGGAGGCACTACCACTAATGCGAGTCAGGATAATGGTTTGTACCAGTCCTGGGACAGTCAGTTCAACACCGAGTTTTGCGGCTGCGGCTTGGAAGGCGCTGATACCTGGGATGAGTTCAAAGGGGATAGAAGCTTCAGCGAGGGCTTGCATTTGCTCGTGGATGGCACTGTAGAGAGTCAAGTCGCCGGAGTGTAAGCGAACCACTGATTTTTGCGATCGCACCCGTTCAATCATCAGCGGTACAATCTCTTCTAGCGTTTTATTCCCTGTTTTTACCAGTTCAGCATCCGGACGCACCCCCTGCAAAATCTGCTGGGGTACCAGGGAATCAGCAAACACAATCACGTCAGCTTGAGCAAGAATTTTCTGTGCTTTAACCGTAAGTAAATCTGGATCTCCTGGTCCTGCACCAATGATGTAAACGGCTGGCTTTAGGGACGGGAGGGAATGTTCAGGTGGGGTTGAGTCAGTGGAATGAGACATACAAAACGACAGTTAACCAAAAAAATTAGTAATTTACCCGAACTTTTCCGGATGGCCCCCCCTTAGCTAGTAATAAAGAAGTGGTAGATGCACCCTGGTTCAGCTCTAGAGTTTCGCTCTAGGGCTTTTTTTTATGCCAATTCTCTATTAAGAATGAGCAGATGGGGAGAGAGGGTGATTACTATAGCAGTTCTCAATTGCAGACATCAAATAGTAGAGCGCCGATTCATTAATGGTAGGGGCAATCCTCGTGGTAATGGTAGAGGCAATCCCTCGTGGTAATGGTAGGGGCAATCCCCCGTGGTTGCCCCACCAGGATTTAGGGGCAGGCACAAGACCTGCCCCCTACAATTGATATTGCATTTTCGTCAATTATTCAGTACGTGTATCCCACTGTTGCTGCTGTGCTGGGACAACATCGGGCAAAGAACGACGCTGGAGATACAACCACCCTAGACCGAAAAGACCCAGAGCAACTAAGCTTAAACTCACGAGCTGAGCAATACGCAAAGGGCCAATCATTAAGCTATCAGTCCGCAATCCCTCAATCCAAACTCGACCGAGGCTGTAAGCCACCATGTAAACTAGAGCCAACGTCCCAACCTTGAGATGCGGTCTTCGCTTTAAATCGCGGAAAAATAAATACATCAGTAACGCAAAAACCATCAAATTCCACAGAGATTCATAGAGGAAAGTGGGATGGAAGTAGTCATTATTAATAAACTCTGGAGGGCGTTGTTGAGGGGGGATGTACAACTTCCAGGGTAAGTCAGTCGGACGCCCAAAAGCTTCGGAATTAAAGAAATTACCCCAACGCCCGATCGCTTGACCCAAAATGAGAGAAGGAACAACTAAATCGGCTAATAGCCAAAATGAGATTTTTTGAATTCGGGCAAAAATCAGCGC
>CBKWLJ010000717.1:0-2432 GCA_966675205.1 uncultured bacterium
CCATTACAGAGCATCTGCTCACCGTGAAAAGGTGGCATCAAAAGTTTGCGTTCCCTGCGGTGGCGATCGCCTTCTAGCACAAATACAGAATAGTCTCCCACAATGGGATGCAACAGTGGATTAGAAGGTGCTGTAAATTGATGGGGATTAGAAAAAATCTGCTGAAGTGCTTGTGGATGGCTCACTAGCAATAAATAAGGATAGTTACCTATTACAGGTGCATTAAAGATATCACCATACTGTTGCTTAGCCGCATCCATGTAAGCGAGAGGATTAGTAATCCACTGAACTTTTTGTATCCAGCGCGGGGATTGAAATCCCTCAGGGAGTGTTCCGTTGGCTTGGGACATAACAATATTAACCTAGTATGAAATTATTCCCCTAAAAGTAGGGAGATTGTTTTCCGGCAAGTGCCAGTGCATAAAAACCCAAGAGCCGAAGACGCTGTCTCATTTTTGTCAGCGATCAAAAATTCTTAGAATATTATCGTCCACTATTGAATCTCGTACTGGTGTAGAGTGATGCAGTACCCACTCTACTGTTGCTGCTAGTACAAGAGAGCAGACGGCTCCAAGGCAGGAGGCTCTAAGGGAAGAAAGTTTTTACAGCAAGCTTTTAACCTTTTTGAACTGGTGGGTGATTTCCGCCACGCTGCGCTAGGGTTTTGGGTTCAATCAATCGGAGAGAAGAGAGGAAACTAATGCTGAGCGAACTTCAAAAGCGAAAACTCATCAAATTTTTTAGTATGCATGATGCGAATAATGATGGAACTTTAGTAGGTCCAGATTTTGAAAATATTGCCAAAAAATTAGCTGACTTAAGAAACTGGGGTGCGCGTTCTGCTAAATATCAGGTTTTATTTAATAAGTGTATCCATGACTGGAAATGCTTGAAAAAAGATGCTGATGAGAGCCACGATCAAAAAGTGAGCTTAGAAGAGTGGTTGAACTGGTACGATCAGATTCTGAGTGACGAGAACAAATACAATCAAGAAGTTCGATACCTCATGGAATTAGTGTTTGAGGTCTTTGATGAAGATGAAGATGGCAAAATTAGCCAGCAAGAGTGGGCAGGACTTTTAAGTGTTTATAATGTATCGCCTCTTTACGCTCCACTGATATTTCCCCAGTTAGATACCAATCAAGATGGTTTCCTGAGTAAAGAGGAAGTCTTAGTAATGATTCGTGAATTTTTCTACAGTAACGATCTAGATGCACCCGCTAACGTTATGTTTGGGCCTTACTGAATCTTAAGAGTATAACTGAGAATAGGGGCAGTCTTAGCCGTTTTGCAGTAGGGCTAGACTGCATCTGTGAAGTGACTCAATTCAAGGAGATGAAAGATTCATCCAAATATTTAATTTTCACTTTTCCTTGAAACAAACACACGCCAGACAACAAACAACGTAATAGCTAGGTAGCTAAATACCATAATCCATTCCTGCCAGTTATCAGATATTATCACAATTTTGTCGTCCACAGTGTGCTTTTAAATTAACTATTTCATTGATGTTATTTTAATAGATGAGTGAGCCTAAATTTTACTCAAACTTATTCACATATAAGACAAATTTTAAAAATTAAAAATTACTTCTGAAAAAATTGACAGATGAGTTCACCAGAACCATTGGGCTCAAATGGTACAACAGTTCCATCTTGGCGAATCCTAATGCGATCGCGGCAGTTGTACACCTCTATAGGGCGTTCAACCCCATCAACACGAACGGCGGCTCTGTACTCCCAGTAAATCTTCGCACTGCGCTTGATACTTAGGATGCAAATGGAGTGATGATTGGAGTTGCGGCAGAAGGATGCTTCCGCAGGAGATGCGATCGCAAACGATAATACCAACCCTAGCAATAGGGCAATAAACTTCATCATGTTACCCGTTGCTTAATGTTCAAAGGTTACTGTATCAACAATCCGAGTACGGTCGATGATTATGTTATAAGCTCTCAACGGCTTCTTGGCACCTTTCAATCTTGAGTAAGGTGTTGCGTCGGAAGTGTTGCGCTACCCTAGTAGTATCTGCTAAGTCAAATGTAGAGTTTAAGAGGACACCATTATCGCTACGAAACAACTGACTAACTACCAAATCAAATCTCCTCAGGTTTTTTTGATTGACCATGAGAACAACAATCGTGGTTTGACTGATACCCGTGAGGCACTACAACTTGCTGAGAATGTAGGTCTCGATCTAGTGGTGGTCTCTGAGAGTAAAGAGGCTCCAGTGGCTAAGATTTTGGACTACGGCAAGCATCTGTACAAACAGAAAAAACGTCAACGCCAAACTTCTCAACCGACAGTCAAGGAAGTTAAGCTCCGTCCCAACGTTGGCCAATCGGATTATACCCTACGCATTGATCGAGCCGTCGAATGGTTGGGTAAAGGCAATTCAGTTAAATTTCAGATTCGTCTACGGGGACGGGAACA
>CBKWLJ010000718.1:0-2410 GCA_966675205.1 uncultured bacterium
CCCTCAAAGTCTGGGATTTGCACAGTGGAGCCGAACGATTCACCCTCACCGGACATAGCGACTGGGTATGGGCAGTCGCCATCACCCCCGACGGCAAACAGGTGGTTTCTGCTTCACGGGATAACACCCTCAAAGTCTGGGATTTGCACAGTGGAGCCGAACAATTCACCCTCACCGGACATAGCAGCTATGTACAGGCAGTCGCCATCACCCCCAACGGCAAACAGGTGGTTTCTGCTTCAAGTGATAACACCCTCAAAGTCTGGGATTTGGAGAGTGAGACGGAAATTGCCAGTTTTAGTGGGGATGGTGCGTTATACTGCTGTGCCGTTGCGCCAGATGGGGTGACAATTGTGGCGGGTGAGGCGTCGGGGCGAGTGCATTTCCTGCGGTTGGAATTGGGTGAGGGGGAGATGAGAGAGATGGGAGACAAGGGGGAGAGGTTGGTGAATGAGGCTTAGAGGTTCGTGAATGGAGCTCGGAGGCTCTTTAATGGAGTTCAGAACCTCGTAAATGGAGTTCGGAACCTCTTTAATGAGGATAGAGAGCCTCTTTAATGGAGTTCGGAACCTCTTTAATGAGGATAGAGAGCTTCTTTGATGGAGCTTGGAACCTCTTTAATGGAGCTTAGAGCCTCTTTAATGAGGATAGAGAGCTTCTTTAATGGAGTTCAGAGCTTCTTTAATAAAGTTCAGAGCCTCATGCGCGAGTATCGGGATATGCGTGTAGAGGTTAGAAGGCGCATTAGCGACATCTTATTTAGGGCTTACTGATATAAAATACAGTCCCGCAAGGAACTCAAGTTCCTTGCTCATAGCTAAAGTCATCTAAAGATGACTCAATCCACTCAAAATCTTCAGTCCACTTCAGTGGACTTTCGCTATTAGCCCAGAACTTGATTTCTGGGCGGGCGTGATAGCAAACGTTAATATGGGTGGGCACTGCAAACTAACACGAACATCAGCTTTTCAATTTCTGTAATCAGTGCCCACCCTACAAGCTTCTAAACAACCGTTTCTTGCACACTGGGTAGGAGTAAATCAACATCCAGTACAAAGACTGTTAGCGAAGCTGATGCTTGAGGAATAATCGCGACATGACTCGCGAGGTCGATGGTATCAGCTCGACGATAAGATTCCGGTAAAACCCGAATTGCCGACAAAGGCACTTCCATTAAAACTGGAGTGTCAGCCACCGGAATTCCATACAGTTCCCGCCTGGTATTTTGTACCAAAATTAAATAACTTTTTTCCTGAGCTTCTCCCATCGGATTCGTTTGAAAAAACCGCCGATATAAATCAACAACCGTTATTTCTCTATCTTCTACATGGGTAACGCCTACAGACCTTATCCCACTTCCGTAAATCGGTGCTTGATTAAACACTTTGTAAACCGATTCAATCGGTAAAGCCAGATTCAAATTCTCCACACTAAACACAATTAATTGAACCAGGGGCGTCGTCTGACGCTGCATTGATTGTTGAATATTAATGGATGGGGTGCTGATTAAGTTACTGTTCATGCTCAATTCCCAAAAAAGTATGAATGATAGAGTTTCCAATGCTGCAAATGTTAACAAGCTTCAGCATTGGTGTGACTCAAAATGTCTCGAATTGCCTTTAACAATCGCTGTTCAATATAAGGTTTGGTGAAATAAGCCGTAGCCCCTAATTGCATTGCTAACAATCGATGCTTTTCATTACTTCGAGACGTGAGCATCACAATCGGAATTCTAAACAATTTCGGGTCTTGGCGACTGGAAACTAGAAATTCAAACCCATTCATATTCGGCATTTCAATGTCGCAAATCACCAGTTGTACCCCTGAACTTTGCTGCAATTGCTTAATCGCTTCTCGCCCATCGGATGCTTGTAAGACTCGAAAACCTGCTCTTTCTAAAGTCAGTGCTAGGGTGCGGCGCAAGGCAACTGCATCATCAACTACGAGAATCGTCGGTTCGTTTGAAGGTTTCAGAATTGTTGCTGTCTTGGTGACAGCAGCATTTTTATGAATCGGGGTATATCCGATTTCAGCCGTATCCGTACTCGACGTTGCTGGAGTAGTTTGCTCTACCACCATCTCTAACAATGCCGTTCCATCAATCACCGGAACCAGGCCGCCATCCCCTAAAATCGTGCAACCATAAGTATAAGTGGGAGGTGCGATCGCACAACCAAACGGTTTGATCACCAATTCTTGCTCCGTTACCAAGCGATCGACTTCTAAAGCCACAAAGTGCTGCTCTCGTCGTAAAATCAGCATTGGTAATGACCAGTCTTTGGGCGTCGGGGCAGCCACCAACACCTTACTCGAATGCGCTTCTGGCAATGGACAACTATAGTTTAAAAGCTCACCCACTCGATACACTGGCACAATTTGTTCCTGCCAATGCAAAAACTGCTGTGAACCC
>CBKWLJ010000719.1:0-2349 GCA_966675205.1 uncultured bacterium
TTCTTTATTGAAAGAAAAGATTAGCTAGGTTCACAACTCATTTAAAAACGCTATAACTGTAACCAACTGAACACATTTGTAACAGACAATTGCCAATCACCTAATACGTCAAGAACAGGTAAATTTTCCACCTCATATTTCACCTCTGGTAGCTGATTGGGTTGAAAGACCATCACTGATTCATCTTCAGGTTCAATAAACCAACCCAACTTTGTGCCATGCTTTAAACAAAAAAGGATATTACTAATTACTCGGCTGGGTGATTGGTCTGGGGAAAGAATTTCAATAACCCAGTCGGGAGGAATTTCAAACTTATTCTCAATCCTGCCACTTGCTTTACGAGGGATACGCTGCCATTCAAAGACTGACACATCTGGAACAATTGAGCGTCCCCCAAACGTACAGCGCAATTCTGGAAACGCATGAGCTAACTGCTGTGGTTTGCCAACCTGATTGATAGCAGTGACTAGAGAGCCCTGTAAAATACTATGTTCTCCTTGAGGCATTGGCTTTTGGTAGATTTGACCATCAATATATTCGCTAGCAGGCTTAGTTTCTGGTAATTCCAAAAACTCTGCTAGAGTTAGCTGAGTCAGCGGTTTAGTAGTTGAAGTCATGACAATTACCTAATCCTGCGATTGAAACAATCCTAACGAAAAAATTGTAGGGGCACGACATGTCGTGCCCCTAAAGAGTTTATGTAATCCATTCAAGTAGGGTGAACAATGCCCACCCTAGCAGAGAACCGTGATTGCCAAATTTCCGAAATTAACGCTGAGTTAAGCGAGTCAGCACTTGATTAGAACGCTCCACAAATGCCTTCATTCCATCAGCATCAAAGCCTTTTTGAGCCATCAATGCCAAATCATAAATGTGCTGACACATCAGGTTAGCGAGGTCACCTGAAGGTGATTCACCACCGCTTTGTATGATACTGCTTTGGCTGATTTCATATAAGTTCTGAACCAATGGGTGTGCAGTATTAACCACTAAGATGTGTTCTTCAGGAAACTCGGCAACCTGCTGCTGCATTAGTGCAGTCATGTCCCGCAGACGCCGAAGTGCTTCTGGCAAGAGTACCATTGCAGGTGGCGTCCCTTGTGGATCATCAGATTTCAGCGCTTGAGTTCTAATGTTGAGCTTGGGTTTGTTGAGCGCTTTTTCAAACAGCTCTTTAATCAATTCGCTGCGGGTTTTGTTGGTTGTGGGGTCAACAATTTCTTTCTCTTTATCTTGATCGATTAGGGTGTTATCGAGGTCAGAGTCTACCCGCGAAAACTTCACTTCGGAATATTCACGCTCTAAGAAGCTGATAAAGTGAGGGTCGATGAAAGAGTCCATAAATAGGACTTCTAAACCCTGGTTTTTGTGCAGTTCTACATAGGTTGCCTGTGCTGCTGCATCTGTACAGTAGAAAACACGGTTTTCGTGCTGCTTTTGATTGCGCTCTAGATAATCTTTGAGTGTGGTGTAATACCCTTTTTCTCCCTTACTGACGGAAGAATCTGAAGATGTAGCTGGGGTAACTTCTTGCCAAGCATCTCCCGCTTCAGACTGGACTTGTACCTCTGGGGTTTCAGTCTGAGTGGCTTGTTCCTTGGGTTCGTAGGTGGTGCGATAGAGAATGATGTCTTCGACTTGTTTTTTGAACTTGTCGTCGTTGAGGGAGCCGAACTTGACAAAAGTGCCAACATCTTGCCAGCAGCGAATGTATTCTTCGCGCTCTTCTTTGTAGAGTTCTTTGAGGCGATCGGCAACTTTTTTGGCAATGAAGTCAGCGATGCGCTTTACAGTGCGGTCATTGGTGAGGGCGCTACGGGAGACGTTTAAGGGAATGTCGGGACTATCAATGACACCCCGCAACGGCATGAGAAATTGGGGAATAATTTCGTCGCAGTGGTCGCTGACAAAGACCTGATTGCAGAATAGTTTGATGTTACCTTTTGTTACATCTACATCCGGCTTCAGTTTGGGGAAGTAGAGAATGCCGTTGAGTAAGAAGGGATAGTCAGTATTGAGGTGTATCCACAGTAAGGGGTCTTCTTGGAAAGGATAGAGGTAACGATAGAACTCTAAATAATCGTCCTTGGTGAGGTTTTGGGGTGATTCCTTCCATAAGGCGCGGTGCTTGTTAATTTCTTCCCCTTCCAACTTGATGGGAACGGGCATAAAATCGCAGTAGGCTTTCACCAACTGCTTAATTCTTATGGGTTCGAGGTACTCCTGCTCTTCGTCTTGGAGGGTGAGGGTAATGGTTGTACCGCGTTCGGTGCGGGTGGAATCTGAGAGTTCAAAGGCGGGTGAACCATCACAAGACCAATGAACGGCCTGTGCTCCCGGTTGGTAGGA
>CBKWLJ010000720.1:0-2325 GCA_966675205.1 uncultured bacterium
TAAAGAAAGCCGTCCTAGAAGGACGGGGCTTGTATCCCAGTTTTTTTGGTCAAAAGATTGAACGTTAAAAGACGGCAGGTGGAAAGGCATAAATTCTGACAATAAGGCAGACGGCAGACGGCAGAAGGGATAAGAATTTTCATTCCTTTCGCTGTGTACTGGCGTTCATGGGCGTCTAACTTTATTAACCTTCAACCTAGTTAACCTTCTAACCTGCAACCCTTGCACCTTCAACCTAAAACGAAGAGCCAGGTTGCTGAAGAAATTGTGCTTCTTCAGGAGTTGTCTCTCGCCCTAAAATCTCATTGCGATGAGGAAAGCGCCCAAAGCGCTCAATTACCTTAATATGACGGTAAGCGTAATCCACACCTAAAGCACACTCCGGATAATCTTTCAGCGTCGAGAACAATTCTACGCACTGCCGCTGATCAACGATGTTTTCACTGTGTTCAAAGGGTAAGTAGATGAACTGACGCTGTATGGGCAATAACTCTTGATCTAAACCTTGCTCAACAGCGTGTTTGGCGTAAGCAAGTGCTTGTGAGTCAGTGGCAAAGGCTTGGGGTTGTCCCCGAAACATATTGCGAGGAAACTGATCGAGCAGAATCATCAGTGCAAGACAACCTAATGCCGTTTCTTTCCAATCGTCTAATTCACCCGCAGCCGCCTTTTGATAATCTGGGAAGAAACGCGATCGCACTTCTTGGTCAAATTCCGGGTTTTTGGTAAACCACTCCTTGCGGGCTTTCCCGTAATCCTCATCATCCCGGTTCCCAAACCAAAACTCTAAAATTTCGTTCGTTGGCGACATTAGCCCCTCTCATTACCAGAGACTTGTTCTGCTTCACTCTAGTTTAAGGGGAAGATGTGATCCAAATCTGGATTAAATATTCTTTTTTAAGAAAACTGGAGGAGAAACATTCCTTTCCATACAAGGGGGGTTATAAAAGCGGATTTGATATTACATAAAAAATGCAACTTTGAGAGGCGGCGATTTCCTTTACAGCGGTTTTCAGTCAAGTATGACACAGATTTTTAGGTAGGATGGTGTCATTAATTTACCTAGAAGGTATGGAGGGTATATTACTATATCCCTTTGAAAACAGCTGTAAGGTTCCCGTCTAGACTCTTGAACTCTACTTCATTGTAGAAGAGTAGTGCTATACTGTTGCCTCAACTCTAGCTGAAGCAGTAGAATGATGCGTCTGTGCGCTAGGTACAAGAGTCCAGCCTGATTTAAGTAGTTTTTGGTAGGTTGCCCATCCTTTAGAACCTTTGGGAATATCATAATCTGGAACAGAATATTGAGCGAAAGTTGTATAAGGCTGCCAAGGTTTATTTTGAGAAATTCGCAAATGCAAAATCTTCTCTCCGTCGGCTCCTAGTCTAGACAACCAACACATTTGTCCAGGCATATTAGTCTCCTACTCAATAAATTTTAAAAAAACATCGTCTATTCCTATTGCTTCAGTAACTCCAGGAATTCTGATACTTATAGGTGTAACTAAAATCGAGCTATTTTCGGTTCTATCGTTAGGATTATTTCAAAAAATAATAAATCTATCTCAAGGCTAAAACTAGCTTTTACTCTATAAGTAGCAAACAATACTTGTTCAAAATAAAAGGGGTTTTAGGAGCCGGGGATCGATAGACAAGGCAGAAGAAGAGATTTCCCGTCAGATTTTTTGTAATATTTGATACCAAGGGAAGTTTGAACACTAAAGCATAAAGGACGCTGGCAGTGAAGACTGCTCTTGTCCTTTTTCCCTGGAGAAACGCGGTTTCCACCGAACGGAATGCGATCGCCTTGCGCCCCATTCCTCTAATCTTTCAGAATTAAGTGATGCTTGGAGTCAAACTCTATCTTCCCTTGCTTGTGTAATTGACCGAGCAGTCGAGTAATGGTGACTCTAGTCGTACAGCAAGCATCCGCTAAATCTTGATGAGTGAGGCGAACACTCAAACGTGTACCTTCTGCTACAGGCACACCGATTTCCTGCTTCAACAATAGCAACAGATGATGCAAACGGTCTTTCACTTGTCGCTTCCCTGCGATCGCTAGCAGCCATTCTGTCTGACGTAGCCGATGATTGATTTGAGGTAAAAGAGCTTGGGTGAGACTAGGAGAAATGGATATTTCTCTTGAAGAAAAGCAAACTAACTGCACAGTCTCTGATAACGCTGAGGCTTGATAGGTAGGTAGAGTCGTCATCCCAGAACCAAAAGGCATAGATAGTCCTACCAAACCAATCAGTACTTCATCACCGCTTTCACTCATCGTCGTGAGCTTCACGATACCTTGAGAGACGACCCAGACATAAGTCG
>CBKWLJ010000721.1:0-2305 GCA_966675205.1 uncultured bacterium
CCATCGGGGGCACCATAGGTATTGGCAACACGAAAGTCTACTTCATCAGAGTCAATGACGCTAGGTACATCTTCTTGGTTGGCGTAGGCATTCCCGCTAAACTCGGCATCGATATACTGCTTTTGATTGAGATAATCTAAGTGACCTAACAGATCGGATTCTGAGAGTTGGCGACCGGCAAAATCCACTGCTGTAAAGTCAACTGGATGCTTCCCTCGCCCGTCAGTTTCTTGAATCTTTTTGAGTATGATGTAGACGACATCTTCTCTAATAGGAATGGGCATATTTGTCTCCTAAACTGATTCAATTAAAGGGATACAATCATTACGGCTGGAGCAGCGGAAACCACGCTTTATCTCGCAACTAGCCCAGTTGGCGACAACTAGCAAAGAGATTAAATTTCCCCAGCCAGCTAGTAACTGGATGTCAGGGATTGTTCCAGCCTCTTACCCCTCAGGTTAAAAGTGAAGAGCTAGTGTCTACATCCATCAGAGGAGGCAGATCAAAAAATAGATTTATATTCCGTTGCATTCATACGTAGCCAATTCATTTTCTGGAGTGTCGCCGCGTCAGTCCTAACGAGGGGTATTGAAGCAGACACAATTTCTGGAAAAATGGGATGGTCTCAATTTAGTTGGAAGTTTCTCGTTGAAAAATGGGTAAGGTAACGGTGACAGTTGTACCTTGGTCAAGAGTACTATCAACTTGGATTTGACCGTGGTGATTCTCAGCAATGGCTTTTGCGATCGCTAATCCTAATCCTGACCCCACGATTGTATCGCGATCGTGTTTTCTAGCGGGGTCAACTCGGTAAAAGCGATCGAAAATATGAGTTAAGGCAGATTCGGGAATACCCACTCCGGTATCACAAACACGGACCCGCAGCAGAGATTGGGTATGGCGTGAACCTGGGTTGCTAGGACGTTCGATTTGTTGCAACTCTACCTGCACTGAAGCTTCACCCAGTCTTTCGGCAGAAGTAGGAGTGTATTGTAAAGCATTACTCACTAAATTGGTAAATAAACGAGCTAATTGATCCCAATCTCCCTGAAGCGTAAAAGCCTCATCGGCTAAAGCTGGAAATAAAGTGCAATTTTCACCTGCGATTTCTTCATTTGGAGTCTCAACGATATGCAGAGATAGGGAAATACCCTTCTCTGTTGCGACTAATTGCTGTTCTTCAATCACTTCCATCAGCAACGCATCAAGAGGAACGGGTTGAAACTGGGGTTGTACCATGCCACTATCAACACGAGCTAAAAACAGTAGGTCATTGACTAAGCGCCCTAGTCGCTGCGTTAATCGTTCTATGACCTTAAGCTGCTGACGTTGTGAGGGAGAGTCTAAATCTGGATCGGCAAGGGCAACTTGCACGTTCGTTTGAATCATTGCGATCGGGTTTCGCAACTCGTGGGAGGCATCGGCTGTAAACTGTTTGAGGCGTTGGTAGGACTCCCGAATGGGTTGCATAGCGAGTCCGGAAAGGAACCAACCGATCGCAGCAACCGATATCACCATAATAATGGTGCCAAAACTCAGATCGACAATTAACTGGCGAATGGGTTTAGTCACTTCAAACCAAGGATGACTAACCCGTAGATAGCCTAAAACGTAACGCCCAACTTGCACTCGTTTAGTCACCTGTCGTAACAAATGATCAGCCGATTGGTGTACGGTTTCGCCTGTATCGTTAGGATGTAAGGCAATATCTAGGGGTTCAGAAAACGTTGACCAAAGTAACTCTCCAGTAGGACTAAACCACTCTAAATCGATGTGGTCATCATCTGCGGTATTGGCATTATCTCGAAAACTCGCTTCAACATTCACCCGATAGGAGATGTCAGTAGAGAAATTGGATTCGATTACGAGCGATCGCTCCACTACTTCTATCACATGTTTGAGAGTGTCATCCACACGCTCAATCAAAGTGCTGCGGACATACAAATAAAAGCCAGTAGCAAACAACAGCAGCAGTACGGCAGTAACGGTAGTGTACCAAAGAGCAAGGCGTCGGCGAGTAGCTTGAAACATTCGTTTATAGCAGGGAACAGGGAACAGGGAACAGGGAACAGTGCTCAAAGTCTCTTGTGTCTGAGTTTTCTTGTTAGTTTATGTCCTAACTTTCCTGACGGTACTGACGACTGCTATAGAACCTAGCCGAAAATTGGGGTTGAGAGAGTTGGAACCACAGATATACAAGAATGAAGTAGATAGAAGCGGATTTGGTATGAGCGGCGAAAGAGTGTCAAGAGCAGTTACCATCGGAGAAGCCACTATATAGTTTATTGATGAACGTTTATGGCTG
>CBKWLJ010000722.1:0-2253 GCA_966675205.1 uncultured bacterium
GTCAAACGGCAAAGCAGGATGCACCACTCGTCAAAAGACTGCAACAGGCGGGAGCGATTATTTTAGGCAAAACCAATGTCCCTCAGTTATTAGCAGCGAACGAATCGGATAATCCTGTCTACGGCCGCACCGTCAATCCCTGGAATCCGGAACGTTCTCCAGGGGGAAGCAGTGGCGGTGAGGCGGCGATGATCGCGGCTTTGGGTTCGTGCCTTGGCTTGGGGAGTGATATTGGTGGAAGTGTGCGGATGCCTGCTCATGCCTGTGGGATTTGCAGCCTCAAACCAACATCAAGTCGGTTATCAATGGTGGGTCATGTACCCCTATTACCCGGTCAAGAAGCGATACTGGCACAACCTGGGCCAATGGCACGGACTGTTGCCGATTTAAACCTAGCGATGAAAGTTCTGGCGGCACCGGGACAGGAAATGTTTGACCCTAGTATTCCACCCGTACCTTGGCGCGAATCCTCTGATGTCAAGCTGGAAAATTTGCGAATCGCTTTTTTCACTGACAACGGCATCATCACCCCTTCCCCAGCAGTACGGAGAGCTGTGAGAGAAGCGGCCTTTGCACTAGAAAAACGGGGTGCGATCGTGGAAGAATGGACTCCTCCCGACTTGCTCAAAGCTTTACAGTTATACTTCCAACTGTATGGTGCAGATGGTGGAGTAACCTCTAAAAAACAATTAGGTAACAGCAAAACGCATCCACAACTTGAGCAGAACCTTCAAACCATGTCTCTGCCAAAACCTTTACTCAAAATTATTGCAGCAATTTCTGGATTCATGGGGCAGTCGCTCATCGCTCAGCTTTTCCCTTATGTAGGCGAAGTACGGGTGAGCGAATACTGGCGAACTATTGATGAACGTAACTGTTACCGTGCCGCTTTTATGGCAGCTTTGGATGCTAAACAATTTGATGTGATACTCTCTCCAGTTTGCGCTCTGCCAGCTCTGACTCATGGCAGTAGTAACTTTTTAGTGCAGGATGCTACTTATACTATTCCGTACAATTTACTGGGTATGCCCGCAGGTGTGGTGCCTGTTACGCGGGTGCGTTTGGGTGAAGAAAGCGATCGCTTACCCAGTACACAGTTAAGTGAGCAAACAGCGTCCACAGTGGAACAAGACAGTGTTGGGTTACCTGTGGGCGTACAAGTTGCAGCGCGTCACTGGCGTGAGGATATTGTATTAGCGGTGATGGCAGCCATAGAAGTACATTTCTATTCACAACTCGATTATCCAGTCATCCATCTTTCGAGATAAATATTATTTACACACAAAAGGATGGAGGGGAGGGAGACAGCCCTCTTGCGACTTGACCTTCTTCTGGATATCTTTCTGAAGATAGATTTATTGAGTTCTTCTATGCCAATGAAAAATTATCTGAATACTGCAGCCAAAGCTGAAAGTGTTGATGAGGCAACCCTCAAGAGAATTTTTGGCGAGGGCGTAGAGCGATTAACCCCAGAAGAGAGATTAACCATTCTTGAAGCTTTAAAAGAAGCTCGACAGAGAAATAAATTCCTGTCTTTCCCCTGTTATTCCCTGACTCCGTCAGCTTAAGAAAAAACCCTCAGCGGGGGGGCTGAGGGTGCTCATCAGGGTGCATCTACAATTTCTTAATCCCGTGAAATTGTGATTGTATCCGGAAAAATTTCTGAAATTTTTCAGAGTAGCGATCGCATTTAAAGAGAATGGAGACTCACTCAAGCAAGACATCATGCTTCTTGTCGATGTCTTGAATTGAAAATAGGGAGGCACTCTCCTCCGTTGCCAACCCCTTCCCAGCTTCATGGCTATACGGGATTTTTATGAGTGAGTTGGATACAATAGTGCGATCGCCCCCATTATTCTCTTCTCGATCTGGATTATTCTCTTCTCGGTCTGGCATTGAGTCAAAAATAATCGTGTAAGTTATTTCCGGCATAAGTCGCCGAATCACTTGCAAATGAGCTTCAGCTTCATTGCGACGACGAAAGCGAGCGACAATCAATCGCTGCAAATTGGGGAGAGGCTTAATAATGCACCAAGGATAGAGTTGGTTCAAGTAGGTCATAGAAGTTAAAATCTCAAAAGTAGAGGATAATTGCGACGCAAAAGACGAAATCCTTGCTGCGTCTGGTTGATTCGGGATTAAGAAACTTTTCCAATCACCCCTGTGGATTGATGAGTTAATACACTTTGAATAATGTTGAGCAGGGTGTGACGGGAGTTATCGCTGCATTGGGGATAAAGCACCCAACTACTA
>CBKWLJ010000723.1:0-2230 GCA_966675205.1 uncultured bacterium
AGCCGTTGAGTTTAAGCCAGATGTAATTTTGATGGACTTGGTGATGCCAGTACTCGATGGCTTTGAGGCAACTCGACAGCTTAGGCAGTTAACAGAACTGCAAAAGATTATAATAATAGCCATATCAGCCAGCGTTTTTGATTACAGCAAAGATAAAAGCCGGGAAGCGGGTTGCGACGATTTTATCCCTAAGCCAGTGCAGGTACAGCAACTCTTAGAGCAACTGCGGGTGCATTTAGGGCTGGAATGGGTTGATGACTCTGTAAAAGTTTCCCAAGCTACTGACTCTGAATTAGGCGTTGCTCAGCAAGCTTCTGAGGGTGCCAAATCTAACGAGCAACTTATTAATCCGAAATCCAAAACCCGCCCGCAGGAGAAAGTCCGAGGACGGCAAAATCCAAAATTAGTTGCTCCGCCTCCGGAGGAACTTGCTATCTTTTTGGATTTAGCAATGAGAGGCAACCTTAGGAAAATAGACGAGCAAGCACGTCGGTTGGAACAGTTGGACGAACAATTTATCCCATTTGCATCAGAACTTTGTCAGTTAGCACAGGGATTTCAGGTCAAACAAATCCGGGAGTTTCTCAAAGGCTATATGTCAGATTGTGAATGAGTGTGGAAAATTCAGCAGGAGGCGTCGTCTTAATCGTAGATGACACCCCGACTAATTTAGGAATGCTGTGCGATTTTTTGACCCATTCGGGGTTTGAAGTTTTGGTGGCAATAGATGGTGAAAGTGCGATCGAGCAGGCTGTCTATGCCCAACCCAATCTCATCCTTTTAGATATACTCATGCCCGGAATTGACGGTTTTGAAACCTGCCGTCAGTTAAAAGCTAATGCTTCAACGCAAGATATTCCCGTGATTTTTATGACAGCACTGGGCGAGACGGTGGATAAGGTGAGAGGCTTTCAGGTTGGAGCTGTAGATTATGTCACTAAACCGATTCAGCCTGAAGAAGTTTTAGCCCGCATCACAAACCACCTAACGATTCAAAACCTGAAAAATCAACTCCAAAAGCAAAATCTGCAACTACAACAGGAAGTCAAGGAGCGTCAGCAGGCGGAAGAGTTAGTACGGCAGCAAGCTCAACGGGAACAATTGCTGGGTGAGATTGTCCAACGCATCCGCCAATCTCTAGATTTAGAAGAGATTCTCAACACAACAGTTCGTGAAGTGCGGCAGTTTCTGCAAACTGATCGAGTACTGATTTATCAATTTTTTGCCGACTGGAGTGGGATAATCGCTGTAGAGTCTGCTAGTACCGATGAACTAGCCATCCTGAATACCAAAATCTCTGACTCCTGCTTCGGAGAAAGCTATGCTCAGCGGTATCGAGAGGGCCGCATCTTAATCATTGAAGATATCTACACAGCGAATATCGCGCCGTGTCACGTTGATTTTCTAGCAAGTCTTCGCGTCAAGGCTAACCTCGTGGTTCCCATTCTACAAGGAGAACAGTTGTGGGGATTGCTGGTTGCCCATCACTGTCACGCACCCCGGCAGTGGCAGCAGTGGGAGGTTGATTTACTTAAGCAATTGTCTCCACCGATCGCGATCGCTATTCAACAAGGGCAACTCCATCAAAAGCTTGGGCTTGCTGAGCAGCGATATCACAGTATAGTAGAAAACGCGATCGAGGGCATCTTTCAGACTACGCCATCGGGGCGTTTCTTGAGCGCAAACTCCGCGCTGGCAAAGCTTCTGGGTTACTCTTCTCCTGAAGAACTCATGACTTGTATCAAAGATATCGCCCAGCAAGTTTATGTTGACTCTAACCGCCGAGACGAATTCATTACCGCCATAACAGAAGACAATGCCGTTTTTGAGTTTGAGTCTTTGGTCTATCGGAAGGA
Organism: uncultured bacterium; assembly: GCA_966675205.1. Lineage (GTDB taxonomy): Bacteria > Cyanobacteriota > Cyanobacteriia > Cyanobacteriales > Coleofasciculaceae > JBFLZA01. The sequence goes on from CBKWLJ010000723.1 coordinate 1,857, forward strand.
TGGCAGTACCATTTGGGTGTCAGAAAATACTCGTGCTGTTCGTGATTCTACGGGTATGTTGCTTTACTACGAAGGCACTGTCTCTAACATTACCCCACGGATAGTGGCGCGGGAAGCTCTACGTTATATGCACGACCAATCGGAGCAACTCCTGCTCAATATCTTGCCTGAACCTATTGCTGAGCGGTTAAAACTTCAACAAACGACAATTGCCGATAGTTTTGCATCGGTAAGCGTTTTATTTGCTGACATTGTTGGCTTTACAGAGTTCTCTGCGCGGACATCTCCACAAGAACTCGTTGAGATTCTCAATCTCATCTTCTCCAAGTTTGACCAACTGGCCGAGCAACACGGTTTGGAGAAAATTAAGACGA
>CBKWLJ010000724.1:0-2183 GCA_966675205.1 uncultured bacterium
TATTAGTTTAACGGTAGCGTAACGATAAAGGCTGTTCCCACTCCAACTTCACTCTCTACAGTAATTTCACCCTGATGCAAATCCACACATTTTTTAACGATCGCTAATCCAAGTCCTGTACCCGGAAGGGTACCGACATTGCTAGCTCGTCCAAAGGATTCAAATAGGCACTCCGTATCTTCGGGGGGGATACCAATACCCTGATCTTGGATGCGGAAAAGGGCTGAATTGCGATCGCAACTCAACTCAAATTGAACCACGCCTCCATCAGGAGAGTACTTAATCGCATTGGAAAGTAGGTTCGTTAAGATATGAACCAAAAGCTTTTCGTCCATGCGGGCATTCATGCACTCACCCCTTACCCCGAAGTTAATCTGATGATGTTGGGCATTGATTTGCAGACTTTCCATCACATCACGGCAAAAAGCAACTAAATCAATGGGGGAGGGTTCAAACTTGAGTTTTCCGGCTTCAGCCTTACCAATGGTGAGAACATCATCTAATAACTGAGTCATCCGTTTCACTGCACTTTGGATACGCCGATGATGATTGTGTTTTTTCTCATCTGATAACTTATGGTTGTAGCGATCAAGAAGTTCTGCTGAAGATTGAATCGTAGTCAGTGGCGTGCGAAACTCATGGGAAACCAAAGACACAAAACCCGATCGCAATTCACTCAATTCTCTTTCCCGTTCTAAAGCTTTGAGAATTTCAGCTTCCGCCTGCTTGAGTTCTGTAGTGTCCCGTCCTACTGCCTGAAACTCAACTATTTCACCCTGTTCATCACAAGTAACCATCCTGTTCGTCCACTGCTGCCAGCGAATTTCTCCGGAGGGGAGAATAACTCGGTGTTCGCAGCTAGCAATAGGTTGCTCCCTAGACAATGAACCAAAGCACTCAGCGACTAATTTCTGGTCTTCTGGTGAAATCAATGGCATAAAATTGTGCCCAATCAGCTCAGAGCGTTGCTTATTGAAATAGCGACAGTAGGCGTCGTTGACAAACGTCAGGGTGCCATCAGACCTAAACCGACAGATCAGATCAGTTTGGTCTTCAATGATCGCACGATAGCGTGCTTCACTCTGACGCAACGCTTCCTCTGCTTGCTTACGCTCTGTGATGTCCTCGATCATGGCTAATGTATAGAGAAAGTTGCCTGTATGATCGCGCAGAGCAATCAAAGTCAAATTTACCCAAATAACCGCTTTATTCCGGGTCAGATATCGTTTTTCTAAGGCAAAGCTGTCGATTTCTCCCTTAAGTAGCTGCTCGATCAAAGACATTTCCAAATCTAAATCTTCAGGATAGGTAATATCCACAAAGGAGAGCGCCATGAGTTCCGATTGAGGGTAGCCCAGCATTTCATAAAACGCTCGATTCACCCGGATATATTGATTGTCAAGTGTTGCTAGTGACATCCCAATCGGTGCTTCGTCAAACACACGACGGAATTGTTCTTCGCTTTGACAAAGTGCCACCTCAGCTTGCTTGCGTTCTGTGATATCCTCAATCATGCCTAAGCCGTAAACAAATTCTCCGGCTTCATTCCGCAGCACCATTGAGGTTAAGGTTCCCCAAACAATGTCTTGATTTTTAGTCAAGAAACGCTCTTCTATCCGAAAACGGTCAATTTCTCCATTACCTATCTGTTCGAGGTAGGGAACTACTCGCTTCCAGTCGTCTGGATGGGTGATAGCTTCGCAGGTTAGGCTAGAGAATTCAGATTCGCTATAACCCAGCATTTCCCGTAAAACTTGATTCACCTGGATGAAGCTCTTGTCTGGGCCGGTTAGCCCCATACCAATCGGTGCTTCATCAAACACTCGGCGGAATTGCTCTTCACTTTGCAAAAGAGACGCTTCTGTGCGTTTGCGCTCTGCAATTTCGGCTTGAAGTTGCTCGTTGGCCTGTTTTAGCTCGGCTGTACGCGCCTCAACTCGCATTTCTAACTCCGTCATCACCTGTTGCAGCGCCGCCTCTGCTTGTTTGCGTTCAGTGATATCTAGAACTAGGGACAAAATTGATACCAAGTTACCCGACTCATCGGAGAGGGTGGAATTGTACCACTCACAATCAATCACTCTGCCATCTTTGGTATAGTTGCGGTTGGTGTCTACAGTGCGTTGGATTGTCCCATTGAGTAAGCGATGCAAGATGTGATTAATCCTGTGGGCATCATTACT
>CBKWLJ010000725.1:0-2114 GCA_966675205.1 uncultured bacterium
ACTCAAGGAACCCTCTTGCTTGACGAATGAAAAGACTCAACGAGTGATGTCAGAGGTAGAGATAACGAGAAAAGCTCTCATGGAGCATCTGAATTGGATAGTTCAGCGATCGCGCAATATGAATCACTATACCGAAATTGCGATCGCTGAAGATTCAACACTAACAGATGAGGTTTTTTCCCTAGATGACTTGGAATCAGTCATCGACGAACTCTCACTGGATAGCGCTTCAGCTCATTTAACCCTCAGCAGTCCAGACGAATCGTAACCCAGCCCAATCCAAAATTACTATGCCACCCATTGAGCGATCGCTAGATGCGATACAACCCTTAACCCTAGATGCACCTGTATCGGTTGTTACACTCCTAGAAGACCGGGCTTTAGTGCGGCGAATGGGTAAAGTGAACCTGACGCAAGGGTTGTGGCGAATCAAAGTAGACAATGTTGCGCCAGTACTTGCTGATAAATCCCTGCGTGCAGAATTGTGTGGCGCATCTCTAGAAGCAAGGATAGACGATGTTCGGGTTCGCCGTCAGATGCTGGTTAACCAGGAGGAACGACCTGAAGACATCAAAGCCTTGCTCGAAGAATTGCGATCGCTGCAAAATACCTTCAACAATCTATCTGAAGACCGCCAGCATCAAGAATCTTCCTTTAACCAAGTCAACACCATCCTCGCCCATAGTTTGCAAGAGCTACCGACAGATGCTGCTTGGGGGCAAATCGATCCTACAACTTGGCGATCGCAATTTCAAACTCTATTTAGACAATTGCGCGAGTTGCGTTCTGAAATCTTAAATAGCTATCACCATCAAGAGCAACTAAGTCAGCCAATCAATGACTTAATCACTCGAATTCGCGCTATGTCTCGCCCAGATTTGGTTTATACTGCCCATATTGAAGCCGATTTAATGATTCCCCAAGCGGCAGGCTATGAAATTGCTTTTGATTATGTAGTACCTAATGCTATGTGGCGTCCCTGGCACCAAGCACGCTTGTTACTAGCAGCCGATAAGGTTGCGGACATAACCAACGAACCATCCCCTACATCCGCTACATCATCCGTTTCCTTCCGGGTCGATGGTTGTGTGTGGCAGCGCACAGGAGAAGACTGGAATAATGTTGATTTAGTATTTTCCACCGCCCGTGCTTCCCTCGGCACCGAACCGCCTCTGCTTGCTGATGACTTATTGAATGTGAAAGAAAAATCCAAGCAGATTATCATTGAAGCTCGGAATCAAACCATTCAAACCACCGGACTCGGAACGGGTGCTGTTCCTCCCAGAGAAACCCCTGCTACTGTGGAGTTACCTGGTGTGGACGACGGCGGTGAAGTTCGTAACCTAAGACCGGCCCATAAAGCAACAATCCCCTCTGATGGCAGGCCTTACCGCGTACCAATCTTCTCTTTCTCCTCAGAAGCTGAGATAGAGTATGTTTTGATGCCAGAACTAGCTTGTCAAGTCATCCTCAAAAGCGAGCAGACAAATACCGCCGCGTTTCCCATCCTTGCCGGGCCAGTAGATTTAGTGAGTTCCTCCGAATTTATCGGTAAGACATCGATAGGATTTATTGCATCAGGAGAGAAGTTTGCTTTGGGATGGGGACCAGATGGGGCAATGCGTGTACAACGTACCCTGACTCAGGAAAAAGAACAAGACCATCTCACCCAATGGAATACTCTCACAACGACCACTGAATTATTCCTGTCGAATATTGGTGCACAGCCGAGAACGATAAAAACGACAGAACGTGTTCCCGTTTCCGAGTTGGAGCAAGTGAAGGTAGAAGTTCTCGCTCAAAAAACGACAGGTGGCGTACAACCCGATGAAAGCGGTTTGTGTACTTGGAATTTCATCATGGCACCTTACTCTCAGCTTCATGCCACTCTCGTGTATAAAGTCTCTGCTGCCCCAGAAATTCAAGGGTTGTAGTCGTCCGCCAAGGCAACTTTGCCGGGTTAAAATTCTCCGCGTCTCCCTATCCCCGCCTCCCCGTGTCAGTTCTAACCCGTCAATTTTAGGTTGGTTGAGTAGTAGTTTCCGCTCGTTCCGACAACCTCAGGACTTACGCATGGATACCATATATAGTAGGGGCGATTCATGAATCGCCCC
>CBKWLJ010000726.1:0-2062 GCA_966675205.1 uncultured bacterium
GGATTAATGCAAGCCTATTATGGCTTAAATCCCGAAACCTTCGTTGATATGTCTCCCGAAGAGTTGGGACAGTTTGTAGACCAAGCCAAACAAGCTAAATTCTTTTCAGAAAATTGGGAAAAGATAGCTGAGCACGTCAGAGATTATATCCAGGGAGTTGTTGATTATAACGATTTCGTAACGCGATGCGTAAAAGCTGGCGTTGCCGGAATGAAAAAGATTGATAAAAACACGCTGGATGTACTGCTACAACACAAGAGCTACAAAAACAATCAGAGTAAATTAGCTCAAGATTCCAGAGTAGCAGACCAGCTAATGCAACAGGAGCTTACCGACTACATCGATTTATCCGAGTACGACTTAAATATGTCCCTTCAGATGATGGCAGCTAAGTTACTGAAGGAAAAGGAGAAAATCGACGCCAGACCAGACGAAGAACAAGCTAGAGCCGACGCGCAACAAGCGGAACAAGAGCGCAAGCAGTATATCAGAAATCTACTGAATTACGGATACAACCACACCATTCAACGGGGTCTGCCTGCTTCTACTTCACCCCAGGCAAGTTACTCAAATACCAGTGCTAATGGCAACAAAAACTTTTTCAGTCGAGCTGTTGACTTTTTCAGAGGCAAGTAGTATTTGGAGCTTAAAAAATGTTTTTGCCCGACAAGAATTCAAAGAATTCACAACCCCAAATTTCAGTTTTACCGCCACTATTTCATCAAGCCAATGCTGGCAGTCAAAGTCAGAAACCCGTACCCGTTATCGAGGTAAAACCATCCCGCAAATCGCGATTTATCCTATCGCTATACAAATTGGGATTGTACGGATTCTGGTTTGGTATTGGAGTCGGTGCCGCCAACATTACTCGGCTTTTCCCCAGTGGTTGGATTGTTTATTTAGCTCTCATGGGGTCGGCGGCAGGCACAATCATGCTAGTCAAACCTGCTGATGCCACAGAAGAGATGTTGTCGCTGCGGCGCATCAGTGGCTTGGCTCTAGTTATATCAGTTGTAGCGCTGTGGGACGGGCTGATTGTAACCGCCAACCTGCCCATAACGATTGGGTTGTGGGTCTTTCCTGCTTGGCTGGTGTGCTTAAGTGCGATCGCGTTTTTGGTTGGCGCATACATGACCCTTTCCGCATCAAGTCAGAGGAGGTAAGCCATGAGCTGGAGAGCCACGCTGAAAACTAATGCCCTCGCCGTTGCCGTTGGGACGTTTGCCATAGGCGTGGCGAGTGGTGGTGCATCGTTGATGGGGTTCTTCGACAATCAGATACGCTACTGCGACCCCATCACTAATCCGTGCACGATTGTGGTGATTCCCGATTGGTTTGGCAACCCGCCGTCAGATGCTAAATTTGTTCAGTTCCAATCGGGCAATAAGGTAAGTCGCGTTTTTTGGGGAATCCTCAGTCCTACTGCTTTTGCGGTTTGTGTCGCGGCTGCCCTAGTAGCAGCAGATTCCCAGAGGGTAATTGACGAGCGAAAAGCAGCTATTGAATTCCTAGAAGCAATCCAAAAGCAGCTTCTGAGCGATGAGGAAATGACTAAGCTGGCGATCGCCTCCGATATGCGAGTTCAGGATTTTCGTCGGGAACTGCTCGACGGCTATGCTGCCTTATTACTGGAGAAGCATCCAGAGCTTATCAAACGCTTTGCTGTGGGGCCTGCTCAAACCGACTCTGAAACCGAAACAGTCAGGGAAGCCTCTCCCACAGAGGAGTCCCCGACACTTAAGAGTCCCGCTAATGATGCTTCAAATGAATCCGACGAGCAGAAACTAGCCCTTCCAGAGAGCAAGGACGATGAAAGTCAAGTCCTTCCACAGGCTACCATCCAATTCAGCGTTCCTGCCCCTTCAATCGAACCACCAAACGTTCTTCATGAGTCGGAAGCCGAAGCTATTAAGATTCTAGATGCCCTCGCAGGTTCCCACCGTTCCTTGTTGCTCATTGGCGGCACCGGCGCAGGTAAATCCGTCACCGAGTCGTATCTGTTAACTCAACTATTTCGCCGTAATCCTAAGCACGAAACCTGGGCAATCAGTCAGAAAAACGA
>CBKWLJ010000727.1:0-1972 GCA_966675205.1 uncultured bacterium
ACATGAGTCCAATGGGTGCCTCCTTGACAAAATACAATATACGGTTCTCTTAGAGGGCCATCTGCCGAAAATTCTGAAGTACTGCCATCAATAAACGTACCTCCCGCCATCACCAACTCACTTTCATAACCAGGCATCTCTGCTGGAACTGGGTCAAGATAGGAACCGATGGGGGAGTGCTGCTGAATTGCGCGACAAAAAGCAATTAACTTCTTTGGTGAACCCAGTTGAATTGCCTGAATTACATCACGACGGGGTGCCATCGGCCCGGGATTGACAGGGTAGCCCAACTGATCGAAGACATAAGCAGTTAAGTGATTGCCTTTCATGGCTTCTCCCACCATTTGAGGGGCGAGGAATAAGCCTTGAAACAGTAATCGACTTTGATCGAAGGTTGCCCCACCTGAACTGCCAATTCCAGGGGCAGTGAGACGACAAGTTGCTGCCTCTACTAAATCAGCTTTTCCAGCAACGTAACCGCCGGCTGTGACGACAGTACCACCAGGATTTTTAATCAGGGAACCAGCCATCAAATCAGCCCCAACAGCCGTTGGTTCACGGTCTTCGATAAACTCGCCGTAACAGTTATCAACAAAGCAAATAGTGTTGGGATTTTGTTGTTTAACCAACATGACAATTTTTTCAATCTCAGCCGTGGAGAGACTGCTGCGCCACGAATAGCCACAGGAACGCTGAATCAGCACTAGGCGGGTGCTGTCACCTACCGCTTGACTTAAAGCTTGCCAATCGACAGTTCCATCCGCTGTTAGAGGCAATTGACGGTAGCGAATGCCAAACTCTATGAGTGAACCTTGATTTTGACCCCGTAAACCAATTACTTCTTCTAATGTGTCGTAAGGAGCACCGACAACTGCCAACATTTCATCACCCGGACGAAGGACGCCGAAAAGGCAACAGGCGATCGCATGGGTTCCCGATACAAACTGCACTCGCACCGCAGCAGCCTCGGCACCCATGACATCAGCAAATACCTTGTCTAACGTTTCCCGACCCAAATCGTCATGACCGTAGCCGCTAACCCCGGCAAAGTGATGGACACCTACACGATGGTTCCGAAACGAATCTAGAACTTTTTTGAGATTTTGCTTGACTGTAGTGTCAATGTTGTAAAAAATCGGACTTAGTGCCTTTTCTGCTTCTTGCAGCTGCTGATAGCTGTTCATTAATCAATAAAATTTGCCATTGGCGAGCGTGAAGGTTGGACTTTTTCGCTCCTCAGAACGCAATATCCAAAACTTCAAAGATAACAGATTGGGCTGCACAATTTGACTTTAACTCACAGATGACAATTGCCACTTCAAATACAGAACAAGCGAAGCAAACTTCGCCCTTACGCCCCGATTGGATCACCATTATCTTTATGGCTGTGTTACACATCGGAGCACTATTTGCCCTATTGCCCAGTAATTTTACCTGGTCAGCCGTGGGATTAGCCTTGTTTCTCCATTGGGTAACTGGCGGCTTAGGAATCACACTGGGATATCATCGCCTAGTTACTCATCGGAGCTTTCAAACTCCCAAATGGCTGGAGTACTTTCTCGCCTTTTGCGGTACCTTAGCTTGTCAGGGAGGCCCAATTCGGTGGGTAGGCTCACATCGCATCCATCATTTACATTCCGACACGGGCTGTGATCCCCACGATTCCAATCAAGGGTTTTGGTGGAGTCATATGGGTTGGATGCTCCATGAGATTCCAAGCGATAATGACATACCTCGATATACAAAAGACATTGCTGATGACCCGGTTTATCAGTTTTTTCAAAAATATTTTGTCCCTATCCAGATTGTTTTTGGCTTGATTTTGTACTGGCTGGGAGGCTGGCCTTTCGTAGTTTGGGGAGTTTTTGCCCGTATCGTACTTGTGTTCCACTGCACTTGGTTAGTTAATAGTGCAACTCACAAGTTTGGTTATCAAACCTATGAGTCCAATGACAATTCGAGGAACTGTTGG
>CBKWLJ010000728.1:0-1963 GCA_966675205.1 uncultured bacterium
GCCGCCCATGTGCTAAAGCTCACAACGAAAAAATGAAAAATTCCTTCTCCTGAATTCTGACTTGGAGAATTCTGACTCCTGACTCCTAACTTCTATTTCCAGATTAGTCAGGATAAACTTCTGCCTCAGACTACTAGTTTTCTCTTGTAGCTGTTCTGACCGATACTACTGTTAGTAAAGACTTGAAGTAAATAAGTAAGACACCCATTATGGCAGAGCTTCCTAAAACCCTTGAAGAAGCCATCGCCCAAGCCAAAGAGGCTACTCAATCTGCGCTCAATGACGGCCGCACCCGATTGCAGGTAGAGCTGGTTTTTCCAGAAATCGCCCTCAAAGCACAGTCGATCGCACAGCAGTTTATTCCTATCTTTGAACAGTACGGTTCTGATTTGAAAGTTCTCTTTCCAGATGCGGGGGCAGCAGCTCTTGCCCGTCGAGACTGGGGGGAGGTACCGTTTAGAATTAGCGACCTCGGATCGATTCGGTCACCGATAGAGAGAAAAATTCAGTCAGAGGACGAAGCTTTCTTAGTGGTGTCCCCTTCGGCTGTGGAGGTTAACCAAGTCGAAAAACTCTTTAATCTCGCTGACTCTCGCCCCTGCGTTTTGCTCAATCCCCAGATGGAAGACCTTAAAGTGGTTGGTATTGGCTACGCAGCGCGTCAAGTCCGTGAGCGTTTTTTAAGCAGTATCGAGTCGTGTTACTACCTGCAACCGATTGAAAGTGTTGCTATCCTGCATTCTTACCCCGGACAGTGGCAAGTCTGGTTAGAAGTGGATGAGGAATATCAGCTCATTACTGAAGAACCGCAAAAACCCACAGGGGAAGCCCTCGATCAAATTCTTGCCCAGGTGACTGGTAGCAATGAAGCAGGCGACGGTGAAACCACTCCATCTCCCACCAAAAAACCTGGCTTATTCACCAATCTCCAGCGTTTTTTAAACGCCTTGAGCCGATAAGCTGCCCTTGGTGAAAAAAGCAAGTGGGTGTTTAGCCTATTGCTTGTAGGATGGGCCGAAAAGCCCGTCTATGAGCAAAAATCGGGGGAGTGAGAGGGGCACAAATGCGATAATAGAAACTTAGACAGGAAATTCCAGTTGAGGGTGCAAAAACCGACCTCAAAACCTTCCTTGGCAACATCAGATGAATCCTTCGTGTGAGGAGAGTAAGCCAACCCTCATCAGCAGGGACGCATCTCTCCAAGCCTTCTTCGATCTTTCCCCAGATCTCTTGTGTACCCGTGGCAATGATGGGTATTTCAGGGAACTCAACTCAGTTTGGCAAACCACCTTGGGATGGACGCTGGATGAATTGCGATCGCGTCCTTGGCTAGACTTTGTCCATCCCGACGATGTTGCCTTCACCTTGGAGATAGAGCATCAATGTCATACCGATAAATCGAGCCAAACCCCTATACAGCTTAAAAATCGCTACCGTTGCCGAGATGGAAGTTATCGTTGGCTGTCTTGGCGTTTATCTACCTATCAAAATGGCTTAAGTTATGGCATCGCCCAAGATGTGACAGAAAGTAATTGGGGCGGCAGTGGAGCATACCGCACCACGCTACAGGAAACAGTAAAGCTACGAGATCAAGCGATCGCTGCTAGCAGTGTAGGAATAGTGATTGCTGATGCTCGCTTGCCCGATATGCCCCTGATTTATGTCAATCCTGCCTTTGAACAAATAACAGGTTACTTAGCCGCTGAGGTACTCGGTTATAACTGTCGTTTTTTGCAGGGGAAAGATACTCGTCAGCCTGCTGTTGATCAACTGCGTGCTGCCATTAAAGCTGGAGAACACTGCACTGTTACGCTACTCAATTACCGGAAAGATGGGACTCCTTTCTGGAATGAATTAACGATTTCACCCATTTATGATGACAACAACACCCTAACTCATTTTGTTGGAATTCAATCTGATATTAGCGATCGCATTAGAGCTGAACAAGCCTTACGTTTAGAAC
>CBKWLJ010000729.1:0-1945 GCA_966675205.1 uncultured bacterium
TTTCTTTATTGAAAGAAAAGATTAGCTAGGTTTACAACTCATTTGAAAACGCTATTTGCTGCATTATGCACATTAGCTTAGCTTTTACTTGGCTCTCCGCCGCCAACGCCGAAACTTAGACGTGGCAAATAGGAAAAGGGCACCTGTACTGACACCTAAAACCGTACTCGGTTCTGGAATCGGTTCAGCCTCACCCACTGTCTCAAACCTATAGCCATAGAGTTCGTAATCGCCGATATCATCTGAAGAGACAGCGTTAACTTTAATGAAGTAAGTGTCGTCTTTGGGCAGGCGTAAGTCAATGATGCTTGAATCAAACGACTCAAACTCATTATCGTTGAATGCCACACCATTGTAGTAAGGAACAAGATTGCCACTCGAATCAAAGATACTAAGTTGTGAATCAATATTGTCCGAAATGCGACTAAGGACTTGCGAATTTACCTCGAAGTAGAACAAATCGCCAGCCGAACCCTCAAAGGAGAAAAAATCTGTTTCTCCCTCCTTGCTGAGAGAACCTATAACCGCCAGTGCATCGGCCAAAAATTTCTTTCCTGCATTCTCACCCAAGAGCAAGGGATTGGGAACATCTAGCGATTCCAAGGTAAGATTTTGAGCTGTCGCCAGCGAATTGTTCCTAGATTTTTCACTAATTACTGTTCCCTGTTCGTTAAATGATAACCTCACGGCAGACCGTTCACTCAAGAACGCATCTGCTAACGGAAAAGCCATCAGATGGAAAGGGGTTTCATTGGCATTAGTTGGGCCTGGATAATTTGGGTCGTAACATTCTAAGAGTTGATCGACACTAGGTGAATTAGGTAGACCTTGGCAGATAACTGATGCGGCAGGTGGATCGAAAATTCCCGAGCCAATTGGGCCAAATGAATCGACATGGCGCAATCCTACCAAATGACCGAGTTCGTGTGCTGCAATATTGCTGCTGAGAATTATGGGATCTACTCCTGGCGCACCAAGGGAGGGATTGATATTAATGGTTGCTGTATCATTTTGATTGAGATTACGGAAATCAACCTGCTGTGCAAGTCCTTCTCCAAAACCAGCATTGAAAAATAAGGTAGAGAAATCATTGTTATGCGGTTGCTCTAGGGTGAACTCGAAGTCAAATAATGAATAGTCAGTAGCGATGTTATCGAGGATGATATTCCGCTCAGTCGCTGAATAGACATACTCACCTGGCTCAGTTTGGCTGTCGAAATCCAGGAATACCAGTTGAGTTGCCTGGGCAACGGAAGAAATGCTGAATGAAAAAGTGAGTGCTGTACTTGCACCTGCTAATTTTATTACAAAAATATCGGGTTTCATGAATAGTAAGAATTTCTGACCAAGTTGCTTAGTTCAGCCTCGTAGAAATCCCGAAGCGGTTAGTCAAGACTTGCCAGAAGGATATGCCTTATTCCAACCCCTTTAAAAATTTCTATAAACCTGCACCTAGTAGGACTTCTGTATGGATACGGAGTGAAAACAACTGATTTACAAATTAAATGTTGTTTCGCTTATAGAGTTTACTCATTGTTACTTTATGATTTTTCTTCCTAAAGGAATAAATTTTTGTATTTTATAAAGCTTAATTCTTCTAGCTAAAAAAATATATACATTATTGAATCAAATGCTTACTTTAAATTAAAATATACTTACATTATTTTAAATAAACTAAAAATTTATTTGTTCTTGAAATCTATCATTTCTAAACAATTTGTAATATCATCACAAATAATTCGTAATTATGAATTCGTAATTCGTAATTATAAATTCAAAAAACGGGTCAGAAGCCTCGCCTTTTAAGGCGTCCATGTTTGAACGGGGTCTCGCATCCTGGTTCAAACATTAATTACGCTCTTCGCAGCGGGGCGTTAGCCCATTGCGAATTACGTAGGGCTTGCTGAATAAGTCAGAGAAAAACAACTGATGGATTAATTAGTTA
>CBKWLJ010000730.1:0-1827 GCA_966675205.1 uncultured bacterium
TCCTGCATCAAACCAAATACCATAGCAAACAGGACATTTTTCATAGTGAATGTGAGATTGATTGAGGTCAACCATTTTGGTCAACTGAGTCTGGCATTTGGGACAATTAGCATTGCCAACTTCATTAAACTTTTGACCGGTTTCTGGGCTACCAACATCTATATTCTCAGAGCCCTTAATTTTTTTGAGTTTCTGAGCTTCCTGAGAATCAAACCAAATTCCTTTACAATTAGTGCAGCGGTCTACTTCAATCTCAGCATAGACAACCGCTTCTAGGCTTCCTTCGCATTTGGGACATTGCAGTTGAGTCATGTTTTTACACGATTTGGGTTCTATGAAGATGGCGCTAGTTTAGCAGTTTTGCAAGGGAGACAGGCAGAGTAAGAGGCTGTGTTCTAGAGAGTAAAGGAATGTGAAGCTCTGTTGACAACGAAGTTCCGTCGAGAGAAGCCTCGATTATGGCGCTACTTGTAAGTTAGCAAAGGCGGATGCGATCGCCTAGTCAACAGCCAATTCTTGGAACTCAAAGATTCACAAAAAAGCGATCGCATTAGGGTTGCCTGTTCACTTTAAATTTTTGTTGCCAACAGCTAAAATTGTTTTGGCATAAGAAATGTAGAACAAGAGAGTTCTTTTACTGTACTCTCAGAGTCAAGACTCCAAGCGATGAAACACATAACGAAAGATAACCACGGGAACCTAGCGACTCGTAACTCATAACGAATCAAAAGCCACGGGATGAAACGATTAGCCTATCGCTAAGCCGAGTCACGCCCATGGCATACAGGAAGGTTGTAATAGAGGTTGGCTCAGACAACTACATCTGAACAAATAGGCACTTTACTACATATAGCAGTCGCCATAATTGTTAGGACACTTTTTTGTTCAGGAGTTCAGGAATTTCCTTTCAAGCCAAATATAATGTCCTAATCCGTATGTCCGTTGCCATAACCGATCAACCTAAAGCTGAGCTGAGTTCATGCCTTCTAGATACTACACATTAAGCAACTCCATGCTGCTTAAACCAAGCAAGTAGACGTTTCCAGCCATCTTCTGCTTGTTCTTGGCGGTAGGAAGGACGATAGTCGGCAAAAAAAGCGTGTGGCGTATCCGGATAAACGATAATTTCTGAATCCGTGTTTCCCGCTTTCAGTGCTTCGCGCATTTGCTCTACCGTCTCAACTGGAATACCAGTATCACTGCCACCGTACAACCCAAGAATGGGCACTTTCAGATCAGCAGCAATATCCACAGGATGCTTGGGAGTTAAAGCAGTAGATTCACCGACTAAGCGTCCGTACCAAGCCACTCCCGCATCAACTTTGGGGTTATGAGCACTATAGAGCCAAGTCACTCGCCCACCCCAGCAAAAGCCTGTGATTCCCAGCTTATCGATATTTCCCTTACTTGACTTTTGTGCCCAAGCGACGGTTGCATCTAAATCCGACATCACTTGAGCATCAGGAACTTTAGAAACCACTTTGCCAATGATTTCTTGAACATTCGTTAATTGGGAAACATCACCTTGACGGACAAACATTTCTGGAGCGATCGCCAAATAACCCAATTTAGCAAAACGGCGGCACACGTCCTGAATGTGCTCATGTACACCAAAGATTTCCTGTATTACTAGTACCACAGGAAAATTCTTCCCGATTGCAGGCATCGCTCGATAAGCTGGAATTTCCCCATCCTCTACAGGAATCTTCACTTCACCTGCCACCAACCCTTTGCTATCAGTGGTAATAACTTGAGCAAAAATTGGGTGTGCTGCGAGTGCAAACCCAGCCGCTAGCGTGGAGGTAATGATAAATTTCCGGCGCGTAA
>CBKWLJ010000731.1:0-1785 GCA_966675205.1 uncultured bacterium
TCTTTGCAACAGAGACTAAAAATATTCTGTTATTTTCCAATCAATAGTTGCTTTAAAAATTACCAATTCTTTCTTTAAGGAAAGATACAGAACTTAAAATTTAAAGATTAGCTTAGTTTAAAATCAAGTAAAGAAAAAGTTGGGAAAACGGCGATGGACTCACAACCAGGCGAATTAAAATAGATGGCGTCACGGTTGCTAGTGCAAGAAGGCTTTCAGAGGTAAGGCTCCGAGGCAAAAGGGATATTGTTTGTACGGTAAGCTTTTTAACTTTTTTGGACTGGTGGGTTATTTTCGCCGCGCTGCACTAACAGCAATGCCTGCCAATCGTCACATCTATCCAAATCTTAGTGATGATGGAATTGTTCGTTCCAACTCAGAACTCTATCCCCCCAATTGGGAGATGAATTAAGAAAAGAACCGATCGCTACTTTGCCTATAGGCTCAAAATGGGTTGCTCTTATCTCATGAGAGCAATGAAAAAACTTCCCCATCGCTTTCTGGGTAAGTAATCGCTTACCATGCATAACTGAAGAGTTGTGAGGAGAGTATGTCAGAATTTCTTGATTTTCTCAGACACAAGTTTGCTTATGTAGCGATCGGAGAATTCAAACCTGGCAAGTTTGAAGAAGCTAAACACCTTTATGAAAAAGCTGTATCTACCTACAAACAAGGCTTTAAGGGTGCCTATCTGTTGCAAAAGCCAGGGACAGATGAAGGAATCGCCGTAATCTTCTGGGAGGATGTGGGCGATATGGACGCGAACAAAAATGAAGTTCACGAGGCAATCATGAAGGAGATGTCACCTTTGTTTGCCAAAGCACCTACAACTGACTTCTATGAACTTGTCAGTGAATTTCACCCCGCCGAGGAATCCTCGTCTAGTTAGGCGCAAACCGGACAAAAATACCCGTGGTGTGATGAATCTGGTTTGCCAACTCTTGAATTAGGTTGGCACTGACGCATTTAAACACATGGACTGGGTAAGGCAACGCTGTATCCGTTGTGTGGTTCCCGCGTCCTGCAAGTTGACGGGTTAAGGGTTTGGGACGTTTGGGGGTGTTGAGTTGAATTTCATCGGGTGCGATCGATTGCATCAGGTGAATGTAATCGGCTTGAACCCCCTCGTCCCAAGGTACCAAAACCATGGTTTGAATCGCCAATTCTCCGTGAAATTCAGCTCTAAATTGCTGTATTCCCTGGCAAATATCAGCTAAATTAATGCCTGCTACAGGTCGATTAATGCGTCGCAGTTGGTCGGGTGAAGCAGCATCGAGTTTAATGGATACTTTATCGGCTAATGCCAGTGCTTGGCGAACTTCCGGATTTTTTAATAAAGTACCGTTGGTTAAGACCAGAGTAGGATGCCCTGTGAGTTGCTTAATTGATGTGAGAATATCTCCTAAATTGAGTGCTAATGTGGGTTCGCCACTTCCACTGAGAGTCATAATATCCACATCCCAAGGGGCAAAATTTTGTAACTCTTTGAGGATAGTCGCTGTAGGAATATAAATGGTGCGATCGCAAGTTTTGTGTTCAATCTCTCCAAGTTGGCAGTAAACACAGTTAAAAGAACAAGTCGAAACTTCACCAATAGGGTCAATGCCTAAAGAACGCCCATATCGCCAAGAGGCTACAGGGCCGTAAACGGAAGAGAATGTTGTCGTTGTCATAGAGCAGTCCTAGATGATGCGTGATAAAAATTAACCACAGATGCACACAGATGGACGCAGATAAATGACCAAAAATTATGAATTGTTAATTATGAATGATGAAATAGTTGGC
>CBKWLJ010000732.1:0-1776 GCA_966675205.1 uncultured bacterium
TTATCTTTTAATTGCAGGACTTAAGCACTAGCCCCCCAGCTTCCCAAGTCTGGGGTGTTAGATTTTTTCTCTTCTTCGCTAGTGCGTTATTGCAGTCCATGCAACCCTTGAAAATATTGGGGCAATCAGTCCAGACTCTAAAGTGTAGAAGCTGTTCATCAGCTTTAGAGCGCAGCACCATCATCAAAAATTAGGCTGAGAAAGCCAAAAATTATAACAGTAGTCTATCTTTACTGATTTTATGCATCAGACTTTCAAAACAATAGATTTGGAAGAATTGAATCAGATTGTAGCAGCAATCCTTGCAGGAAAATACTCTTGGGCTTGTGTTTTATTCCTGCGTTATTTGGGCTACAATCCCATGCATTACATTCCCTACCGCACCTACAACCGATTGTTAAAAGAGAACTGTTTAGTTAACCCATCGAAATCTCTATAAAAATCAGCCAACGTTTTTATACAGCGACCTAGGAAGCTCACGCTATAATTTTTGATTTAGCGTGAGCGAGTTCCATTTAAGAAGCAATCATGAGCGATCGCACATCAGAGCCTATCAAGCCAACATTTCTTGCCGTTGATGATCATGAAGCCATCTTGGAAGGAACCATCCCAGCATTGAAACGGAAGTACCCGACAGCTGAAATTTTTACAGCTCAGGATGTACAAACCGCTCGAAAACAACTGGAACGATACCACCCTAATTTAGTAATCATCGACTTGAGTTTACCTGAGAAACCGGGTTTAATGGCGAAACTTGAGGTGGGTCTTAAATTCTTGAAAAGCTTGATGGAGAGCCAAGAAGCGCCTAATATCATGGTACTCACGAGTGATACCCTACCCCTAGTGCGTCTTCAAGGGATAATTGATACCTATGAAGGTGGTTTTGCAGCAATGGATAAAGCCTTACCCATTAGTGAGATGTTGAGGCTGATTGACTTTGCCTTACGGGGCTCGATTTACTTACCGACTGAGGTGAGAAACCGTCCGGAATTTGATCGGAAGTGGATTGAGCTACTCAATCTCAAATTTGGAGAAGGATTGACGGATAAAGCCATTGCCAAACGTATGAATATTACAGATCGGACAGTACGCAACTACTGGAGTAGAATTCAAGATGCTTTAGGGGTTAGTGAAGAACCGGATAAAGATGTGCGAATTCAAATAGAGTTAGCTGCCAGACAGTTAGGACTAATTCGATGATGGATACTTTGAGGAGGTTGTGAGGGTCAAACTCTGGAAAAATTTCCAACAACGGGTAAAAACCTGGCGTGAGGTGATTTTGCCAGGAATTTCCATTATTGGATTAGTTATCATTGTTCGCCTTGCTGGGTTCCTTCAAGTTCAGGAGTTAATGGCGTTTGACCATTTCCTGCATCTCAGACCGATTGAAACAGCGGATACCCGAATTTTGATTGTTGGTATTGATGAGAATGATATCAAAACGCTAGGTACTTACCCTGTTCCCGATCGCGACTTGGCATCCCTGCTCTTGAAGCTAGAGGCTTACCATCCCAGAGTAATTGGTTTCGATCTATTCAAAGATTTAACAGGCTCTCAAGGACGAGCAGAATTAAGCAAGGTCTTTTTAGATTTTCCCAACATTGTGGGAATTGAGAAAGTTTTAAATCAAAAATATTCGTTGAATATTAAACCACCACCGGAGTTACCACCTGAGCGCGTTGGTTTTGTTGACCTTATTGTTGACATTGATGGAAAACTGCGACGCAGCATTCTTGCTAGCAGAACTTGGGAAGGAGAACTCAAATATTCCTTTCC
>CBKWLJ010000733.1:0-1771 GCA_966675205.1 uncultured bacterium
ACACTCTCAACAATTGCTAACAAGCTTTCGTCAGCAACCTCTGGACTGAATGTGACCGATTTAACTACTTTTTTTGACCAATGGAACATCAGTTTTAAGATTTGGCGGCGCGAGTGGAGGCGGCAATTTGTGCCTCTCCATAAATATACTGCCCCAAAGCATTCGCTTGCCGAGAAGGTGCGGCTAAGTGAGCATTGATTTTCGCATCTTTGAGCAGGCGTTGGATATCATCCCAGAAGAACTCGCCCCCTCCTCCGGTAAGAATAACATCCGTTACACGCTCTGGTAGCCATGCTAGCACTCGGTTGCAAATTTCACGAGAAAAACTCTCTTTTAAGTTAGGCAGGATATCGTCTAAATTGGTCGGTTTGCTGGCTCCTCTAGGTCGATAGAAGCGATCGCCTTTGGTACGGTTCACTGCTGCAATCAAAGACAGAGATTGACTATCTGCTCCCTCAATCTCAGCAGCCACTTGTTCGTAAAACTGGCTCATCCCAAAAGGCTCACTCTTAGAGGCTCCTCGTGCGAACCGGAAGCTATCTACCATTAAACAATCTGTGGTTTGATGCCCAATATCTACAATTGCCACCGAGAGTTTTGTAAAGTCCGGACTGGGGCCTTTCTTCGGCTGCGCTTCACACCATAGAAGGCTGCCATATCCTTCTGGCATAACCCAAACCTTGGTAATGTTAAGCGATAACGCTTGACCTCGATAATTCACCACATGGGGTCCAGTCAGCAAACTTACTAACTCTGCCTTTTCCCGTTCAAATTGTTCCTGAGAAAGGTAAGGTAGCCCTACGACAACAGCGATATCGTCTTTGAGTTCAAAGTACCCAATACAGGCTAAAACTTTTGCCAATGCATCCTCGACCTTAGATTGACCGACTCCTAGATTAGCTCCAAAGTCGGCAGCTAGCTGACCAACGGCATACCCTTTGCCTTGATACTCCAGCCACATATCTAATAATGGGTCTGTGGCACGAGCTTCAAAAATGCCTCCACGAACCTGTTCCATTGACAGTTGCTTCACGTTGGCAGGGATGAAAACCACATTGTTGGGGTCGCGTGACACACAGGTTTTTGTAGAAGTCCGACCTAAGTCCACACTGATGATTGATTTGTTCACCCCAGTAGATGATCGGGTAGTAACCGGTGTAGTCGCTGGTTTCACGCTATTGATCGGGGTAGCAGCGGAATTCATCGGGGTAGCAGCTGACGGTTGAACGGTCATGAATACTCCTAATCTCACGTAGCTTCAACAAGTTATCATGCTCATCCTACAAGATGCTATACCTCATACGGACGCTAGTTCCGGATAAATTTTTTACTGGGTCTTACCGTTAGCTGATCAAGGCTTTCCGATTTCTTCCTAATCGGCTTGTACAGTGCAAACTGAGGATAGAACTTAATAATAGTAGCAATAATTCTCCATGACAGACCCCATACGTGGGTCACGCACAATAAAAGGATGAAAATCCTTTTTCCCTTCTTCCCCTGTTCAGGAGTTCCCTATTTTCAGATGAGACACCCATGAACGCCAGTACACAACGAAAGGAATTGAAAATTCTTATCCCTTCTGCCCTCTGCCCTAGAGCCTCCTGCCTTATTTTCAAGTTAGAAAAATGGGAATAGGGTTTTGGTGATTCTTTCCCATTCCCTATTCCCTGAGTACAAGATGCTTGATTCGTTTCACAAACCTTACTAAAAATTGATAGAACAGGACTTACGCAAATTTACTGTTAAACCGCCATTTGTAGGGGCGATTCAT
>CBKWLJ010000734.1:0-1705 GCA_966675205.1 uncultured bacterium
TGAATTCTTCAAATTTCAGAATTGTTTCTCTGCTGCCCAGTGCCACAGAAATTGTGGCAGCATTGGGCTTAACGGATGTACTCGTGGGGCGATCGCACGAATGCGATTACCCGCCAAAAATCCAAAACCTACCCGTTTGCACTGAGGCGCAACTCAATTCAGAAAAACCCAGCGCCCAAATTGACCTCGATGTCCGGGAGTTGGTGCAAAAAGCTCTCAGCATCTACAAAATCAAACTAGATACCTTAGAACAGTTACAACCAACCCACATTGTTACCCAAGATCAATGTGATGTTTGTGCAGTTAACTACGATGTAGTCGAGAAAGCCGTTGCTGAACTCACTCAGAGTCACCCGCAGGTGATTTCTTTGCAGCCGAAGGTACTCAGTGATGTTTGGGCAGACATTGAACGAGTCGCGTCCTCACTGGGAGTAGAATCACAACCTTTGTTAACTCAACTCCAGTCTCGTATTAAAGCTTGCACAGATAAGACACAAGGATTGCCTGAATATGAGCGTCCTACGGTTGCTGCCATTGAATGGACAGACCCCCTGATGGCATCTGGTAACTGGATTCCCGAATTAGTGGAACTAGCAGGGGGTAAATCTGTGTTTGGCGTTGTCGGCCAGCATTCCCCGTACTTAGAGTGGGATGCCTTACGCAAAGCTGATCCAGAAGTACTTATTATCATGCCCTGTGGCTTTGATTTAGAACGTACTCGCCAAGAAACTGTCCCACTCCAACAACATCCAGAATGGTCTAGCTTACGCGCTGTCCGCACGGGGAAGGTTTTCATCACTGATGGCAATGCTTATTTCAATCGGCCAGGGCCACGATTAGTCGATTCGCTGGAAATTTTAGCCGAGATTTTGCATCCAGAGCTTTTTGATTTTGGATACAGAGGTACTGCTTGGAAAAATTTTGAAATAGATTAATGCTTAAGAAACTCATCCTTGAAAACTGGAAAAGTTTCCGTTATGCGGAACTTCCAATTGACCCTTTGACTGTTCTTATTGGAACGAATGCGAGCGGAAAATCTAATGTAGTTGATGCTTTAGAGTTCTTGAGAAGAACAGTTATAGGTAAAGACGTTGAATCGGCTTTAGCAGGGGATTCAGTACTTCCCTCTATTCGAGGTGGTGTAGAGTGGGCTGCACTTAAAAATGAAACTCAAATTACCTTAAAAATACTGGTTCAAGGAGAAGATAATATAACCGACTACCTATATAGTATGACAATACAAACAAAACCTTTTGTCCGAGCTGTAAAAGAATACATAAGTCATCAAAAAAACATAGAATATAGCCATGAAATTGAAGAGGAAAAATATAATATTAAAAGTCTATATAATTCACCTAGGCTAAATTTGTTTAATTTACACATGAAGTATGGTGAATTTCCCATTAAATATAATATCAGAACAGGTAAAACAATAAAAATAACTGATGAGATCATCAATATAATTATTCAGGCTATAGAAAATATTTTTATTCTGAATTCTAATCCTGATAAGATGCGGAATTATTCACGTCTTTCCGAAAAGCTTGAAAGCGATGCATCTAATATTGCTGGAGTGCTTGCAGCATTGTCTGATGAACAGAAAGCTGAGTTTGAAGCAACAGTATCTGCATATGTGAAGCATTTACCAGAACGAGATATTCAGAGAGTATGGGCAGAACCTGTTGGAAGGTTTGGAACGGATGCG